>NC_010529.1:0-300000 GCF_000069785.1 Cupriavidus taiwanensis LMG 19424 | reverse complement strand
CATGGGGCGCAGGAATAATGCACGAGGAGAACTTGACTGCTCTAGCGCTATCCCCTTGGCATGGACACGGGTTAAACATCACGCGGACTCTGTCTTACTCGCATTTTTGGTTTTTTTAAAGCCACTGGATGTTAGCCTTTGGTAAAAAATTAAAACTTTAACCTAAATTCCAATAACAACCCCATCCCTTGGGATGGCCAACGAAATGAACAATACCATTACTGATTGGCATAATGATCATTTGTACTTCGCTCATTTACTAGACCTACTCCAAAATCAAATCGGGGCTTTTTTTGAGGGACGACATCCTAATTATCGATTGATAGCTAAAATCGTCGAGTACATGTGTGATTATGGCGATCGCATTCATCACCCTCGAGAGGATGTTGCTTTTTCTTTACTGGTGAAGCGAGATCCCGATATACAGCTCGTGGTGAATCGACTTCTACAGGAACATCTAGTGATCGCGGAAACCAGCGCCCAACTACTTGACCACTTCAAGGGCGCCGAATGGGACGTTATAACGCCTAGAGACGTGTTAGTGGCGCAAGCGGCAGTATATCTTGCTTACTATCGCAATCATCTATCTTCCGAGGAAAAGCTAGTCATGCCACGAACAGGGGAGATGCTGACTGCAGAGGATTGGGCCAAAGTCGGTGCCGCCGTCGTTCCGGAGAGCGTTCATCCGGTATGTGGGATAAGTCTTCAGGAGCATTTCGCGACATTGCGCAAGCAAATACATGATGAGGAGCAGTTGGATCGGTGAACTGAATACCGGCGACCCTTTTTCCAAGTCACAAGCGGCATACAAGTTGACACCTTTGACCTCTAATGAGCGATACGTTGTGAAAGCGTTTCGATCAATTAGACTGCGTATTTCGGGGCGCTTGATCAGCGATTTCGGGGGAACGTGATCACCTGTTTCGGCGGGAAGCTGCTCGCTGGTTTCGGCGGAACGTGATCACTTCGACGACGCTGCCGAAATCGGTGATCACGATCCCGAAACGAGTGATCACGTTGCCGAAATAGGTGATCAAGCAGCCGAAACGGGTGATCACGCACCGTAATGGGGCCGGGCAAGGGCTGGGGTGGGACTGCGCATGGACTAGAACGCCGGCGATACGCTGCTTCCTTTTTGCAAGGAAGCAAGCTGATGCCGGCCAACCGGATGACCATGCGCAAGATCAAGGAAGTGCTTCGCCTGAAATGGGCGTGTGGCCTTTCGCACCGGCAGATCGCTAGGGCGACGGGTGTGAGTGTTGGTGCCGTTTCGCAGTACGCGCGATGGCGAAGGCAGCGGGGCTGGATTGGGCGCAGGCGGATAGCCTGAACGAGGATACGCTGGAGCAGCGGCTGTTCGGCGCACAGAAGCCGGCCAACAGCCCGGGCGGACGGGTGACGCCGGACTTCCCCTACCTGCACCGCGAGCTGCGCCGCAAGGGCGTGACACTGCAGTTGCTGTGGGAGGAATACCTGGACGCGAATCCCGGGGTCCCCATTTACCAATACACGCAGTTCTGCTGCCGTTACCGGGACTGGGCAGCGACACTCAAGCGGTCCATGCGCCAGCAGCACCGCGCCGGCGAGAAGCTGTTTGCGGACTTCGCAGGTCAGATGGTGCCGATTCTGGACCCGGAAGGCGGCCTTGCGTTTGAAGCCAGCATCTTCGTCGCTGTGCTTGGCGCGTCGAATTACACATACGCGTGCGCCACCCGGGGGCAGACCACCGCCGACTGGATCGGGGGAATGGTCTGTGCGATGGAATTCGCCGGCGGCGTGCCTGAGCTGCTTGTGCCGGACAACCCGCGCGCGCTGGTGGCTCGCCCTGACCGATACGAGCCAGTGCTGTCCCGAACTGCAGAAGACTTCGTTCATCACTACGGCACGGCCATGCTGCCGGCACGGCCGCGCAAACCGCAAGACAAGGCCAAGGTCGAGACCGGCGTGCTGATCGTCGAGCGGTGGATCCTGGCGCGGCTGCGCAACCATCGCTTTTACAGCTTGGGCGAGCTCAACAAGGCCATCAAGAAGCTCGTCGCCGACCTGAATGACCGACCGTTCAAGAAGCTGCCTGGCACGCGCCGGGAGTGGTTCGAGCGGTTGGACCGGCCAGTGTTGCGACCGCTGCCGCCGCGGCGCTACGAAGTTGCAACGTTCAAACAATGCCGCGTCAACGTCGACTACCACGTCGAGATCGACGGTCACTACTACAGCGTGCCGCATGCCCTGGTGCGAAAGGCGGTCGAGGCTCGCGTAACCCGCCACACCATCGAGATCCTGTACGGTGGCAAACGGGTGGCGCTGCACGCGCGCAATACCCGCAAGGGCAGCCACAGCACGGTCAAGGAACACATGCCGGTGGCCCACCGCGCGCACCTCGAATGGACGCCCGGCCGGCTGCTCAACTGGGCAGCCTCGATTGGGCCCAACGTCGCCGTCATCGTCGAATACCAGCTCACCCACAAGAGCCATCCCGAGATGGGCTATCGCGCCTGCCTGGGTCTGCTGAGTCTGGCCAAGAAGTACAGCAAGGAGCGGCTCGAAGCCGCTTGCGCTCGCGCCGTCGCCATTGGCTCGCTCACGCGTAAGTCTGTGGTCTCCATCCTTGAAAACCATCTGGACCGGCAAGCCACTCTGCCGGTATCGCAAACCGAGTGGCATTCCCCCATGCACGACAACGTGCGCGGACCCGACTACTACCATTAGGAAAACTATGCTGATGCAACACACCGTCGGCCAGCTCAAGGCCCTCAAGCTCGACGGGATGGCGCGGGCCTTCGAGGAACAGTCTGCCCTGACCGCCAGTTCCAGCCTGCCGTTCGAAGAACGCTTCTCCATGCTGGTCGACCGGGAGATTGCTTGGCGCGACACCAGGCGCCTGGAGCGGCTGCTGCGCTCGGCCAAGCTCAAGCACACCCAGGCATGCCTCGAGGATGTGGTCTATGACGGCAGTCGCGGCCTTGATCAGCGGCTGGTCGCTACCCTGGCCAGTTGCGACTGGATCCGCAACGCTCAGAGCCTCATCCTGACCGGGGCGACCGGTGCCGGCAAGTCCTGGTTGGCCTGTGCGTTTGCTCAGCAGGCCTGTCGACAGGGATTCTCTGCTCTCTATCTGCGGGTGCCTCGACTGTTCGAGGAACTGCAGATCGCCCACGGCGACGGGAGCTTTACGCGCCGCCTGGCGCAACTCGCACGCATCGATGTTCTGGTGCTGGACGACTGGGGCCTACAGGAGCCTTCTGAAAGCGCTCGCGGCGATCTGCTGGAAGTTCTGGACGACCGCGTCGGTACCCGCTCGACCATCGTGACAAGCCAGCTCCCGATCGAGCATTGGCACCAGTGGTTGAATGATCCGACGCTGGCTGACGCCATCCTGGACCGGCTGGTCCACCAGGCGCACAAGGTGGCGCTCAAAGGCGAATCCATGCGCAAGCGCACGGCAACCGACGCCAAGAAACGGGCATCGTGATCACCTACGCTACAATCTCCTGACCGCGCAGTACCACCTTCCTTCCCTGATCACGTTCGCCGAAACCGCTGATCACCTTCACCGAAATCCGCACCCAGCTGATTATCGAGCCTTGCGGCTCACGTTCCCTATCGGGTCTTCCTCGTCCCGGTCCAACCTGTTAGCCATCATGCGATCATTGCTTGCGCTCCTTGAGAAGGGTTGATCAGTCCTGGTGTATCCGCTTGGGAGGCTATGATGCAGCTATGGGCAGGTGTGCCTCATATCTCCCTTGCCTGGCCAATACTGCCCAGATGGTCCTGGCGAGTTTGTTAGCTACCGCAGCGACCGCGACGTTGAAGGGACGTCGCTTGAGCAATTCGTCGAGCCAGGCGGTTCCCGCACCTCGAGTGACCACGGATCTGGCGCCGTGTATGAGCAAGGTGCGGAGATAGGTGTCACAGGTGGCGGCGGAAATTCGGACAGTCGGTTAAGTGGAAGAGCTGGGGCCTGAGCCGGCCATAATGGCGGGCATAAAGGATCCAGAAGATGACGAAACGAAGCAGACGGACCCACTCGGCAACCTTCAAGGCCAAGGTGGCCATGGCCGCGCTCAAGGGCGACAAGACGCTGGCGGAATTGGCCCAGCAGTATGACGTGCACCCGAGCCAGATCACGGAGTGGAAGCAACAGTTGGCGGAGCACGCCGCGGACGTGTTCGGCGGCGGCAAAACCAAGACTGCGGCCGAGCCGCCGGTGGACGTGAAGGCGCTGCATGCAAAGATAGGCCAATTGACACTGGAGAACGATTTTTTAGAGCACGCGCTCGGCAAGGCGGGATTGCTGAGCGGAAAGCGATGATTGACCGCGATCACCCGCTGCCGGTGAGCCGCCAGGTCAAGCTGGTCGACATTTCCCGATCGAGCGTCTACTACCAGCCGCGTCCAATCAGCGACGCGGATCTGAGGCTGATGCGCCGGATCGACGAACTGCATCTGGAGCATCCCTTCGCGGGCGCACGCATGCTGGCCCGCCTGTTGCGACGGGAGAGCATCCCGGTCGGCCGCCGGCACGTGCGCACGCTGATGAAGCGCATGGGCATCGAGGCGCTGTACCGTCGCCCCAACACGAGCCGCAAGCATGCGGCGCACAAGATCTGGCCATACCTACTGCGCGACCGGACGATCGATCGCGCCAACCAGGTGTGGGCGCTGGACACGAGCTACATTCCGATGGCGCGGGGCTTCGTGTATCTGATGGCGGTGGTGGACTGGGCGAGCCGCAAAGTACTGGCCCACCGGGTGGCGATCACTCTGGAGAGCTGCCATGCTGTCGAGGCGCTGGAGGAGGCCTTTGCGAAATACGGCACGCCGGAGATCGTCAACACCGACCAGGGCAGCCAGTTCACCGCGACGGGGTTCACAGACGCTGTGCTCGACCGCGGCATCCGACTGTCGATGGACGGCAAGGGCAGTTGGCGCGACAACGTGTTCGTCGAACGCCTTTGGCGCAGCGTCAAATACGAGGAGGTCTACCTGAAAGCCTACGACTCGGTCAGCCATGCGCGCCGCTCTATCGCTAACTGGCCTCGACGTGGAGCGCCTACGACATCTCGTGAACCCTGCTGTCTTCCACAAGGTGCAGGCGAACCGCATCGTGCCCCGTGATCCGGCGCTGACTCCACAGCGCCTGCGGCAGGTGCTCGTCCTGCCTTCGGCGCAGGCAACTTTGCCCGCGGATCTCCAGGAAGCCCTCCAGCGCGACGCTCGCACTGGAGGGCTTGAGCAGATGCGCGTGGTCGCCCAGGGGGTCGAAAGCGCGCGGGAGCACCCTCAGCGCACCGTGGTGATCGAAGGCATGCAACCTGGGCTTACCTATGGCGTGCGCGTCGTGCACGAGCGCGATGCCGAAACCATGACGGCGGCGGAGAACGTATGCCGAGTACCGGTCTGCCCTGCCGATTTCGTGCAGCCGAGGTAAGGGCGGCTTGTCGAAGACATAAAGGGGTTCGCGTCTGTCACCAGGCGCCCTGCGGTCAAGCAATCCGCGGTAAAAATCGCAACGTAAATGGGGGAGGCGATCATGCGTGAAGGTCAGTCTGCTGCCGCCTTGCAGGGGAGCGAACAACAAAGAAGACATGTGCGGTGTAGCCCATTCAGGCAGCGTGTGCGGAGGGCGATTGCCGCCTTCGGCGTTGCATTGATCGCAGGGCTCCCCTGTGGCCCAAGCGCAGGTCAATTGGCGGATCGACAACATCAGCCCACTCAATTCGGACCGCCACACGTCCGATGCAAACAGTGCTAGCGGGGGGGCGCGTCAACAAACTTGGCGCGCATCCCACCAACAACCAGATCTACTTTGCGGCCAGCGAATGGGGCGGCCTGTATCGAACGACCGACGGCGGGCGCAACTGGGTATATGTTCCCGGGCACCGCGCGCAGGCAGTCTGGGATGTGAAGTTCAGTCCGAATAATCCCACGATCCTCGTTGCTACCTCGCGGTTCGACGGCAAGACGACCCCGGACTCCGGGATCAGCGTCAGTCGGGACGGCGGCACCACGTGGACAGTTCCTCCCACCGCGCGCCCCAGTGCGAGTGATTGCCGATTCGCAGTGGACAGGACGGAGCCCGAGGCTTTCGGTATTGCGTTTGACCCCGCGAATGCGAACACGATTTACGTGGGCACAAGCTGCGGTCTGGCGACCAGCACCGATGCTGGCGTCACGTGGCGCTACATTGATCCCACGCCAGCCTATGGGGGCATGCGAGTGTGGAGCGTCATCGTCCACCACGGTGTTGTCGACATCTGCGGTGACGAGGGGCACCTGCGCTCCACCGACAATGCGGCCACCTTCATTGGTGGTGGTGCAGAGCCGGCAGGCTTATGTTCACTGGCAGCCTCTCCCGACGAAGGCAACGTGATTTTCCTCTCGGTCGGCACGCAAATCTTCGAGAGCCGGGACGGCGGCGCGACCTGGCTGGGCGGCGACAATCATTTTGTCCGGCGTAGCGACAAACATCTTGGCCGGTGGCGGGAACTCGGAGGCGGCGTAGCCGCCGGAGAGTTTCCGCCACCGGCGGCGCCGAGTTGGCCGGGTTCTACGATGGCTGATCGCATCAATAAGCGGTCAGTCCATGTCTGGAACCCGTATTACCGACCAACAGGTTAGCCTCTACATGTCCAAACGCAAACAGCATACCCAGGAGATTGCCGCTGCCAAGGCCGGCATCAGTGTGCGCAGTGCCCGGCGTATCGAACGTGATAGCCAACTGCCTTCGCAGAAGCCCCGCCGTTACTGGCGCTCGCGGCCCGATCCATTCGTCGAGGTCTGGGACACCGAGGTCGTGCCGATGCTTGCTAGCGAGCCGCGCCTGCAAGCCATCACCATTCTGCGCAAGCTCCAGGACGACCATCCCGACCAATACCCTGACAGCATGCGCCGCACGCTCGAACGGCGCATCAGCAAGTGGCGGGCTGTGTCTGGACCGGCCAAAGAAGTCTTCTTCCCACAGGAACACGCGCCGGGGATCCGGGCACTGTCGGACTTCACCGATATGCAGGCGCTGGGCATCACCATCTCCGGCGTTCCATTCCCTCACCGCCTGTATCACTTCGTGTTCGCGTTCTCGCGCTGGGAGTACGCCCAAGTGGTTGAAGGCGGAGAGAGCTTCGAGGCGCTGTCCTCGGGCTTGCAGAACGCGCTCTGGCAGGCCGGCGGCTGCCCGCGAGAACATCGCACCGACAGCCTCTCGGCGGCGTTCAAGAACCTGAAGGAGCAGGAGGACTTCACAACGCGCTACGAAGCCCTGCTGGACCACTATGGGATGACCGGCACCCGTAACAACCGCGGCCTGGGCCACGAGAACGGCAGTGTGGAATCATCCCACCGCTATCTGAAGGAGGCTGTCGACCAGGCACTGATGCTGCGCGGCCACCGGGACTTCGAGGATCGAGCCGCCTATGAGGCGCTCCTGCGCGAGGTCGTGATGCGTCGTAACCGGCGTCATGCAGCGGCGTTCCGTCTCGAGCGCGAGCAGTTGACGGACCTGCCTCCCCGGCGCACGACGGACTTTGCCGAAGAGGAAGCGCGTGTCACCCGTTGCAGCACATTCACCGTGCGCGGCATCCTCTACAGCGCGCCGTCCCGCCTGATTGGTCACCGTCTGAAGGTGCGTGTGTACGGCGACCGACTGGACTGCTACCTGTCCGGAGCCATGGTGTTCAGCACTCCTCGGGGCTCCCACGCCGCGCACAGCACCCGCCGCGCTATCGACTATCGGCACTTCATTGAGGGGCTCAAACGTAAGCCGCAGGCCTTCAAGGGCCTGGCGTTCCGGGACGATCTGTTCCCTCGGGAGGCCTATCGGCGAACCTGGGAGCAGCTTGATGCCCGGCTGTCGCAACGCGACGCGTGCAAGACGATGGTTGGCCTGCTTGAGCTGGCGGCCATGGACGGTATCGAAGCCGTGCTGGCCGTGCGCCTGGAAGCCATGTTGGGCGATGGTGATCTGCCGGATCTGGAAGCGCTGCGCGAGGAGTTCTCGCCGCGGCAAGCCGATCACCCCGTCATCCATGTCCAGATGCCGGCGACCAGTTGCTACGACGCCCTGCTGGGCCAGGGGGTCGCAGCATGAACGCGCCGCTCCCAATTGATGCCGCCCGCCTGACGTTGATGCTCAACGAACTGCGCCTGCCCACCATTGGCCGGCTCTGGCCAGAGTTCGCACAGCGCGCCGACAAGGAAAGCTGGCAGGCAACCCGGCTGCTTGGCGCCTTGCTCGAACACGAACTGGCCGAACGGGCCAAGCGGCGTATCGAACGACACCGAACCGAATCCCGCCTGGATCCAACCAAGACGCTGGCTGCCTTCGACTTCAGTGCTGTGCCCATGGTCTCCAAGGCGCACGTGATGGCACTGGCGAGCGGTGATTCCTGGCTGGAGAAAGGTGCCAATGTGTTGATCTTCGGCCCGCCGGGCGGTGGGAAGAGCCACCTCGGATCGGCCATCGGGCATGCCCTGATCGACGCTGGGTACAGGGTACTGTTCACGCGTACCAGCGAGATCGTCCAGAAGCTGCAGGCAGCCAGGCAGAGCCTGCAGTTACCTGCAGCCCTGGCCAAGCTCGACCGCTTTGACCTGATCATCCTGGACGACCTGTCGTACGCCCGCAAGGACCAGGCCGAAACCAGTGTCCTATTCGAACTGATCGCCGAGCGCTATGAGCGGCGCAGTCTGCTGATCACGGCCAACCAGCCGTTCTCAGGCTGGGACAACGTGTTCCCTGACCCCGGCATGACCATCGCCGCGATTGACCGACTCGTCCACCATTCGACGATCTTTGAAATGAACGTCGAAAGCTACCGTCGGCGCACCGCAAGCGACAAGCAGTCTGCTCGCCGACGACAATCATCCAGCGACAACGACAATCACCGCGACATCGATAACGGAGCGACAACCATGACCTAACACTCACCGACAATCATCCCGGCCAACCGGCCAAAATGATTGTCGCTGGACCGGCCGTCCTGCTTGACGCTATCTAACCTGGCCCACACAATTCTCCAACCCCGGCCCCCAGGGGCGCATCCCGTTCGTGAAGGTGAACGATCGCGACGGGCGCGCTTTCGATCTGTGGTTCGGAGACACTCAACTCTATCGAGCGGCCTGCGCGACGCCAACGAACACAGCGTCGACGGCGGCTCGTTGTCCCGCCAGTTCGGCGTGGGCAGCCGCGCAGACCGGGGCGCACTGGGACGTTGGTGACATTGCCTTCAATACGGCCAGCGGCCTCAACGCGTGCCCCGCCCTGTTCTCCAACGACGGCGGCATCTACTTCAACCAGCGCACGGGGGCAGACTGCCACGACCCGCGCTGGCAGCAGCAAACGACGACCGTCACCGCGCTATGGCTCTGGTCGATGGCCGGCAATGAACGCGCAGCGCAGGGCGAGAAAGGCGTCTACATCGGCCAGCAGGACTCTGGTGGCTTTGGCACGCGCGACGGCGGAAAAGCGACGCGGGACTGGAACAGCCCGACATGTTGCGATGTCTTTGATGTAGAAGCCGAAGCCGGTCGGGTGGTCTACACCGTCTGTCGCTTCAACGTGGCGCCCGCCACGCGCATGTTCCTCGACGGCGACGCGATGAGCAGCGGCACTGAAATCCAAACCTATCCGGCCGGCAGCCTCACAGGATTCAAGGACAACCGATCCCTGGTGAACTACGCCAGCAACAGCTATGCGGTGGTCACCAGCAGCGGTGTTTTTTTCACCTCCAACATCTCGAGCAATACGGTGACCTGGCGCACGCTGGGCACGGGCGCGCCAGCCAACGCCTGCGGCATCAACGTGTCCAGGCGCAACGATGGCACCTCGGTGTTCTACCTGCGCGCGGGCATCGGAGCGTGCAACCTGGGCGGCACGGGGTCGCTCTGGCGACACGAAGGTGCGACTTCGATCGGCGCCTGGGTGCAGGTGGCCCGCAATGGCAATAGTCAGTTCGGTGCGTTCGGGGTCGACCGTTCCGACTTCAACCACATCATCGCCAACGACCTTTCGGGGGCCTCACCCTCGATGGTGCGCACGATCGACGGTGGCGCCAATTGGGCAGTCGTTCCCGGCATCGACACACTGCTGACGGGCAACGGCGCATTCCTGGCCCGCGTCCAGCAGGGGTTTGGTGCGTTCGGTACCGGTAATGGCTATCCGCAGGCCTCGCTGGTTGCGATCAACCCGCGCAACCGCAGCGTGATCCTCATTGGTGGGCAAGACTCGGGCCTGTACCTGAGCGCAAATGGGGGAACGAGTTGGACGCCACTTACCGATCCAGTCAGCAACTCGACGCTGCGCCCACACATTTCCCGGCCGCTGTTTGCGCACTTTGAATCGCTAGGTAATGAACGGATGAATGTCTATGTCGGCGCGCGCGGCCGCGGCGTCTGGCGGGTGGGCGTGGACATCGAGAGCCGTTGGGCGGGCGCAATCTGGCGCTCGACCGGAGCCCCCTGCGTCGGCGACAGCTGCCCCGGATGGCAGATGCTGGATAACAACATCCGCACCGTGCAGATCGCCGCTGGCGGCGAGCGTCTCTACCAGTTGCACCTCGATGGCCGCATCTGGCGCTCGAACGGAACACCTTGCAACGTCGACAGCTGCCCCGGCTGGCAGATGTTCGATAATAACCCGAAGACGGTGGCGATCGCGGCCGGTGGCGCGGATCTCTATCAACTGCACAACGATGGCCGGATCTGGCGATCTACTGGCGTCGCGTGCTCGGGAGAAAACTGTCCGGGCTGGCAGCGGCTGGACAACAACCCGGCCACTGTAGCCATCGCCGCCAACGGCAACAAGCTCTACCAGCTCCACCGGGACGGCCGCATCTGGGAATGGACCGGCAGTCCGTGCAGAGGTGACAGTTGCCCGCACTGGCGCATGCTCGACAACAACCCGGCCACCGTGGCCATCCGGACCGCGGACGGTATGCTGTATCAGATGCATTTCAACGGCCGGATCTGGCGTTCGACGGGCCAAGCCTGTGCTGGCCAGAGTTGTCCGGGCTGGGTGCAGCTTGACAACAACCCCGCCACGGTCGACTTCAGTGCCAACGCAGGTGGCCTGTTCCAGCGGCACCGCAACGGATGGATCTGGCGCTCGAACGGCGCCGCATGCTCCGGTCAAAATTGCCCGGGCTGGGTGAGGATGGACAACAACCTCCATTCCACCGCTATTGCAGGCGGTGTCTACCAGATGCACCATGACGGACGCGTCTGGAGGTTCACCGGCTCGCCTTGCGCCGGCGAAGCTTGTCGAGGCTGGGACATGCTGGACAACAACCCGCGTACAAAGCTGGTGGCGGCAGCAGATGGCGAGAACGCCCTGCTGTATCAACTCCATGCGCCCAAACTGTTCCAACTGCATAACGACGGCGCGATATGGCAGTCAATCGGCGGGGCTTGCACCGGTGAGTCTTGTCCGTCATGGCAACGGCTTGACAACAATCCGAACACGAAGGCACTTGCCGCGAGCGGTGGCAGGTTGTATCAGCTGCACCGCGACGACCGCATCTGGCGATCGATCGGCCGACCCTGCACTGATGACATTTGTCTTGGCTGGGAGTTGCTCGACAACAACCCGAGCACGACCAAGATCGTCTCGTCTGCGGGCCAGCTCTTCCAGTTGCACAGCAACGGACAGGTGTGGCGCTTCACTGGCCAGGCCTGCAGCGGCGAGAGCTGTCCCGGCTGGGTGCGTCTCGATCAGAATTCGGCTACGCGCGACATTGTGGCGGGTGGTGGGCAGCTGTACCAACTGCACGACAACGGTCGGATTTGGCGTTGGACCGGCGTCAACTGCACGGGCGAGTCTTGTCCCGGTTGGATCATGCTCGACAACAACCCGCAAACCAGAAAGCTCGTCGCGGCTGGCGGACTGCTGCATCAGCTGCACGACAATGGTCGGATCTGGACGCACACCGGCGTACGGTGTTCCGGGCCGTCGTGCCCAGGATGGCAAATGATGGACAATGACCCGCGCACGGTCGACATCATTGCAGGGGGGCGCGAGTTGTATCAGCGTCACGACGATGGGCGAATCTGAGAGTCCACCGGCCAGAAATGCGCAGTTCAATCGTGTCCTGGATGGCGGCTGATGGACAATAATGGACACGCGCAAACGATTGCAGGTGCAGCTGGTGTGCTGTACCAGTTGCATGACGATGGAGCCATCTGGCGCAGCGATGGCAAGCCATGCAACGGACAGAGCTGTCCTGGCTGGGCGCGGCTTGACAACAACCCTAGAACTGGGACGATCCTCTCGGCTGAGGACTGAGCTAACACACCGAGGGGAGAAGGTTGTCGCGATAAGGAGGTAGTGCCAGCCGGGAGTCGCGGGGGTGCTAGGATTATGCGGCCAGCGAGCAAAGTTGCTCGGCAGCGGTCCGGGGTCCGGTCGTCTGCCCCCGTTTTGGCGCGGTCTCCATCAACCACTGCGCAAATCCATTGAACTATTCGCTCTTGTTCGTTGCGGCATGAATGGTGCGACGGAGTTCCGGGTCGTCCAGGTACTTCAGCAAGAACACCGTGCGGATGACGCGGCCCAGCTCCCGGAACGCAAAGTATAGCTTATTCTTCGTACTCTCCGAACCCAGCCGGCGCAGGATGGTCGACGGCGGCATCTTGCCGGCCTTGATCGAGACGGCAACCCGCATCATGTCGGGGTAGTGTCGTTGGATCAGGTCCCAGTCGATGGACCGGCGGCACAGGCGCTCGATATGGTCGTATCGGCGTCGTCGGTCCGCCTTGTACAGCACAAGGTTCTTGATATTGCGCATGCGAGGTATCAGGTTGATGCCTCTAGCAG
This sequence comes from Cupriavidus taiwanensis LMG 19424, assembly GCF_000069785.1. Lineage (NCBI taxonomy): Bacteria > Pseudomonadati > Pseudomonadota > Betaproteobacteria > Burkholderiales > Burkholderiaceae > Cupriavidus > Cupriavidus taiwanensis. Next base: position 287,195 of record NC_010529.1, on the reverse strand, counting down.
GCTGCTGAAGTACTCATCGCGCTAGCGATGAGTTTTTCCCCGCAAGGCGGGGAGCGCTGTTTTTCACAATCCGGAAGCCGGACGTCACTGCCTCGGCTTTTTCCGCGTTTTGGCGCCCATTCCGGCCTCATTAGCGCGATTACTGCAACTGCGGACGGATTTGTCCCAGCGAGCGCATGCGCACGAGGTGGTAGGCGGCCATGCTCAGCACAAACATCTGATCGACTTTCTTCAGACCGCGCACCATCACCTGACGCATGCGCCCCACGGTCTTGACCCACCCGAAGCCCTGTTCGATCAGCTTGCGCTTTTGTTGCGAGACGGCATAACCGGCGCTGGAAGCAATGGCATCAGGAACGGCCGAGCGACGACCCGATGTGTTCTGCGCCACGTGGGGCGTCACCTTCATTTCCAGGCAGGCCTCAATGAACTCGTGCGCGTCATAGCCCTTGTCCGCGCCCACGGTGACTTCCACATTCAGGTCTTCAATCACCTGCCTGGCATCGTTAAGCATGACCTTTGCGGCCTCCCGCTCGGCGTGTCCGTCCGCCTTGGTCACCATGGCGCTAACCACCAGGCCATGGCGGTTGTCGCTCAGGGTATGACCCATGTAGCGCAGCTCACTGGATGTCTTGCCCTTGCGGTAGAGCTTGGCATCGGGATCGGTCTTGGATTCGTGTGTCTCGTTGCTGCGCTTGCGACCTTTGAAGCTGCCGCCGGCGTCATCGTCTTGGTCGTCGCCATCCTTGCGCACGAAGCTCTTGTGGCCTGCCCACGCCTGTATCAGCGTGCCGTCCACGCTGAAGTGCTCACCCGACAGCCAGTTCTTCTTCTGCGCGATGGCCAGCACCTCGTTGAAAAACTGGATCACCGCATCATGCTTGATCAGTCGCTCGCGGTTCTTGGTGAAGACCGTGGGCACCCAAACTGAGTCGTCCATCGACAGCCCGATGAACCAGCGAAACAGCAGGTTGTATTGCGTCTGCTCCATGAGCTGGCGCTCAGAGCGAATGCTGTAGAGCACCTGCAGCAGCATGGCCCGCAGCAACTTCTCCGGCGCGATACTGGGGCGGCCACCCTTGATATCGGCCTCGTACATCTGCGCGAACAGCCGGTCCATCTTCACCAGCGCCTGGTTGGCCATAGTCCGGATCGAGCGCAGCGGATGGGACTGCGGCACGAAATCCTCCAGCCTCCGCATAGTGAACAAGCTTCCCGTGAAGGTATCTGCGCCGCGCATGAATGTGGGATTGGATGGGATCCTCAAAGCAACGCTTCAGCCAGTCGTCGCGCTGACGTCCGCTGGAGGTATTTCAGCGGCCTGTTAGGGCCGAAAAGCGTGTCGGGACGTCTCCGCATCCCGCCGCGGCGATTCTTTTTGCTTCTCGGTGCTTTGGTCGTGTGGCGATGGAGAAGCGAATTCGAGCAGCGCCAATGAACCCCTCGGAAGACGTTGACCCCTCGGGTTTCATGACACGGATGGTCGCTGATAGCGCATACCCTGATGACTTGGTCTAATTTGCGGATTTCGGTGAAGGTGATCAGCGGTTTCGGCGAACGTGATCAGGGAAGGAAGGTGGTACTGCGCGGTCAGGAGATTGTAGCGTAGGTGATCACGATGCCCGTTTCTTGGCGTCGGTTGCCGTGCGCTTGCGCATGGATTCGCCTTTGAGCGCCACCTTGTGCGCCTGGTGGACCAGCCGGTCCAGGATGGCGTCAGCCAGCGTCGGATCATTCAACCACTGGTGCCAATGCTCGATCGGGAGCTGGCTTGTCACGATGGTCGAGCGGGTACCGACGCGGTCGTCCAGAACTTCCAGCAGATCGCCGCGAGCGCTTTCAGAAGGCTCCTGTAGGCCCCAGTCGTCCAGCACCAGAACATCGATGCGTGCGAGTTGCGCCAGGCGGCGCGTAAAGCTCCCGTCGCCGTGGGCGATCTGCAGTTCCTCGAACAGTCGAGGCACCCGCAGATAGAGAGCAGAGAATCCCTGTCGACAGGCCTGCTGAGCAAACGCACAGGCCAACCAGGACTTGCCGGCACCGGTCGCCCCGGTCAGGATGAGGCTCTGAGCGTTGCGGATCCAGTCGCAACTGGCCAGGGTAGCGACCAGCCGCTGATCAAGGCCGCGACTGCCGTCATAGACCACATCCTCGAGGCATGCCTGGGTGTGCTTGAGCTTGGCCGAGCGCAGCAGCCGCTCCAGGCGCCTGGTGTCGCGCCAAGCAATCTCCCGGTCGACCAGCATGGAGAAGCGTTCTTCGAACGGCAGGCTGGAACTGGCGGTCAGGGCAGACTGTTCCTCGAAGGCCCGCGCCATCCCGTCGAGCTTGAGGGCCTTGAGCTGGCCGACGGTGTGTTGCATCAGCATAGTTTTCCTAATGGTAGTAGTCGGGTCCGCGCACGTTGTCGTGCATGGGGGAATGCCACTCGGTTTGCGATACCGGCAGAGTGGCTTGCCGGTCCAGATGGTTTTCAAGGATGGAGACCACAGACTTACGCGTGAGCGAGCCAATGGCGACGGCGCGAGCGCAAGCGGCTTCGAGCCGCTCCTTGCTGTACTTCTTGGCCAGACTCAGCAGACCCAGGCAGGCGCGATAGCCCATCTCGGGATGGCTCTTGTGGGTGAGCTGGTATTCGACGATGACGGCGACGTTGGGCCCAATCGAGGCTGCCCAGTTGAGCAGCCGGCCGGGCGTCCATTCGAGGTGCGCGCGGTGGGCCACCGGCATGTGTTCCTTGACCGTGCTGTGGCTGCCCTTGCGGGTATTGCGCGCGTGCAGCGCCACCCGTTTGCCACCGTACAGGATCTCGATGGTGTGGCGGGTTACGCGAGCCTCGACCGCCTTTCGCACCAGGGCATGCGGCACGCTGTAGTAGTGACCGTCGATCTCGACGTGGTAGTCGACGTTGACGCGGCATTGTTTGAACGTTGCAACTTCGTAGCGCCGCGGCGGCAGCGGTCGCAACACTGGCCGGTCCAACCGCTCGAACCACTCCCGGCGCGTGCCAGGCAGCTTCTTGAACGGTCGGTCATTCAGGTCGGCGACGAGCTTCTTGATGGCCTTGTTGAGCTCGCCCAAGCTGTAAAAGCGATGGTTGCGCAGCCGCGCCAGGATCCACCGCTCGACGATCAGCACGCCGGTCTCGACCTTGGCCTTGTCTTGCGGTTTGCGCGGCCGTGCCGGCAGCATGGCCGTGCCGTAGTGATGAACGAAGTCTTCTGCAGTTCGGGACAGCACTGGCTCGTATCGGTCAGGGCGAGCCACCAGCGCGCGCGGGTTGTCCGGCACAAGCAGCTCAGGCACGCCGCCGGCGAATTCCATCGCACAGACCATTCCCCCGATCCAGTCGGCGGTGGTCTGCCCCCGGGTGGCGCACGCGTATGTGTAATTCGACGCGCCAAGCACAGCGACGAAGATGCTGGCTTCAAACGCAAGGCCGCCTTCCGGGTCCAGAATCGGCACCATCTGACCTGCGAAGTCCGCAAACAGCTTCTCGCCGGCGCGGTGCTGCTGGCGCATGGACCGCTTGAGTGTCGCTGCCCAGTCCCGGTAACGGCAGCAGAACTGCGTGTATTGGTAAATGGGGACCCCGGGATTCGCGTCCAGGTATTCCTCCCACAGCAACTGCAGTGTCACGCCCTTGCGGCGCAGCTCGCGGTGCAGGTAGGGGAAGTCCGGCGTCACCCGTCCGCCCGGGCTGTTGGCCGGCTTCTGTGCGCCGAACAGCCGCTGCTCCAGCGTATCCTCGTTCAGGCTATCCGCCTGCGCCCAATCCAGCCCCGCTGCCTTCGCCATCGCGCGTACTGCGAAACGGCACCAACACTCACACCCGTCGCCCTAGCGATCTGCCGGTGCGAAAGGCCACACGCCCATTTCAGGCGAAGCACTTCCTTGATCTTGCGCATGGTCATCCGGTTGGCCGGCATCAGCTTGCTTCCTTGCAAAAAGGAAGCAGCGTATCGCCGGCGTTCTAGTCCATGCGCAGTCCCACCCCAGCCCTTGCCCGGCCCCATTACGGTGCGTGATCACCCGTTTCGGCTGCTTGATCACCTATTTCGGCAACGTGATCACTCGTTTCGGGATCGTGATCACCGATTTCGGCAGCGTCGTCGAAGTGATCACGTTCCGCCGAAACCAGCGAGCAGCTTCCCGCCGAAACAGGTGATCACGTTCCCCCGAAATCGCTGATCAAGCGCCCCGAAATACGCAAGCTGGGGACCTCGTCAGCGAATTCCATATGGGCCAGCAGGCCTTAAGGCCTGCAACAAACGGGCCGGACATAAGCGTGCTGCCTCTACCTGTCGACCACCATGTCAAATCGACCTTGCTATCCGGGAGGCGTCCACATAAGCACTTCCCTAGAGTAGCCGGTTGAAAGGGCGCATGCTTCCACTGCGGCCCCATCGCAGCTCAAGCATAGCGCCGTGTGTGCACGCCTGCGATCTCCTTCGCTCGAGAACAAGACAGCCGTTCCTCGACGTGGTCAGTGGACTGACCACACCAATATGAAATCCTAATGCTGACGCTTGTCGGCAATGAGCGGAAGTGTCACATGGCGTTGGCAGCCAACGGGCGTAAAGAAGACTTTCCGAGGCTTCGGGTCAATGCGCCCAGAACCCGTGAAGTGCCCCATGGGGGTTCCGGCCGCTCAAGTCGCACGCTCCTCTGCTGAGCCGATCAAGGGATATCGAGGTCGCTGAAATGCCTTCCAGCATCTAGAACTCCAGATCGCTGACCACGCGGTCCAGCCTGCCAGCGCACCATTGAAGTGGAGAGTAGAGTACTTCGCCGGTGTATTCGCGGAGTATCGCGCCTACGGTAAAGATCGTGGTCACGGTTTTCGTACCTTCCCGCGACGGACCTTGCTCATGAGTGAATCCTTCTGAATGCGGCCTGTTTAGGAAACGGGGGGGTTGCCTCGAGCAAGTTCACCCCTGCAGCCGACATCCTTGTGAACTGCAACATGGACGGCGCCGAAAGCGGCCGTACTTGCGTGCTAGACGCGCATTCAACTATATTGATCGGGCGTTAAGGAGCGATTCCCGACACATATCCGAGCCGAGCGTTCGCTGCCGCAGCCGCTGTCAGCGGGAACTGCGGCGCAACGACAGGAAGCCTATGATTCCCAAAACTGGGCCCGGCAGAAGCACCCAGGACGTTTTCATGCCCAGGTCCCCTAGCAACGTGGACACGAGGGTAATGGAAGCCACCGTCAGCGCAAATCCAATCGAGTTCTGAATGGCGAGTGCACCGCCGACCAAGGGCAGAGGGCATGTCTTGGCAGCTAACGCTGAAAACTGCGGGGAATCTGCGACAACTGCCGCTCCCCAAATCAAGAAAAAAACCAACAGGCAACCCCGTGACAGCGCGTCTGCCGCGAACGGCAAGAGAAAGCAGCACACTCCTGAAATCGCGAGAGCGCTGAGCGCGACGCGGGCACTATCTACCCAGCGGGTTAGCACGCCGCCGAAGACGCACCCAATGGCGCCAACCCCAATGATGGCGAAGGCCAGCGCTGAGATGCCCTGTGTTTCGAAAAGCGAAGGCAGGGGCGAGCGTGCAACGAGCATGGGTAGTATGGTCCAGAAGGCATAAAGCTCCCACATGTGCCCGAAATAACCTACCGCAATCGCTCTGAACTGGGGATCGCGAAACGCGTGCAATGGATTACCCGGATTCGGGCCGCCCGGGCGGCGCATCGGCAAGTGCGGTCCGTTACCCAAGTAGATGACCATGACTGCCGCAATACCTGCCAGCACCGAAGAGCCAGCCATGACGTACTGCCACGGCCATTGTGCGGCCATAATTCGCAAGCCATGCGGCAGCGCGCTCCCTAAGGTCAGCATGCCTACCAGCAATGCAAGCGCTGCCCCTGCTCTATCGGGGGCCCAGCTAATAATCAGCTTCATCCCAATCGGATAGACGCCAGCGAGACATACGCCCACAGCAAACCGAAGTGCGATTGCTGCGGAGAAATCCCCTGACAGACACGCGAACCACGCGTTGAAAGCAGCACCAAGCAGTGCCGAAAGGCAAAAAATTGGTTCTTCGCAGAAAACCGTGGCCCGAAAGAGCACATTTTGTATGCTGATGTCTGTTTCTTCAGGTATCAGGGGGATGTGTGCTGGATCGCAAGACGCTGCAAGCACTGGGTTGCTGGAAGGGCTACCGGCTGGAGCGCGTGGAATGGCCGGAGGGAGAGAGCCGTACGCTGTCGTTGTACTTGAAGCCGGTCAGCAAGGTCATGCATTGCGAGGAGTGTGGCGCGCGCTGCCATCAGGTGCATGAGACAGTGGTCAGGCGAGTCCGGGACCTTCCGCTGTTCGAGTATCGGGTCGTACTGCACGTGCCGCGCCGGCGCGTTTGGTGCGACCGTTGCGGCGGTCCGAGGCTGGAGCGGCTGGAATGGCTTGGGCGCTACCAACGCGTGACGGCCCGCTTGGCCCAGGCTTGCGGCCACTTGTTGCGCCACTGTACGGTGCAGGCGGTGGCGGCCTTCTACGATCTGGGCTGGCACACAGTTAAATCGATCGATAAGGCTCGCTTGCGTGAGGCAGTGGCCGAGCCGGACTGGTCCAATATCCGCTACCTGGCCATGGATGAGTTCGCGCTACACAAGGGGCATCGATATGCCACGGTGGTAGTCGACCCCATTGGGCGGCAGGTGCTCTGGATCGGACAGGGGCGCTCACGCGAGACCGCCCGAGCCTTCTTTGAGCAGCTCCCCGCCGGCGTTGCGCAGCGCATCGAGGCCGTCGCCATCGACATGACGACCGCGTATGAGTTGGAGATCCGGGCGCATTGCCCGCAAGCAGAGGTGGTCTTCGACCTGTTCCACGTGGTAGCTAAGTACGGGCGTGAGGTCATCGACCGAGTACGGGTGGATCAGGCCAATCAGCTGCGGCACGATCGGCCGGCCAGACGGGTGCTCAAGTCCACACGCTGGCTACTGCTGCGGAATCGGGAGAACTTGAGCGTCCCCCAGGCGGTTCATCTGGATGAGGTCCTGGAGGCGAACCGGCCATTGCTGACAGTCTATCTGTTGCGCGACGAGCTAAAGCGGCTATGGTTCTACCGCCGCCCGGCGTGGGCGCAAAAAGCTTGGGAGCAATGGTGCGAGCAGGCTCGGCAGAGCCGAATACCTGCCCTGGAGTTGTTTGCGAAGCGCCTGCAAGGCTACTGGCATGGCATCTTGGCCCGCTGCCGCCACCCATTGAACACCAGCGTGGTCGAAGGCATCAACAACACCATCAAGGTCATCAAGCGCCGCGCGTACGGCTATCGCGACGAGGAATACTTCTTCCTCAAAATCCGCGCAGCCTTCCCCGGAATTCCTCGATGAACCAAAAAATTCGGCTCGCCGAGAACCTGTCCGCGAGTCCGAATACGGCGAATACCAGGGTACCCAGTATGAAGCCGCTCTGAACCGCCGCCGTGAGCATGCCAATGTTTGCGGCCGTCAGCCCCCACGTCCGGGCAAGATCGTCGGCCGCGCTGTTGGCGCTGAACCAAAGCGAGGTTCCGAACAATTGCGCGGTGGCTATTGTCAATACAGGGTCGAGACGAAGCCATCCCGACTTCAGAGCAGCATTTGAAGATTGAGCCATACTCTGGGAATGCATTCTGTTGCTGGGAGCGGACTTCAATCCGCGGTATCAGCCAGCGCAGCACCTTTGATCGGCGAGGGGAAACGATGGAGCACACGTATGCGCTACTGCTTCCGCGCACCATCCGGGTCAGCACGATGGTCGATGTTGAGCTGCATGAAGACAAGGTCCAGCCACTTGCCGAACTTCGTGCCAACCTCCTTCATCAGGCCGACCTGCTCGAAGCCCAGTTTTTCATGTAGACGGATCGAGCTCGCGTTACCTGCTTCGATCGCGCTGACTATGATGTGTTTGCCGAGTTCGCCCGCACGCTCGATAAGAGCTTTCATTAGCGAGCCGGCAATACCTTTGCCACGCTGGTCAGTTCGCACGTACACCGAGTGCTCCACGGTATGGCGATAGCCATCAAACGCGCGCCAATCCCCAAATGACGCATAGCCGACCACAACGCCCGTTGCGTCCAGCGCCACGAGAACCGGTAAGCCGGCCTTGCGCCGTGCGGAAAGCCAGTCCAAGCGATTGGCCACATCGACAAGGACCTCATTCCAGATTGCCGTCGTGTTCTCCACAGCATCGTTGTAGATCGCACATACCGCTTCCATGTCTTCTGGCGTGGCATCGCGAATCGTTATTTCGGTCATCATGTACCCCTTCAATATGGTCAAAGGTCTCCGCGCTGCCTGCTGGCGGCGGCATTGGATCCCTATGCGGTGGTCGAAATCAGGCGCTCGCCTACTCGTCCAGGAGCCAGATGCCGTGCTGCCTCAGCAGACATGCATCCACCCGGGCGCTCGAGGCAGCCGACTGCCCTAACACACGCGTCTGCCACCTCATCGCCCTTCTCTATCAAGAGTTTGGCGAAGAATCCGCGCATGTGCTCTTCAGCTCGAAAATTGTGCGGCGTCAGCACCATTGAAAACACCGGTGTGTCCGTTTCGAGTTGCACGCGCATCAACCCCTCCACGACGGCTTGAGCGACGAACTCGTGCCGATAGATGCCTCCGTCAACAACGAGCGCACTTTCAATAATCGCCGCATAGTCTCCGCGTGTCGCGATCCGTTTGGCGAACAGCGGAATTTCGAATGCTCCAGGCACTTCGAAGAAGTCTACGGCATCGGTAGACACCCCGAGTTGGACCATGCGGCGCAGGAATCCCTCAAGCGCGTTCTCCAGCAGGTCTTTGTGCCACTCCGCCTGAATGAATGCAACACGCGCCGCGCGGGAAAAAATGCTTGTCTTCATAACAATCTCCTAGCGGAGGGATCGCCTCCGCCCACATCACCCAGGTGTTATTGGGAAACCGGAGCCGTCAGACCCGGGCGCTCGCTTCGCCGCGTCAGCAAGGTTACGATGATCAACGTCGCGATGTTCAGTACCAGTGCGACAACGCCGACATTCACGTCCTTCAAAGCATCCGGCAGGAATGGAAAGAGCGAAGCCACCGACTGCTTAGTCAAAGACACCCACGCAACCGTCGCCTCTCCCACGGCAATGCTAGTCATTGCCGCGACCGGCGTCACCGGATTATTCCGCAGCGAACTCATCACAAGGACCGGGAACAACTGGGTGACGAACGCGTAAGCCATCAGCAGAAGTGCGACGATCGTCTTCCCGCCCTGGAGCGCGAAGAAGAGCCCGACTGCCATGATGCACGGTGCCATCCACTTACTCAGCTTTACGATCTCGGCGCTGCTGGCAGACGGGCGCAACGGACGATAGACGTTATTGGCCAGCAAGGTTGCCGATGTCATCAGAATCATGGAACCCGGCACTAGCGCTGTCAGAACGCCTGCCGCCCCGATGACACCAACAAACCATGGGTCGAAGGTTTGCAGCGAAATCTTCAACAGTGCCAGATCGATGTCGCTTCCTTTGAGCCCAGGAATCTGCAGGACTGCAGTAAATCCGACGAAGAAGATAAACAAGAGCATCAACTGGTAGATCGGCAGAACGTAGGCATTCTTGCGCAACACCACGTCGGTCTTTGCCGTGTAGGTCGCCATGAACATGTGTGGCCACATGTAGAAGCCGAGCGCCGAAAGCAGAACGGTCGAAACCAGCCACACCGGGCTTTCACCGGACTCGCGCAGGGCAAGAAAACCTGGCTTTGCTGCCTCGATGTCCGCAAACATCTGCCCGACGCCACCGTGGTAGTGGAACGGCAGATAGAGGCCGAGGAACACGGCGACAAACATGACCAGGATGTCCTTGACCACCGACGTCCACGCGGACCCGTGTACGCCGGAGATGGCCACGTACAAGGCCACCACAATGGCACCGATCCACATGCCGTGGCTGGAGTCGATGGCGCCATACGATGCAACGCTCACGATAATGCCAAGCCCCTTGAGCTGCAACACCAGGTATGGCATCAGTGCCACGATGCCGACAACGGCGACCAGGATGCCCAGTGGCCGGCTGTCATACTTCGACGCGAAGAAGTCGGATTGAGAGATCAGGTTCTTCGCTTTGGCATAGCGCCAGATCAGCGGTAACAGCCAGTACGACAGGACAAAGCAAAGGCTTCCATAGCCCAGCATGTAGTAGGCCGGACCACCGTGGCCATATGCGTATCCACTCGCGCCAAGGAAGACGAACGTCGTGTAGATTTCACCGGCCATCAACAGGAACACGATTGCCGTGCCGAAGCCTCGGCCGCCCACCGCCCATTCCTCCAGGCTCATCTTTTTTCCTCGCCTGGCCAGCAAACCGAGCGCAAGTGCCAGGGCAATGGCACCAAAAATGAAGATCAGGGCGCTGTTCATACGTGCTCCTCAGCCGCGGTCCCGCGATCGTCGTGCGCCTTACTATCGCTGTGAAAGATGATCGCCATCACAACTGACGTGAGTACGAGATTGAGGGACAGCCAGCCCAGCAGAAAGGGCATACCGAGAATCTGGGGGGGTAACGCGGTTCAGAAAGAACGGGCCTATCAGCACGCCTGCGGCGGGTAGCAAGGCTAGTAAATGGATGGGGCGCATCTGCATCTCCTTTGGTGGCAATAAACTTCCTACCCCGCTCAAGTTGGTGACCGAAGGTACCAACGTGAACGGGCCGGATTGGGCGGAACGTTGTTGTGCTTTCTGGAGTTGTCCTGGTGTTCGTCGCTTCAGGCGTCGGCCATCACGTGTGAAATGCTTTTCACGTTCGTGTAGCACTCGAGCCCTTCGATGCCTCCTTCGCGTCCGTACCCGCTTTCCTTCACGCCACCGAATGGCGTTTCCGACACGGCGGAAGTCAGGTGATTGATTGCGAGGTTGCCCACCTCCAGCTCGTCGCCAAGGCGATAGGCGGCCGCTGCAGAGCGAGTGAATGCGTATCCGGCAAGGCCATAAGGCAGGCTGTTGGCACGTTCGATGGCTTCGTCGAGCGATTCGACAGGGGCAATCAGGCTCAGAGGCCCGAATGGCTCTTCTAGCATCGCGCGGGCGGTGGACGGGACATCGGCAAGTGCGGTGAACGGGAACATGTATCCTGCGCCCGGCAATGGCTCCCCACCGCAAAGCAGGCGAGCTCCTTGATGGATCGCGTCTTTCACCAACTCGTCAAGGCAGGCAAGTCGCCGCTCATTTGCGACAGGTCCGATATCACTGCTCGGCTCCAGCGCATGCCCCACCCGGATCCGGGCACCGTACCGAGCAAATGCTTCGACAAACCTGTCGTAGACCTTGCGATGAACGAAGAAGCGCGTAGGGGCAACGCATATCTGCCCGGCGTTGTTCAATTTCCCCTTTACGCAGGCGAGGGCTGCCGCGTCGGGATCGGCATCATCGCAAACGATGACCGGCGCGTGACCGCCCAACTCCAGAATCGCCGGCTTCATGTGTTGGGCTGTCAGGCCGGCCAGGTGCTTCCCCACGAGCGTGGAGCCAGTAAACGTGACGGCACGGACGACCGGGCTGGCGACCAGGACGACGAGATCATCCCCGGCTCTCCAAATACCAGGTTCAGCACACCAGCAGGAAGTCCGGCATCGCGGTAGGCCTGGGCCAACATCACGGCTCCCGCAGGCGTTTCCTCAGCGGCCTTGAGAATGATCGAACATCCGGCAGCGAGGGCACCACCCACCTTGCGCGCGGGAGAACTCATCGGGAAGTTCCATGGCGTGAATGCGCCAATCACGCCAATGGGTTCGCGGATCACCGTATGCCGCATGGGCGGCTCTGCCGGGATCACACGTCCGTACAACCGCTTGCCTTCGTTCGCATCCCATGTCATCAAGTCACAACCACGCAGCACCTCAGCGCGCGCCTGCGCCAGGGTCTTGCCTTGCTCCAGGGCAATGGCGGTCGCAATGGCCTCGACTCGTTCGAGAATCAAGTCAATCGCCTTCAGCATGATCTCGGCGCGCCGTGCGGGCGACGTGCGACGCCAGATCTTCAGACCATCGGCCGCGGCCGACAAGGCATCGTCGAGGTCTGCAGTCGTTGCGATTGGCACAGTGCCGATGGTTGTTTCGTCCGATGGGTTGATAACGGGCCGACCGGGCGCGCTGCGCCACTTGTCGGCGATCAGCATTCGAATTTCCGGATAGGAAGTCATGTGCATTGCCTGCTGGAGATAAGGAGAGATCGAAGCCATTCAGTCGCCTGCGATGGGGACGCCCGTGACACCTGGCGCGCACACGGCGCATCGGGAAGGACGAGCGTGTCCGACATGGGCGCGTAGCGCCCATGTGCGACCTGACGTCTCGGGGGTTTTGGAGCTGGACCTAGGCGGCTACGGCGCCTTTCACAGCCGGCGCTTCGACACTATGGAAGTTGCGCCCAAAGTAGATCAAGGCGTCGCGATCATTGCGCGTCCGCACGGCTTTGATCTCACAGAGAAACATGGTGTGCGTGCCAACGTCCATCATGGATGCGACTTCGCAGTCCAAAGCGCTGACGGTGCCGGCAATCACGGGGGCACCGGTCACCAGCCGATCCCATTCCACATCGGCAAAACGCTCCTCGACCGAGACGCTCTTGCTCGAGAACCGGATAGCCGCGTCTTGCTGATCCGCTGCGAGAACATTGACGCAAAGGCAGCCGTTCTCACGCACAACCTCGTTGTTCTTGCTGCCACGATTGATACAGACAAGCAGAGTTGGCGGCTCGTCCGTGATGCCGCACACTGCCGATACTGTGCAGCCGGCCAGTCCACCTTCGCCGTTACTAGTGATGATGTTGACCGCGGCCCCTAGCCCGGCCATGGCTTCTCGGAACGATGTTTTGTCTACCATAGTGCTCCCCTTAGCTTGGGGCCTCATAGTTTGTGAAGGACGTGCTGCGCGGATTACCGCACAGCGGCGCGTGCCTTGGCTGCGGCATGGGTGACCGGCAGGCGTGCATGACCGAACAGCTTTTCGCGATACGTACCTTCGCGATAGGCGGTCTTGTACACGCCGCGCTCCTGCAGGAGCGGTACCAGCAGATCGATGACGTCGTCGAGACATTCCGGAGCCACCGTACGCGACAGGTTGAACCCTGCTACACCGGTCTCGTTGGTCCACTCGATCATCAGGTCAGCGATCTGTTCGGCAGAGCCGACCCACGGTGCCTGGCGGCTACCCAGCGGCATCTGTTCGAGCAGCTTGCGCAAGGTCCATTGGGCCCCTGCGCTGCGAGTCATGGCTTCCACGTTGGAAACGATCGCCTGGCTCTTGCTCACATCGATCGGCTCGTCGAGGTCGTAGCGCGAAAAATCGATGCCAAGCGAACTGGCTGCGTGTGCGAGTGCGCCTTCCGAACTCACATATCGCTTGTATTCCTCGTACTTCTCCTGCGCTTCCTTTTCGGTGCCACCAATGATCAGCGTCGCTCCCAGGAATGCCTTGACATCGTCCGCGATGCGGCCAAAGGCCACAGCCTTCGCGCGGATGTCGTCGACGATGGTCTTGACGCCGTCCTTCTTCTGGCCATTCACGAAGACGCATTCAGCGTGCGTCGCGGCAAACTGCCTGCCACGCGTCGAGGAGCCTGCCTGGTAGAGCACCGGTGTCCGCTGCGGCGACGGAGCGCATAGGTGCATCGCATTTACCTTGTATTGACGACCGCGATGGTGGATCACGCGAACCTTCGACGGGTCTGCGTAGATGCCTCTGGCCTTGTCGTTGATGACCGCGTCGTCATCCCAGCTTCCTTCCCAGAGCTTGTACACCAACTCCAGGTACTCGTCGGCCAGATCGTAACGGTCATCGTGCGCAACCTGCCCGTCGAGGCCGATGGCTCGCGCCGCGCTGTCCAGATAGCCAGTCACGATGTTCCAGCCGATGCGCCCACCTGTCAGATGGTCGAGCGTCGACATGCGGCGGGCAAACAGGAACGGCTGCTCGTAGGTGAGGTTGGCCGTAACGCCGAACCCCAGATTGCGTGTGACCGCGGCCATGGCCGGAATCACTAACATTGGGTCGTTCACCGGCACCTGCACGGCGTTTTGAACAGCCGCGTTGGCGTTACCACCGAAGACGTCATAGACCCCAACGACATCGGCAAAGAAGATGCCATCGAACAGCCCACGCTCAAGTTTCTTGGCGTAGTCCACCCAGTATTGAACCTCGCTGTACCGGCTCGATTCATCACGGGGATGGGTCCACAGTCCCTGCTGGATATGACCCACGCAGTTCATCTCAAATGCGTTCAGGTGGATTTCACGACTCATTTCTACTCCTAGTTGTCGAGAGAGACTTGGAAGGAAGGTATCCCCCCATGCCGTTTACTATAGTAAACAATCGAGCATGAAAAAAGACATTTCGGCCGGAGGTAAACCCCTAGATGGGATCTGAGTTTATGCAGCCTTCGGTTCTAGCTTCAAGCGCAACCGCTTCGATCCGCCTGGCCGCGTCTGGTGGCAGTTGCTCGAAGAAGGCGCGCCGTCTCGCGCGAGCAGCCCTGACAGATCCAGAGCACTTGCTGCCGCTCGGATCGACTACCACCGTGGCAAAGCGATGGCCTTTGTGCAGCGCGAATTCGTCCATGGCTAGGGAACGAATGCCGGCATGTGGCAATTCAGCCCCCCAAATTCTTCGAAAACTAAAGAAAAAACGCCCGACGAAACGTCGGGCGCTATAAGGGACGCATTGTCGGGGGATACATACAACCGACTTGGGTGCACCTAACTGGCGCACCCCGATGAACATACTAATCGCAGCCCACAAAAAGTATTATCAGATCTTCTCGAATTTCCACCAAGGATTTTCTGATATGGCACTAGCCCGCAAGCCCACAACATGAGTGCGAACCTATCTAGCCCCTCCAGCTCTGCTTGTCACAGGTGGAAACACATACCAGCCACCGTCGCAGTGCCGGAAGAACATGATCGACAGCGTACCAGTAGCGCGGTTGCACTCCACACAAACAAAGCGGCTGCGGCAGTCTCGCAGGCGGCCCGTACCGATAACGCGGGGCGGCTTCCCTACCGACGGTGTAAGCCATTTTTCAACCATTGAACGTAACGACTTCTCTGCTGCCATGCTTCCTCCATTGACGGATAGTTGATGGCAATATCGAATGCATTCTGTGCTTTCGTAATGCCACTACAGGCGAAGCGCACGATCCAACGCCGTCCTTTGCGGGCGATAAATGGCATCGGGTTCGCCCGATTACATTTAATTAACGCCCCTAATATCCCCGACGACATAGTCGGACCGACATTTCCCGCATGAATTAGGCAGTACACTGAGATCCATCGTGACAAACGGCTAAATTCCGAGCCAACCCATTGATGCATCCCATGGACTGAGCGCATGACCTCAAGAGGCAAACGGGCACACTACCGTTTCTTAGTTCGACGTCTGCAAGGAAATCATTCCGCGAAATCCATTCCACTGCGCTGAATGCCTTATCCTCGACAGAAGGTCGCGCGTCAGCCGCGCCGCGCTTTGCCATGATTTCTGTATAACGCGGGTAGCTACCCGTCGGGCTATTCATTTTCGAACTGCCTGGCTCAATAGAGACACATCAAGCCGATCAATAGGAGAACATCTCCGCCGGCCATGGGCGAGAATCGCGGACAGGAAAAACGCCGGACGTGAACTCCAGCCGCACCAAGCGAAGCGTTGGTGGGTAAAAAAAGGGTTCTTCGCAGAAAACCGTGGCCCGAAAGAGCACATTTTGTATGCTGATGTCTGTTTCTTCAGGTATCAGGGGGATGTGTGCTGGATCGCAAGACGCTGCAAGCACTGGGTTGCTGGAAGGGCTACCGGCTGGAGCGCGTGGAATGGCCGGAGGGAGAGAGCCGTACGCTGTCGTTGTACTTGAAGCCGGTCAGCAAGGTCATGCATTGCGAGGAGTGTGGCGCGCGCTGCCATCAGGTGCATGAGACAGTGGTCAGGCGAGTCCGGGACCTTCCGCTGTTCGAGTATCGGGTCGTACTGCACGTGCCGCGCCGGCGCGTTTGGTGCGACCGTTGCGGCGGTCCGAGGCTGGAGCGGCTGGAATGGCTTGGGCGCTACCAACGCGTGACGGCCCGCTTGGCCCAGGCTTGCGGCCACTTGTTGCGCCACTGTACGGTGCAGGCGGTGGCGGCCTTCTACGATCTGGGCTGGCACACAGTTAAATCGATCGATAAGGCTCGCTTGCGTGAGGCAGTGGCCGAGCCGGACTGGTCCAATATCCGCTACCTGGCCATGGATGAGTTCGCGCTACACAAGGGGCATCGATATGCCACGGTGGTAGTCGACCCCATTGGGCGGCAGGTGCTCTGGATCGGACAGGGGCGCTCACGCGAGACCGCCCGAGCCTTCTTTGAGCAGCTCCCCGCCGGCGTTGCGCAGCGCATCGAGGCCGTCGCCATCGACATGACGACCGCGTATGAGTTGGAGATCCGGGCGCATTGCCCGCAAGCAGAGGTGGTCTTCGACCTGTTCCACGTGGTAGCTAAGTACGGGCGTGAGGTCATCGACCGAGTACGGGTGGATCAGGCCAATCAGCTGCGGCACGATCGGCCGGCCAGACGGGTGCTCAAGTCCACACGCTGGCTACTGCTGCGGAATCGGGAGAACTTGAGCGTCCCCCAGGCGGTTCATCTGGATGAGGTCCTGGAGGCGAACCGGCCATTGCTGACAGTCTATCTGTTGCGCGACGAGCTAAAGCGGCTATGGTTCTACCGCCGCCCGGCGTGGGCGCAAAAAGCTTGGGAGCAATGGTGCGAGCAGGCTCGGCAGAGCCGAATACCTGCCCTGGAGTTGTTTGCGAAGCGCCTGCAAGGCTACTGGCATGGCATCTTGGCCCGCTGCCGCCACCCATTGAACACCAGCGTGGTCGAAGGCATCAACAACACCATCAAGGTCATCAAGCGCCGCGCGTACGGCTATCGCGACGAGGAATACTTCTTCCTCAAAATCCGCGCAGCCTTCCCCGGAATTCCTCGATGAACCCAAAAAAAGGCGTCGGTTGCCGAAAGTCCGGCCTTGGCGGTGGCGATGGCGACGACTGTGGTTGCTACGGCACCCCCATTCATCGTGGCGTGGCCCGAAAGCCAGACCAGCAGCGCCAGCCCGAGTGCGCCAATGAAATTGGCCATGCACACGACCACCCAGTTGCGCAGCACGTCGCGAGTGCTTACGCAGCCGCTGGCCCAGGCCATGGCCAGCAGGTTATTGCCGGTAAACAGTTCAGCACCGGCCACCGTCACCAAAATCAGGCCAAGCGAAAATCCAAGCCCCCCTAGCAGGCGACTCGCTGCGAAGCCGAGCGATGCATCGCTGCTCACCAGAGCAAACATCAGCGCGCCCAGCCCGATGAACGCCCCCGCGAGCATGCCTAGCATTGCCAGCGTGAGCAGCGGCATGTGAGCCTTGGCAATGCAGAATTCGTTGACCCTGCTCGCGACTTGTTTAGGCGAGTAAACGTCAAAGCCATGGTCGGCTACAGGCGTCATTGCGACACTCCTGGGGGGCGTTAGCTGGGAGAGTTCCTGGTGCAAGCTACTGTAGGACGCCAGACCGGCCTCCATTTGATCGGCCGCAAGTATTATGGGTAATGGCAATGCGCTGCGACGCGCGTCTGGACGAGTTCAAGGGCGCGGCAATCGCGCTCAGAACCACCGGGCAATCGAAGATGACTCGCGGATGATCGTGCTCGCGCCAGGCTCTGCGTACATTGAGTCGTTGTCAACGCGACGACTCTGACACGTGGACGCTGCTTCTCTACGCGCATGGCCCATGGTTGCAGCGGTAGTGGCTCCAGCAAGGCCAACACCCTAACGGTGCCGACGCGCCGGTGCGTGCATATGCCCATGGCTTCAATCCTCATTTCCCACTTTGTTGCCAAGCCAGGCGAAGAAGACACCAACGGCGAAAAACCAGATCGCGAACACAATGGCCGGATACGCGGTATCCCACCAGGAGAACGACTGACCGGTCTGGAGCCGCCTGAAATCGAGCCCGTGAAAAAGTGAGTTCATGAAGTTCATGAACGGCTCCGGGAGTGCTACCCAAACCAGAGTACACAAGATATAGAACAACACAACCGTGAGGGAAAGCACGATGCCAGTCTTGATGGGTTTCATGACTACCTCCTTGGTTCAGCCGCTTCAGTGAGGCTTGGCGCGAAACAACTGGCTGAATCGAATCCGTGGAACGAACCCAGGCGTTCGCCTGCGGTACGCTTCATACTGCTGGCCGAATGCTTCCAGCACATCTTGCTCCTCCGCTCTGGCCAAGCGAACATACATCCAGGCGAGAACCGGGAACATCAACAAGATAAGAATCGTCGGCCATTGCAGGAGGAAGCCGGCCATGACGAGAATGAACGCAACATACTGCGGATGCCTGATGTGCGCGTAGAGGCCCGTCGTCGCCAGACGGCCTTCCTGCTGCGCATTGTATAGAACACGCCAGGCGGATGACAACATCAGGAAGCCGCCGAAGATAAGGATATTGCTGGCGATATGGAATGGCCCCAGGTGCGGATTGCCTTGCCAGCCGAACAGCATCTCAGGCAGATGGCCCGCGTCGTGCGACAGGAAATCGATGCCAGGGAATCTCGCCGAGAGCCACGGCAGCATGAGGTAGATCGTCAAGGGGATCCCGTACATCTCGGTGAAGAGAGCAACAATGAACGCCGAGAACGCGCCAAAGGACCGCCAGTCACGAGATGTCTTGGGCTTGGCGAAGCTGAAGGCGAAGACGATGAATACCGCCGAATTGATGATCACCAGCGACCACAGCCCATAGCCGTATTGCGGATGCTCGGTCATCGCCGTCCTCCATCGATGTCATGACCGTCCCGCGCTCGCCCCTGTCGGTGATGACCATGCCCGTGCCCCTGGTGCATGAAAAGATGCATCAACGGACAGGCGGCCAGGAGCAGGTAAGGCAGGGCCTGGATGACATGGGCCCGGTGCTCTGTCCAGAGAAAGTAGCCAATGACAAGCAGAAATCCGACCGTAACCAGTCTTGACCTCGATAGCCGCCGCTCCGTCGCTTGAACGCGCTCATCATTGCTTGTCGTTGCCAGCTTGCCCGACATAGAAGCCTCCTTGCGCGCAACGGCGCAGGCAAAGCCTTGCTTCTCTTCAGTATCGGTGCCGAAAGACGCTCGCCCTTGAGGTCGATCAAGGAAATCGAAGCCTAACAGGCTGCTGAAGTACTCATCGCGCTAGCGATGAGTTTTTCCCCGCAAGGCGGGGAGCGCTGTTTTTCACAATCCGGAAGCCGGACGTCACTGCCTCGGCTTTTTCCGCGTTTTGGCGCCCATTCCGGCCTCATTAGCGCGATTACTGCAACTGCGGACGGATTTGTCCCAGCGAGCGCATGCGCACGAGGTGGTAGGCGGCCATGCTCAGCACAAACATCTGATCGACTTTCTTCAGACCGCGCACCATCACCTGACGCATGCGCCCCACGGTCTTGACCCACCCGAAGCCCTGTTCGATCAGCTTGCGCTTTTGTTGCGAGACGGCATAACCGGCGCTGGAAGCAATGGCATCAGCAACGGCCGAGCGACGACCCGATGTGTTCTGCGCCACGTGGGGCGTCACCTTCATTTCCAGGCAGGCCTCAATGAACTCGTGCGCGTCATAGCCCTTGTCCGCGCCCACGGTGACTTCCACATTCAGGTCTTCAATCACCTGCCTGGCATCGTTAAGCATGACCTTTGCGGCCTCCCGCTCGGCGTGTCCGTCCGCCTTGGTCACCATGGCGCTAACCACCAGGCCATGGCGGTTGTCGCTCAGGGTATGACCCATGTAGCGCAGCTCACTGGATGTCTTGCCCTTGCGGTAGAGCTTGGCATCGGGATCGGTCTTGGATTCGTGTGTCTCGTTGCTGCGCTTGCGACCTTTGAAGTTGCCGCCGGCGTCATCGTCTTGGTCGTCGCCATCCTTGCGCACGAAGCTCTTGTGGCCTGCCCACGCCTGTATCAGCGTGCCGTCCACGCTGAAGTGCTCACCCGACAGCCAGTTCTTCTTCTGCGCGATGGCCAGCACCTCGTTGAAAAACTGGATCACCGCATCATGCTTGATCAGTCGCTCGCGGTTCTTGGTGAAGACCGTGGGCACCCAAACTGAGTCGTCCATCGACAGCCCGATGAACCAGCGAAACAGCAGGTTGTATTGCGTCTGCTCCATGAGCTGGCGCTCAGAGCGAATGCTGTAGAGCACCTGCAGCAGCATGGCCCGCAGCAACTTCTCCGGCGCGATACTGGGGCGGCCACCCTTGATATCGGCCTCGTACATCTGCGCGAACAGCCGGTCCATCTTCACCAGCGCCTGGTTGGCCATAGTCCGGATCGAGCGCAGCGGATGGGACTGCGGCACGAAATCCTCCAGCCTCCGCATAGTGAACAAGCTTTCCGTGAAGGTATCTGCGCCGCGCATGAATGTGGGATTGGATGGGATCCTCAAAGCAACGCTTCAGCCAGTCGTCGCGCTGACGTCCGCTGGAGGTATTTCAGCGGCCTGCTAGGTCTCTGGCGGCTCCCCACTGCAACTATGTACCTGCAGGGTATAAGTCCAGCAACTCCAGGTTTTTCATCGGCATAGGCAAAAGAGGTCACGAGCTTCGAAACCCCTTTGACTCGACCTACAAGACAGATCGAGTGTACGAAGCCCGCGCCTTCGCTGTCAATGCCTCCTTTCCAAGTTTGCGCTGATCGAAGATGACATGTAGCTTCGACGGGCTTCCTATTGCCCGAAGAACAACAAAGTGCGGCGATGCGTCGCATGCTCCTAAACCTGTCGCCGCCGAAGGCCTGCAACCCAATGCAGCAAGGCTCGATGCCGGCCGGCTGCCTGAGCGGATTCTTAGAGCAATCGCGCTGGTCTACGAGTCCGATGGACTTCGGACTTTGCACATCACGAATCGTCAGGTACTGGCCACGCTCGTCCGCTTCGCTTTGAACCAGAAGGATCCGTCTGCGCTCGCCTTCATAAAGAAGGCAACGATTGCGCAACACCTCGGGATGAGTGAGGCCACGGTCTATCGAGCGCTTGGTGCGCTTGAAGATGCCGGGCTTATTAAGCGTGAACGGCAGCGGCGCACCAGGGCGCAGCTTGAGGTCGTTGGGCGGATCGGGTTCTCCTCAAAGTTGCTCCGATGCATTGGAATCACCAGCCTGCAGGTTCAGTCCACTATCCACGTTCCGACCCGCTCTGATGAGTCGGGGGCCTCTACATGTCTCGCACCGGTGAATGGCGTAAACAAGACCATGCAGTCTTCTACGAAGAAACATCCGGGGCCGGGATCCTTTTTGCGGATTGACGGTCGCGCGGTGCCGATGGACCTGGCGCCCTTGGTACGCGACCAAGCCCTAAAGATGTCCGCGCTGTTCCTACTGATGAAGCTTGCGAGAACCACGGGCCACCGTTTGTCAGACGTCGTCTCGGCGGCTGGCAATGCGCTCAGGCCGCTCCGGGGACGAGAACTGTTCGCGTACCTCAAGTCGCTCCTCGAGATGCCTGTTGACTACGGACATATAGTCCGGACGCGGAAGCTCCGTGAAGATGCAGGGCGAGCAGCCGAGGCTCGGGCCACACGAGAGCGGCAGCAGATTGCCGAGCTGGTGGCGAGATACCGAGGCAAGCGGGTTTCAGCACCAGATGGGTCGACCTATGAAGTCGATTCAGCGTCGATCGTGTTTATTGACCGCAACGGTCGCCGGAGTTCGGTGGGGCACGATCAGGCGCGCGCCTGGCTCTTTGAGATGGACAGAGTAGCGTGTGGGTCCTCTTCCGGCCCCATCCAGTTAACGCAGCCGGGGCAGCCGTCGTCGGTAGTGGCGCGAGCGGCTATTGAGACTATCCGCGGGCTGGTGCACGGCAGGAACGCATCTCAGGAGTTAGATTGCTTTGGCCTCGGCATATCCAAGGAACTGGCTACACCCCGAACAGGTTATGGCATGCTACGGAAGTCAGCGCAGGAATCAAAAACCTGCGATAGCGACAGCGTCGATCAACGCGAAGAAATCCGCTGTGTCATGCGCGACTGAGTGCCACGCGGCCGAACACGAACTGTCCCAAGTACCAGGACAAATCTGGCGTCGTCAGGATGACGTCTTCGGAGACGGATGCAGGCTCCAGCTTCATCCGCCGCAGTACAAGCTTGCCTTCGCGCGACGCCAGCCAAGCCCGAATAAACTCCCTGCGAGTTTTGGTATCAGCCGACGTAAAATGCGCGCGACCTTGGGCTGATTCTTCATTCATGCGTGCACGCGTCTCTTCATCACGCGACGCCACGCTGTGCTCAACGGATGACTTCACTGCTGCCTTTACGGCTTCCTTCTCCGTTTCCTCCGTGAGCAGCTTCGTCTGGACCTGAACCATGGTCCGCTCAGCTTCGGACATGCGCCAGTTGTCGCGCAACGCCTTCATCAGATAGCCGGACGGACTCTTCTTCACTTGGCCCCGATTGAGCTTGAACCGCGTGTACTCGATCGCTTGCAGGATGCGGTCGTCATTCCATGCTTCCCGGTTCTCGGAGATCTCGGTGAACTGGCGCGTGGACAGGTTGAACTCGTCCTTCAGGATCTTGTAGATCTGGCTCGCGTCAGATAGGCTCGCCATCACCGCATCGGCCGTGTCCTTGCGCTGGAGTTGGAAGCGGATGCGGTCAACCTTCTTCGACGAGGTCGATTCCGTCCGAGTTTCGTAGGACAGCTCGATGTCCGAGATCTCATTGATTTCCCGGACCGCTGGCTCAAGCCAGTCGCGCTTGAAATATTTGAAGATGCTGGCGTTCGCGCCCATCTTCCCTGGCCAGGTCCGCATCTCGTCCAGCTTGATCCAGTCGGTGCGCCCTGCCGGCACGCTCGGCAAGACCTTGTCGTAGATGGCGCGCGCCAGGCTGCGCGTAAATGCCGTCGAAATCCGCAGGCTTAGCCAGTGGGACTTGCGTGGGTCGCGAATGTGGGGGATCAGGCTGTGGTGCACGTCGAAGCGGATGCGGCCACGATGCATGGCCACCATACCGATCAGTTGCACCTGCACCCAAATATCATCTTCCGCCGGCTCACGGTCTGACGGCGTGTTGGTGACGCGGACCTTCGCGTTCTGCGCTTCGTCTGCGATGGTGCGCAAATGCTTCAGGTTGCGGCTGTCGTACCGCATCAGCCATTTGAAGTAGTTCAGCTCAACGTCGTACTGATCTGGGACTTCCGGCTCTTGGGCGACGATGAAGTAGGCGGCATCGAGGAACCGTCGCGCCGCTAGCCCCATGTTCACGATTTCCGTGAAGAAGTTATTGCGCTGATAGCCGATTTCGCGGTTCGCCTCGTTGATGGACGTGCCGAGGTCAAACATGTCTTCGAACAATGCGAGCGCCATTTGCCGAGGCGTGGTCCTCGTTTTGATCTCCACCGGATTCTCGGCCGCCATAACTTGTGGTTCCCCTCTTTTTAGGCTGGGGTGACTCTAGCACGTGATGGTGAGGTTCTCAACACAATGAACCTCACCATAAAAGCCAGGCATCAGCGGCCCTGACCTTGCCCTGCGGTCCCAGCACAACGACCCTCACCCTACGCACAATGGACCTCACCGTTGCGCAAGGCGGGCAGTGGCTAAGTTGGCATCTAGCCTAGCGTCAGCGGGGATATCCACAGCGTCCGCACAACGTACCTCACCTTGACTGCCTCGGCACAAGAACTAGCACCTTGCGGAACAACGAGTCTCACCTTGCTCGCACATCAAACCGCACGTTCGTGGCACAACACACCTCACCTTTGGCACATTGCACCTCACCTTGCTGGCATCTAGTGTTTGATTAGAAAGGGCTTTGCTTTTTTCCGTTTGTTTGTCGGTGTGTTTACTTCTCAAAAAACTAAACAAACAGGCACGGTCCACGCTCACAAGATCGCCGACTGTGCTGGGGCTCGTCAGATGCGCGGGCAACGCAGACCTCGTCCTGCCGTGGAGGGTCGCCCAGCCGACGGCACCAACATCACGCTGGGCCGGCTGCAGAATTCTTCACGAAGCGCCAAGGCTCCCTCTGCCGGGGATCCTTCATGCCGGTCGTCACACAAGTCTTTGATGGTGAGGTTTTTTGTGCTGCAGTAAAGGTGAGGTCCGTTGTGCAAGACGTTGGCAGGCTTTTCTCCTGCAGGGTGAGGTTCATTGTGCGACCTCAATAAGGCGCGTACGAAGCACGCACAATGAACCTCACCATTGTCGATGCAGGGTGAATCCGGCCGTCGCGACCTCATTTGAACGAGGCAAAATCCAAGCAGAGCGTTCCCGTCGAAGCGCCGTGCGAGGTGGTGTCAATGGCCTAGGCGGCCCACGGCTCGACCGGCAAGGTGAGGTCAATTGTGCATAATCCCAGAACTAGGCTTCTAGCATCCAGGCAATTGGCATCACGATTGACTGGATTGGCCGGGATGGTGAGGTCATTTGTGCTGGTTTGCCGCGCCTGCATACGCCCGGGGGCCGCTTGTTTGACACCGCCTGTATGGGGTTGTGCAGGGCAAGACGCCCTAATTCGCCTAAAGTTTGAGCAAAACTGTGGTTTTTTAGGATAGTTGGTTTCAAAAACAACAGTTTATAAAGCATTGCTCAAGCGTTTCTTGTATTCTGAGCTTTCCAGAATTTTGCGGAAAAACCTCAGAATGGTGAAAACGAGCCAACTTCCTGCAGTCGATCGGACTGTCCCGCTTGAGCAAATATCCCAGTTCGCGGAAAAGGTCACCATTTTCACGGATGAACTGCGTCAGACGATCCTTGCGCCGCGTCCTAGAAAAACCGCCCCGGTATTCAAGACCGGGGAGATCGCCGAGATGTGCAACATCTCACATTCCCAGGTTCAATACCTTGCCACCAAGGGCGATGGGGAATTGCCGCCAGGTACTGCAGCGGGAACAGGACGCACGCGGACCTTCACGTTGGAGGAGGCGCGCACGTGGGTGCAGAAGGTGTCGGACATTTATCAGACACCGCTGGTCACCGGTACGCGGGAGCCCGAAGGGAAAATCATCATCACGGCCCAACTGAAGGGCGGTTCGGCCAAGACTACGACAACGATGTGCCTCGCCCAGGGACTGACGCTGCGCGGCAGAAAGGTGCTGGTGGTGGACCTAGACCCACAGGCGTCGCTTTCCGAGCTGTGTGGTCTCTACGCCGAGAAGGACGTCTCGCCAGAAGACTCCGTTCTGCCGTATATCTACGATCAGCAGATCGAGGGGGGCTTGCTGTCCCAAGTGCAATCGACATACTGGGACGGCCTGGATCTCATTCCCGCGCACACAGAACTGATCGGCGCGGAGTTCCATTTGCCTGCCATGCAGAAGGTCAAGCCGGGCTTCCGTTTCTGGACTGTTCTCAGGGAGGGACTGGAGCCGTTACGGAAGCACTACGACTACATCCTGATGGACACGTCGCCCTCGCTTTCCTATATGAACTTGAACGCCTTGCTGGCGGCAGATGCCATGGTCATGCCAATGGTGCCAGAGAACCTGGATTTCATCAGCTCGCTGTCGTTCTGGCGCCTGTTCTCCGATGTCTCCAAGAGCTTCATCAAATACGAAGCGGACAAGAAGTACGACTTCGTGTCGCTGCTGCTGTCGAGGGTCGACTATGGGCGTACGTCCTCTGCACCGATTGTTCGGGCATGGGCTCAAAGCGCCTATGAGAGCTGGCTGCATTCAATTGAAGTGCCCGCTAGTTCTGTGATGAGCACTGGGGCCCTGGCTTTCTCAACGGTATTCGACGTGAGTAGTACCCATAGCGCTGCAAAATCGCTGCAGCGGGTGCGCCAGCCGATTGTCGACTATTGCCGATGGTTGGATGAAATCTACGCAGAAAAATGGAGGAGCGCGCAATGAGCAATATGCGAGAACAGCTATTGGCGAAGACGGCTGGTATCCGGAAGACGTCGGCAATTCAGAAGGACGAGATCAAGCGTAACGATCGCACGCAGACCGCACCTGGGTTGGCTGGTGCACTGGCCGTGGCACAGATGCGCGTGCAGGAGCTCGAGGCTGCCGGGGTTGCGTCCCTAATCGCGGTCGCTGACATCGTGCCGAACCCCTGGCAGCCTCGGCGCGTCTTCAACGATTCAAAACTCGCGGACCTCGCGGAGTCCATCCGAGAGGTTGGGTTGATGCAGCCTATCGTGGTACGCCGCGCCGAAATGGGTTATCAGATCGTGGCCGGTGAGCGCCGGTGGCGGGCCCACAAGATGCTGGGCGCCGATACCATCAAAGCGGTGGTCGCTGAGCCGTCTGACGCCGATATGGCGGTGCTGGCTCTCGTGGAGAACGTCAGCCGTGATGATCTCTCTGACTATGAGATTGCGCTTTCCATTCGTCAGACCGAGAAGGAATTCCCGTCTCGCGCTCGTCTGGCCGAGGCTCTCGGGCTGTCCAGAAGCGGGCTTTACCGATTCCTCAGCTTTGCCCAACTCCCCGACTATGTAATCCGGGATCTGGATCTTCAGCCTACCCTGCTCGGCGGGACGGCCGCCGAAGCGATCGTTATGACCATCCGCAAGTATGGCGAGGCGGGCGATGCAGCGGCGAAGGAAATCTGGCCACTGGTGGCATCGGGGAAGATGGACCAGGGCAAAGCAGCAAATGCGATAAAAGCGCTGGCAACCCGTCGAGTTGATGCCGCCAATTCAGCGAGCGAGCGAAGCATCGACAAGTTCTTTGCCGGTAAGGAGCATGCCGGCTCGATTACCAAGGACGCCAACGGCTTCACCGTCAAGATCAAGTTCGGTGCACTGAGCGAGGCGCTGGAGAACCAGATCCGCCAGCTGATCAGCGAGACGTTCCACCACCAGCCGAAGTAATCTGACCCGAGGTGACAAGAAGGCCCGCCAAATGGCGGGTTTTTTTTTGGTTCATCGAGGAATTCCGGGGAAGGCTGCGCGGATTTTGAGGAAGAAGTATTCCTCGTCGCGATAGCCGTACGCGCGGCGCTTGATGACCTTGATGGTGTTGTTGATGCCTTCGACCACGCTGGTGTTCAATGGGTGGCGGCAGCGGGCCAAGATGCCATGCCAGTAGCCTTGCAGGCGCTTCGCAAACAACTCCAGGGCAGGTATTCGGCTCTGCCGAGCCTGCTCGCACCATTGCTCCCAAGCTTTTTGCGCCCACGCCGGGCGGCGGTAGAACCATAGCCGCTTTAGCTCGTCGCGCAACAGATAGACTGTCAGCAATGGCCGGTTCGCCTCCAGGACCTCATCCAGATGAACCGCCTGGGGGACGCTCAAGTTCTCCCGATTCCGCAGCAGTAGCCAGCGTGTGGACTTGAGCACCCGTCTGGCCGGCCGATCGTGCCGCAGCTGATTGGCCTGATCCACCCGTACTCGGTCGATGACCTCACGCCCGTACTTAGCTACCACGTGGAACAGGTCGAAGACCACCTCTGCTTGCGGGCAATGCGCCCGGATCTCCAACTCATACGCGGTCGTCATGTCGATGGCGACGGCCTCGATGCGCTGCGCAACGCCGGCGGGGAGCTGCTCAAAGAAGGCTCGGGCGGTCTCGCGTGAGCGCCCCTGTCCGATCCAGAGCACCTGCCGCCCAATGGGGTCGACTACCACCGTGGCATATCGATGCCCCTTGTGTAGCGCGAACTCATCCATGGCCAGGTAGCGGATATTGGACCAGTCCGGCTCGGCCACTGCCTCACGCAAGCGAGCCTTATCGATCGATTTAACTGTGTGCCAGCCCAGATCGTAGAAGGCCGCCACCGCCTGCACCGTACAGTGGCGCAACAAGTGGCCGCAAGCCTGGGCCAAGCGGGCCGTCACGCGTTGGTAGCGCCCAAGCCATTCCAGCCGCTCCAGCCTCGGACCGCCGCAACGGTCGCACCAAACGCGCCGGCGCGGCACGTGCAGTACGACCCGATACTCGAACAGCGGAAGGTCCCGGACTCGCCTGACCACTGTCTCATGCACCTGATGGCAGCGCGCGCCACACTCCTCGCAATGCATGACCTTGCTGACCGGCTTCAAGTACAACGACAGCGTACGGCTCTCTCCCTCCGGCCATTCCACGCGCTCCAGCCGGTAGCCCTTCCAGCAACCCAGTGCTTGCAGCGTCTTGCGATCCAGCACACATCCCCCTGATACCTGAAGAAACAGACATCAGCATACAAAATGTGCTCTTTCGGGCCACGGTTTTCTGCGAAGAACCTTTTTTTTGGCCGCGATCGGCTAATCGGCTGCTACGCGGTGCTACCGTATCGGGCAGGGTCGCCTTCACTCGCTCTGTAACGGCGGCTCCCAGCGATTGGACAGATGGCCCGATTTGGGACTGACAGGCCCATGGGAGTTTCTGCTCGGTCCGGCGCATTGCAGGAGGGATGCTACGCGGGAAGCGTACCTGCAATCTGCAGTGCAGAGGACTGGATGAATGTGCGAGGAGCTGTGCGACCGCTGCATCGCGACGGCTGTCCGAAGTTGGGACAGTCGCACAGGAGCCTCGGCGGCGGGGCATTGGCGCCTTGTTCGCCGCGACAATAGTGCGGTGGGCGGAGGGTCGGACGCAGAGACTGTTCTGAGTTGGGACACCCCCGGTAAGCGCTGAGGCATTTGAGCGAGCGTCGCTACGCGACGAGCGAAGCCGGTCAGTCAAACCGGCCGCGGCCGAAAGGCCTCATGCCGTCAGGCGCGATGTGGGACAACGCTGTGGTTCGCCGAAGTGGCGAAACTCTGGGCGATCCGGCCAACTCGGCCCCATGGCCAACGCGGCGGCGAGCGGCCAGCCGCGGGCGTCCGGGAAATGGCCCCGCCCCTCCGGGTAGCAAGGCTGGCCCGAAAGCCGGCGGTCGCACCCGCGGCTGTAGCCTTCCCGGTGTCCCAAGTCGGGACAGTTTCTTGCGCATTCCAACGCAGCCGAGGTTGTCCCAACTAGGGACACCACGTCTTAGGGGCTCTGCCAGCGATGCCAACCCAAAGCGCGATCCCTACCGTTTTGCAGTGATGCGCTCGCATTGAACGTTCACGGTCATACCGCCGGCACTTGTCCCAAGTGGGGATGGTAGCGGCCAGGAAACTCGCGCTCACGCGCGCGTCGGTAATGATGGCGAGGAGTAGTGGACTTGGCCTCGAGAGGTAAGCCGGCAGGCGGCAACGTGGGACACGGTGAAACGTTGGCGAAACTGTCCCGACTGGGGACGCGGAGATGCCGCAGCTGGAGGCCACCACTGTTTCGGACGAGTCTGGCTGCGGTCCCAAGGAGCACAATGGCCGCTGCAACCTGCAGGTCAGAATCGCACGTCGCAGCGACGCTGCCGGCGACCCTATGTCGTGCCGCCGCTGAGACTGTCCCAACTCGGGATACTTTTTGAGGGGAGATCATCGAAGCGATTTGTTCCATCACTGTATCCGTGCACGGGCTTTCCCGAGTCAACAAAGTCGTCGCTATGGCGGCTGCCAGAAGGAGCCACGGTCAGGCGCGGCGCCTCGCGCCGAAGCTGGGCTGGGCGCCGTGCGATCCATCCAGACTCTGTCCCGTCGGCAATGACCTGGCCGGCGGCAAGGTGACACGCGGGGGAACGCGCAAGAATCTGTCCCGACTTGGGACACCGGGATGGCTACTGCCGCAGCCGCGACCAGCGCTCTTTCGGGCGAGCGTCGCGGCCGTCCCCCGGGACGACATGGCCCTGCCCACCTACAGGTCGGCTTCGCACATTACACCGACGCTGGCGGCAGACCTATGTCGCGCGGCAACCAAGACTGTCCCGACTTGGGGCATTTGTTCAGCGGCGTCAAAAAAACGGGGCGTTCCGCCGCCGTACCCTTGGAGAGGCTGTCCCAAGTTGGGACAATGGCGATATGGTGCCGGCGCAGGCCGCTCGGTAAGCGGCGCCTATCAAGGACGCAACCTTCTCAAGTCGCTATGATGTGCTTGCGTTGCTCGGACTCGGAGAGCGGCGACTCTCCCCGGCGGCTGTCCCAACTCGGGACAGCCGCGCCCCGGATCGGCTTACCCGCGCGACGTGCCTACCAGCCAATTGGAATCTGAGGTCGCAATGACGTTGCTCGCGCCAATCGTTAGCCTTGACGTGGTGATGCTTCCGTGGGCATGGGATCAAATGGCCGGCTCGCCGATGTGGAATGCTGACCTTGGCGCCGCTATCCCAGAAGTCGCCACGGCCCGCCGTGACCACCCAGACGAATGAGGGGATACGCAGCAGCCAACAGCGGTCGCCGTGCAAGACGGCTGGTGCACACAAGCTGCGGCGTCCGCGCCAAGTCGGGGGGCATCCGTTCCCGGGGCAGCGCACTAACTGGGGAAGAGCTTCGACACCGCAGCGAGGCCGCGCGCGCGTTCCGCTCGGACATACAAAGAGGTCGTTTGCAGTGAGGCGTGCCCTAATAGCCGTTGGAGGACGTCCGCAGGCATCTCGTTGGCCACCGCATGAGTAGCAAACGTATGCCGCAGCGCGTGAGGCGCAGCCCGGCGCAACAGGTCCCGCTCTGGCTCGGTCATGGGGAGCGAGGCGTCGTCGGCGATGCGCTGCAGCGTCGCCGTCAATAGCTGGTACAGGCCATCCGGTGAGAAGCCCTTGCCAGTGAGGACCGATTCGCCGTCCGTCAAGCTGAGATGCTTCGCCTGGGCAGTACGTGTCGACGGCACCACCACCGGGGAGAGCAACGCCAACGCCTGATCGGCGTTCTCGAAATCGTGGCCGCGGTCGGCCCAGTGCGCGCGCAACGCGTCGATGGCGCGCGCCGGCAGGAACACGGTGCGCCATTTGCTGCGTTTGCCGAGCAGCGCCAGTTCCCACAGGCCAGCGGGGATGCCGGCTTGCTCCGGCACCGGCTGGAGGTGGCAGCGCTGCGCGCCGGCCGCCTCTTCGCGGCGTGCGCCACTGCAACCGAGCAGTAGCACGGCCGCGCGCGCCAGGCGGTACTGGGCACCGGGCGCGTCGGCATCCTTTGCGGTCAGCGGCGCGGTCACCGGTACTGCGGGCCATTTCGCACAGAGCTGGTCGAGGATGCCACCAGGCTGCACCAGTGCCGTCCATAGCTGCCCCGGCAAGGCCTTCTCGACCGCGATCGGCACCTCCCGGCGCGCCGTCAACGGATCCGGGACCAGCAGCCAAGGGTTGCCGCCCAGGTAGCGCACCCCCACGAGCCAGGCAAAGAAGCCACGCAGCACCAGTACCGCGTAGCGCTGGGATTCCGGCTTGAGGGCGCCGGCGAAGGGGCGCCAGCGGGCCGAGCTGCGGGGCGCCTTGGGGCCGACCCAGGACGGATCCGGCTGCGCCAGGAAATCCTTGTAGCGCTCGCAATCGTCGACGCCCACGCTCGACAGCGCGATGCGGCGCACGCCCACGCACCAGAGCAGGAAGCGCTCCAGCTCCTTCTGGTAGGCGCGCGCGGTCTTGTTGCGGTCGCGGAAGCGATACAGGTAGGCCTGGATGGCCTCGAGGTCGTTTCGCGCGGCAATCAGGCAGGAACCTGGCGCCCGGTTGCGGCCCTCGCTGCCGTCGAACATCGCCACGACCCGTCCCATCTGCTCCAGCGGCACCAGCTTGCGCGCGAGATCCGGGCCCAGCTCGACCAACGCTGCCTGCGGCGTGTCGTCGACGACCGCGAGCGGCCCCAGCGTCGCCGCCTGGGACTGCAGCCAGCGCTCGATCGCGCGCGCCTTGCCGGCCCCGAGCCGCGGCACCGGCAGGTACCAGCGCCGGCCCCGCAGCGCGATGTAGGCGTGCAGTTGCCCGAGCGTCTGGATGTGCTCGTGCCGCAGCGCCCGGAACACGATCGGACGCAGCCAGGCCGACACCGGGTCGTCGGGCTGCGGCGCGGAAAAGTCCTGATCGGCGGCACGCACCAGATAGTCGATGGCCGATTTCGGCCAGCTGTTGAAGCGGCGCGCGTCCGCCAGGCTCGCCGACAGGTACGGGTTGCTCAGGCAGACGCGCTCGACCAGGTGATCGCGCATGGCATCGAGCCGGGCTTCGAGTTGCGCCGCGGTGTCGATGCCGGCGGCGTGCAGCGCCTCTTCGTCATAGACGCGCGCCAGGATCTGTTCGGTCGGGATGCGGTTGAGCCGGAAGCGCAGCGCCGTGAAGTCGGCGCGGGTATAACGCGGGGTGTCGGCAGCGACGAGGTTATGTTGGGCCATGGCAGGGAAGAGAACGGCAGCAAGCCTATCTTACCTGATAATAATGGCGGGATGACGCTTTCCGCGCGGCGCGCGCGAGGATGAATGACAGTCGGGAAGGGGTATTCAGGTGGCGTCGCAGGCGGGGCAGCGACGCCATTTTCGGCTACACTGTGAGAATCGCCGCACACGTGGCGGATCTCAAGCGGTGTCAGCGCCGCGTGTCTGCGGGCCTTGTGGCTCTGCGGGCCTTGTGGCGCCGGTTCCGGCACCTCCGCCATCCCCGGTTTTCCCAAGTGCCGCCTCAGAAACCCGGTAAATCCCGTAAAAATTCAAGCCTGATAATGTGGGTTATCAGGTAAGGCCATCCACCGGTTCTTACGTCACTTTCACAGCGCACGCCGCTCACACACCTGAAGTTGTCTCCGCTTGCACCTGAAGTTGTAGCTGCGGACGGCCATGATGCATTCGCGCGGACCGGGCGATAGCGGAGAAGGGCGAACCATAATCCCATGATAGCTGCTCGGGGCGATTCGCTCGCGGCCAGCCATAGATACGACCGTCCGGATGCGGCGCCAGGCAACGTTCGGTCAGCAGGCGGTACACCTGGCCACGGCTGATGCCCGCCTTCTCGCGAATATGCTTGCCATCGGCACCATTCAAATAGAGCCGAACCGCGCTGACGCGGGCAAGAAAGGTCACGCGCTGAGGCTCTGGCAGGGCTTGCTCATCGACCGTGGGCCACGTGGCCAGATTGATCTCCACTTCCGACTCTGCCGCAGTACTTCGGGCCCGTAGATGTATTCTGGCGCGCACCCTACGGCCCTCCCATCCCGCTCCAACAAGACACAACATTAGGTGAAACGGCGGCAGCGATTACAACTTTCGGTGCGGAAGGGCACAGACGCGCTCAGGTAGAGTGTCGCGCAACGCACTGATTCGGGGGATTTCCTGCCAAGTGGGATAGGGGAGGGTTACAACATATAGGTGTGCAAGCCGCGCCTGCCGCATTGCTTTGTCAGCATGCGGGGCCGCCGTCCATTCGCCGGCATCGCCGCCGCGAAGTCGAGCCAGCCGCTGGGCATGAGGCGCGCCAGCCAGCCGCTGTCACGCCACGATGTGTTGGGCGCCGCATGGCAGGCAAGCCAGTGTCGCGTCGCGGGATCGGCATGGTCCGCGCCGCACAGCCGACAATCGGCTTGCACGGGTTCAGTAAGCTGTCCCACGGTCCCGGCCGGCGGCGAGCGATCGGGCCAACGCCGTTGTTCAATGCCCGGTTCGGCCGCACGTCCCCACAGCAGCTCGATGAATGCCTACCGCGCGCGGCGACTGCTGCCGATCCACGCGCTGATCGCCAACGGATCGCACGCGTCGATGAACCGGAACCGGGCCACCCACCTCGCGCCGTCGGGAGCCAGATGGCGGCGCACGTGGCGGGCGAGCGCCCCACCGTCGTGGTCGGCAGCGACGGCCAATACGACGGCTTCCCTCGCTCGGGTTGCCAAGTGGCGGTGGCGCGTGATCGCGAGCTGGCGTTAGCCATCGATTGGCCGGTCAGCCGCTCCGCATGCCGTTGCCTGAAACGGCGCGCCGCAGTGCAGCGGTCCAGCATCTGGCAAGTCACGGCGACGTCGAGGCGCTGATTCGGTATGCGGAAACGGCGCCCGGCGGTCTCGTTCCCATATCTGTGTTGTCGCCGCTCGCGGCGACGGCGTTCGTGCAGACGACTGCAAACCGGGGGGAGAGCGAAGCACGCGGACCGTAATCCTAGATAGCGGCTCGGGACGTTTCGCCAACTGCCTGAATTCGTCCGTCGTGCAAACGCGCGACAAAGGCGCCGACAGCTTCTCGGTAAACCCAGAACCTGGTGCCGCGCTCTAGCCCGCCGAGCAGTCACCGCCTGTGGAGGGCGCCGGGCGGGGCGAGGGCGGCAGCGCCCGTCCAGCCTTGAGCGTGCCATTGCGAGACAATGCCACGCGGCGTTGACGGTGCCGCATGGCGCGATGTAGAGCGTCAACTACTTTGGCCGGTCAAACGACAATTATCTTGGCCTGTCGGCTGGGGTAATTGTCGCTCGTCAGGTCGTCATTGTTGTCGCTCCTTCCGGTTCGGTTTCGGGTAATTGACGCCGCCGCGCACGCTTGTTGTCGCTGGCGTTGCGGCGCCGGTAGCTTTCGACGTTCAGCTCGAAGATCGTCGAGTGATGGACCAGGCGGTCGATGGCGGCCACCGTCATCGACGGATCGGGGAACACATCGTTCCAGCCCGAGAACGGCTGATTGGCCGTGATCAGAAGACTTCGCCGCTCGTATCTCTCTGCGATCAGCTCGAACAGCACGCTCGTCTCCGCCTGGTCCTTGCGCACGTACGACAGGTCATCGAGGATGATCAGGTCGAAGCGGTCCAGCTTGCCGAGCATCGACGGCAACTGCAGGCTTTGGCGGGCCACCTGCAGCTTCTGCACGATCTCGCTGGTGCGCGTGAACAGCACGCGGTAGCCGGCATCAATCAGGGCGTGACCGATGCCGGAGCCGAGATGCGTCTTGCCGCCGCCCGGCGGCCCGAACAGCAGGATCGTGGCGCCTTTCTCTAGCCATGAGTCGCCGGTCGCGAGCGCCATCACGTGGGCCTTCGAGACCATCGGCACCATGCCGAAGTCGAAGCTGTCGAGCGTCTTGGTCGGATCAAGGTGCGATTCGATGCGATGTCGTTCGATGCGCCGTTTGACCCGCTCGGCGAGTTCGTGCTCGAGCAGTGCGCCAAGCAACCGCGCGGCCTGCCAGCCCTCTTTGTCAGAGCGCTGTGCAAACTCGGGCCATAGTCGGCCGATCGTCGGCAACCGCAGTTCGTTGAGCATCAGGCCCAGGCGCGCGGCATCGTAGGTTGCAGGCATGTTCATGCTGTCACCTCCGCGTCGAGCAACGTGTCATAGAGCGACGCCGCTGGCGTCTCGACGACTACCTCCGGACACTGCGCTTGCCGCGGTGCGAACTCGCTGCGCAGTTGTTCGAGGTCCGGTAATTCGCCCGCAGTCAGCAAGGCCTCGAGCCGGGCGGCAAGGACGACCTCGACGCCGTGGTTCGCGGCGAGATCGAGCAAACCGACCATGGTCTTGCAGGCATCGCGCTGCGTCATCCGGGCTTCGAGCTGTTCCCAGGCCCGGCGGTACGCTTCGCGTGGGAACAGGTCGTCGCGGAACGCCAACCCCTTGAACGCCTGGGGCTTGCGCTTGAGCTCGTCCACGAAGTGCCGGTAGTCAAGCGCGCGACGACGGCTGTTAGCGGCATGAGACCCACGCGCGGTGCTGTGCACCAAGGCCCCCGACAGATAGCAGTCGATCCGATCGGGGTAGATCCGCACCTTCAGCCTGTGGCCGATCAGGCGCGACGGCGCGCTGTAGAGGATGCCGCGCACCGTGAAGGTGCCGCAGCGCGTCACGCGTGCCTCCTCCTCGACGAAGTCGGTAGTGCGCCGCAGCGGCAGATCCTGCAAATGTTCACGCTCGACGTTGAACGCGGCGGCGTTGCGGCGGTTGCGCCGCATCACGACCTCGCGCACGAAGTCCTCGTAAGCGGTGCGATCTGCGAAGTCGCGATGGCCGCGCAGCATGAGAGCCTGGTCGACGGCTTCCTTCAGATGGCGATGAGACGACTCAACGCTGCCGTTCTCGTGAGCCACGCCGACGTTGTTGCGTGTGCCCGTCATGCCGTAATGCTCGAGCAGCGCGGCGTAGCGGGCCGTGAAGTCCTCTTGTTGCTGCAGGTTCTTGAACGCAGCCGACAGGCTGTCAGTGCGATGTTCGCGCGGGCAGCCGCCGGCCTGCCAGAGCGCATTCTGCAAGCCGTTAGACAAGGCTTCGAAGCTCTCGCCGCCTTCGACGACGCCAGCGTATTCCCAGTGCGAGAACGCAAGCACGAAGTGATACAGCCTGTGCCCGAACGGCGCGCCGGCGACGGTCACGTGCAGATCGCGCATGTCGGTGAAGTCCGACAGGCCCTGCACGCCGGGCAGGTGTTCCTGCGGGAAGAAGATCTCCTTGCTGGGGCCCTCGATCGCGCGCCACTGGCTAACGCGCCGTTCCAGCATGCGTCGCATGCTGTCGGGGAACCGATCGGGATGAGCCTCCTGCAGCTTGGCCAGCAACGTGACTGCCTTGAGCCGGGGCGAGAGGCGCAGCAGCGGCACGATCTCGCTGTCCCCATCAGCAAACGGATCGGAACGAGTGCGCCACGTGCGTGGCGTCTTCTGCGACGGCAGATGGTCGCGGTGCTCGATTCGCCGCGCTGTGCGGACGCTCATGCCGGCCATTGCCGCTGCAACTTCCTGGGTGTGATGTTTGCGCTTGTTCATGAAGAGGCGGACCTGCTGGTCCGTAATGTGGATCCCGGACATGGCTGTTCGCTTCTTCTTGAAGGCAATCAGCCATCCTAAAACCCCCTCCGCCCGGCGCCGCCGGTGGGGCAGTGTCTCCGGCGGCTACGCCGCCTCCGCCACTGCCCCACCGGCAAAGATAATCGTCATCAAACCGGCCAAGATAATTGTCGCCGTCTAGCGCGATAACCGCAGGCCGGGCATTGGCTCCAATAACCGGCTCAACGACGCAGGCAGCGTGACGGCGCCTGGTACCCCAACGGCCACAGAGCGGGCCGGTCGCGAACTCGCTAGCGTCGGCGCATGCAAGCCGCCGTCCGCAAGCGTATCGCGGACGCGGCGCTCCGCCAGCGCTCAAAGCCAGGCGTGGGGTCCAATAGCGTCGGCCTGCGACCGCCTCCGAATACGAGAGGTACGTGAGGGCATCGAGCCACACCACTAACGGATTCATCGCACTATGTCCGCCGGCACCATGCGAGGGCGGTGGCACAACTCGGGGGCAAAAAGCGCAGCCGATCGCAAGCCGCAGCTGCCAGCCGGCCGTCAGGACCCGACAACGTCATCGGAAATGCCCGGCCGCAGCGACACTCCGCACGCTGGGCTCCGCGTGGATCGGACAGTGCTGCAGCCAGCGCAGCGCAAATAAGTCTGCAGCCAGCCAGAGGGGACAGACTCTGGCTACGGCGCCGAAGAGGGCGGGCCGCAGGCCAGCCCTCGCTTCTTCGAGCGTTGACCATTGGAATGCCCACTAACGCCGCGAGTCGCTCCCGATCAAGGCGGGCCGGTGCCGGCCGTGGTGATCCCAGTCCGCCGCATGAGCGTAAGCTGGCATGCCCAAAGCCCATTGAGTGCGCTGACCCCGTGCAGGGTGTGGCTCATCTAGGACACATAGGGCAGGATGCTGTCGCGACGCCAGGTTAAACACGGGGTTCCATCACATCTGCATCGCGCTGCGTTCATTGTGCTGTCGTGCCGCAGTGGCCGACACTATCGCCATCAAGATGCGATGACCGGCATGCCTTGACCAACTGCCGCCACGCATTCAGTGATGTCGCTTCCTCAACGCCCGCGCCGCGGCCAAGCGTAGCAGTACGTGGCGGCAGACATGGCGCACCGTCTTTATCGGAAAATTGACTGGCCAGGCAATAACCCACCGGCAGGCAATCGGTCATGGCATGCATCAGCGCGGTCGCCCTGTCGCAAACCGGAATCCCTGTGCACAACGCACCGGCGGATGGCTTGCCGTGAACGACAGGCCAAAGCCCGTCGGCCACTCGCTGCCGAGCCACAACCATTCTCGCTGCGACATCCTGTGGACTCCGTCGATGACGCGGATCACAAAGCGCCCGCCATCGTGGCTGGCCGACTCGATCCAGCCTTCCAGCAACGTGTGGTGCCGCGTTTTCCAGACTCAGTGGATGAACCACGGATACAATGTGTTGAATCTTCACGGCGCATGCAAGCGGCCGCCTTCAAGCGCGTCTCGGACGGGCCGCTCCGCCAGCGCCCCCAAGCTGAAATTATGCGCTCGCCGTTGCGGCGGTACAGCACGGCCGAAGGTAATAGAATCACTGACGGGCCAAGCCCGCAAAGAGCGATAAGGAAGGATCGCCGCCTCGCGAACGAGGTCCTGGGATCCGGAAACGACGAGCCGACCGTATTCGCAGCACATCGTGAACCTACTTACAGGTCAATGCGAACGCCATTCACCCCGGGTTCTTCCAAGCATAGGCCCATGAAAAAACCGCCTATTGCGGTAAGCAGCCCTGCACTGGGCAGATTCGCCGTGTCCCCGAGACTTCCGGCTGGACCATGGGCACTTAGTTGTGTCCCCATGTGGTTACTAACTTGGAGTCTTAAGCTTAAGTAGTATCAGACCACCGCGCGAAATCCGGGGGTGATGGACGACGTTGAAAGTCAACGGCACGATTCCCATGATCGAAAGGAGCGGTGTCGGAGTTTTCAACCTAGCGACAGACTGATGCGCTAGGAAAGCAACAGAATGATTGAACACGAACGCACAAGGAGCAATTTCCGGCA
Source organism: Cupriavidus taiwanensis LMG 19424 (assembly GCF_000069785.1). Classification (NCBI taxonomy): domain Bacteria; kingdom Pseudomonadati; phylum Pseudomonadota; class Betaproteobacteria; order Burkholderiales; family Burkholderiaceae; genus Cupriavidus; species Cupriavidus taiwanensis. The sequence goes on along the minus strand of NC_010529.1, from coordinate 248,700 downwards.
AGGCGACTTGAAGTACGTTTATCACGTCGGTGCCACTTCATCGTCTGAGCGAACTTTGGCCAACGCGAGGAGATCTGACGTGACGCGCAACCGGCACACCGCGCTTTCCTTCTGGCCGGGCTCGATCCAGCGCAGGCCGAGGCCGTGGTGGATCGCATCGGGCAGGCCCACCCACGGCTCCACGCAATAGAAGTCGGCGGTCTCAGTCTCGGACCATGTGGTCACGGCATGCCATGGCGCGCTGCCGGGCTGGTTCAGTTCGAAGCGGATTTTGCGCCCAGGTATGGCCAGCGTGGCAGACGGGTTAGCGCGGAAGGCGTGGAGGGCGTCCTGCAACCGTGGGTCGTCGAGCCGGTATGTTGGCTCGCCCGGCTCCGCGCACATCGGGCTGCCATCCGACCGCTGGCGCAAGCGCTCGGTGCGCGGCAGTGCGAGCGATGCTGCGGCGCGCTGTGAGTGGGGCAAGGCGAAATAGAAGTGGTGACCGGGATAGCAGGGCAGGCACTGCGTGCCGGTATTGATGGTGCGCAGCGTGACTTCCAGGCCATCGGGCAGCAACGCGTAGATGGCTTCAAAAACGAAGGCGAATGGATAACCTGCGCGCGTTGCCCCACTGTCGCGCAGCGTCATTCTGATGGACGCGCGACCGTTGATGGCGCTAACCTCAAACGGAAGGTCGCGCGCAAAACCGTGCAGCGCGAGCGAATGCACTTTCCCTTGCGAATCACGCCACTGCCCCGGGTTGCCCTTGACAAAATGCCGGCCGGCAAACGGAAACAGCAGTGGATTGCCGCCGCGGACCTTGGCGGGGCAGCTCCAGTCAGCGGCGTCGGGCCAGTAAAGGATATCTTGCCCTCGGTGTACCCAGCGGACCAGGCGCCCACCATGTTGAGGTGCCAGCAGCAGATAGGAGTCGGCGTGGCCAATCCACACCAGCGGGTGACCCTGGAAGTCTTCGGTTGGCAGATGCATGGTTGTGGTGATGGGTGCGAAGGCCCCATGATAAGGCAGATGTCGCCGGCACACTGCCCCCATGCTGATTGAGCCCGCACATGCCTTGAGGAAGCGCGCAACGTGGCTGGCGATGCCCTGCGGCGCATAGCCCACAGCGATCAGGCACCACTCCTTCAGGTCCGACAGCGTGCTCAGCAAGCGGGGCGCTGGAGCGATCTCGTTGAACATAGCACAGCGTCATCCAGCAAAACACTCAGGGCACGTATGATTGCCGGGCTCAAGTAGTCCAGATCGAAAATCATGCTTCGCGCACTTCTGACACAGTCTTCCATCATGCGGTGCAATTCATCCCTTAGCCACGGATAGCGCGAGCTGGTGCTTCCGGAGGTGGGCGGGCTGCTAATGGGCACCACAGCGCGCTGCGGCGGCAGTCCGCCAGAGGGCAAGGGCCACGCGGGCCGCGCCGGAACTGCATCACCAGCGGTGCGGCGCTTATATGCCATCACCGCATCCGACGAATCGTGCCGTCTCGGCGGTACGAAAAAGTCCGCTGCTTCTCGAGCATTCTGCAGCGGGTATCTGAGAATTTTTCAGCGCTCACCTATCAGTGCTCTGTCCCTGCTTGAGCGCGCCTATAGCACTGCCGGCGATCTTCGGCACGCCGCTCACAAAGCTGGGTCACCCATGTAAAACCGTGGAGCGTGATTAAAAGAACTTTGAGCACGACAGCGCGTCTCCAGTGAGAGCCGGAGTGACGCATTCAAGGGGCGAGAACTCATTGTCGGCATGGCTATTGCTTAACTCGCGCGGTCTGCCGCTCGCTAAAAGTAGGAAGAGCCTGGCAACGCATTGGTTATCGATCGTCATACCGGCGGTGCACGACCGCCAAAGTGCTCCATGCGCGCGCCGTTTATTCACATTCAGTTTCCCCGCTTGCGACACATAACCAAATTTTTAAGTCACTTACTGTGCATTCAAAGACGACGTCCCTGCGGAAGGAGCCGCGCCGGTCATGTAGACGGGAAGCTCCTTTCGCCCCGGGAGTACAGCGAAGCTGCCGTTAGACTTGCGCGCACCTACTGGTGATCAAACCTTCCATCGGCGCTTTCTACAAGACGGCGCCCTAACGCAAGGCACGAATACGCGCCGCTAGAGTTCACATCCGGCGTGGCAAGGGGATGGCCTCTGTCGATCTATCGATGTATCCCATATCCGAACACCAGGGATATGGCGTACCATGTTCCTTCCTCCCCCAGCAACGGATGTCGGTGTTGATAATAGGGTTTTGAAAGACCAAGTATCGACACGATCGCAGTGCTGTTGCGGGCGCGTCAATTTATAGCCACCAATCCCTGTCAAGCATGATTCGAGTTCTTATTGCTGAAGACCACGCGATCGTCCGCAGTGGTCTAAAGCAAATTGTGGCGACCACGACAGATATCGTCGTCTCAGGCGAGGCCGCGGATGGCGCCGCTGCGTTGGAGCAATTGCGCACCGGAGAGTTCAACCTTCTCCTCTTGGACATGACTATGCCCGGTATCAGTGGCATCGACTTGATTCGGAGGGTTCGTCTCGAATGGCCGAGTCTCGTCATCCTGGTTCTCAGCATGCATAACGAAGCACAGGTCGCTTCAAGGGCCTTACGTGCCGGGGCATCTGGATATGTGACAAAGGATAGTGACCCGGAGATCCTCCTTGGGGCAATACGAAAGCTTGCCGCAGGGGGCAAGTTCATCGATCCGGCGTTGGTCGATGCCATGGTGTTTCACCAGAGGGGCACTGACGCGCCAGCACATGAAGTGCTGTCTGATCGGGAATTCCAAGTGCTGCAGCGGCTTGCTACAGGGCAAACCGTCAACGAGATCGCCGAGTCACTATCGCTAAGCGCTAAGACGATCAGCACCCACAAGATGCGGCTGATGCAAAAGCTGGGGCTTCAGAACAACGCCGAGCTTATTCGCTATGCAATTCGACATGGATTCACGCAGGAATGAGGTCTCTAAGGATGCTCTGCACAATTAGCCGGCGGATGTGCTTGCAATGAATCGTCGAGCCAGCGAGCATGTGGCGCATGAAACAAACTGACCTTGGACTGAACTTGTCGACCAAGCGCACCCGCAAGCGCGAATTCCTGGACGAGATGAACCGTGTGGTGCCATGGGCCGATCTGGTGATGCTGATCGCTCCGTACGCCCCGGAAGGCAAGCGCGGCCGTCCCCCGTTCGCGGTCGAGGCAATGCTGCGCATCCACTTCCTTCAGCAATGGTTCGGCCTGTCGGACCCGGCGATGGAAGAAGCGCTGCACGACGTGCCGCTGTATCGGGAGTTCGCCGGGCTGGACAACTGGACGGTGAGGCTGCCCGACGAGAGCACCATCCTGCGGTTCCGTCACCTGCTGGAGAAGCACAAGCTGGCCGCTCAGATCCTCGCGCTGGTCAACGACATCCTTCGCGACAAGGGATTGATGCTGCGCGCGGGCACGGTGGTGGACGCGACACTGATCAGCGCACCGAGTTCGACCAAGAATGGGTCGGGCGAACGCGACCCAGAGATGCACCAGAGCAAGAAAGGAAACCAGTGGTATTTCGGCATGAAAGCGCACATTGGCGTGGACGCCGAAAGCGGGCTGGTGCACACGGTGCGGGGCACGGCGGGCAAGGTCAACGACGTGGTTGAGGGCAACAGCCTGCTGCATGGAGAGGAAACCGACGCGTTCGGCGATGCGGGCTATCAGGGCGTGGAGAAGCGTCCGGACGCGCGGGCGGGCGTGAACTGGCACGTAGCGATGAAGCCAGGCAAACGTCGCGTCCTGGACCAAAGCAAACCACTTGGCGCGCTCGTCGATCAGGTCGAGCGAATCAAGGCGGGCATCCGGGCCAAGGTCGAGCATCCGTTCCGGGTCATCAAGCGGCAGTTCGGCTACACCAAGGTCCGCTATCGAGGGCTGAGGAAGAACACCGCGCAACTCATGACCTTGTTCGCACTGTCCAACTTGTGGATGGCGCGCGGCAAACTGCTGGCTGCCGGGGCATGAGCGCGTTTCTGGCTCACGCCGATGCCTCGCGCGCAGCCCGCGAATGCTGCTTCGCGCGTGCGAGATAGCTTCGCTCCGAGCTGATAGGTTGGCGTCGTGGCGCATTCAGCTTCCTGTTAAACGGCCAAGCACACTCGATTCGCGTTTGTGCAGAGTATCCCTAAGACTTCCAGGCGAATCATCTCGGATTCTCGATTAATGGGATTGAGGTTTTTCAAAGGTTTCCAGAAGTCGCAGTCTTATTAGGGTACCGCGATCTGGCTTGCTGTGAACTTCTAGCTGCGCGCCAATTAGGCGAGCGCGTTCCGCCATACCGTGTAATCCATATGAATATCCGGCGCGCGCAGAAACAACGTTGAATCCCTGCCCGTTGTCCCTGATGATCACTTCGATACCGGCGTCTGTATTGGCAAGTGTGACATCGACTTGGGAAGCTTTGGCGTGGCGGGCAACATTGGTAAGTGATTCTTGAACGATACGAAAAATTGCCGTCGCACGAGGGTCAGGAAGATTTGGTTCGGGGTGAGTGGATTGGAATCGACACGGAATCTTGGTGTGGCGGCTAAAGTCTGCAGCGAGCCATTCCAATGCGGACGCGAGACCATAGTTCAATGCTGTGGGTCGCAGGTGACTCACTACATTTCGCACAATGCGAATGGTTTGTTCAATCAATTCGCGCATCTCTTCAGCCTTCTGAATCACACCAGATCCCGTCGGCAATTGCATGCTTAATAAGGAGAGGTCCATTTTTAGGGCTGTTAAAAGCTGCCCTAGTTCATCGTGGATTTCCATGGCTATGCACTTCCTTTCCTCCTCCCGAATCGCTTCCTGATGCGCATGTAATTGTTGGAGACGCTCCCGGGATGCTAGCAATTCGAGTTCGGTCCATTTCCGCTCGCTCACCTCTAGCTCTAGCCTATCGCGCTGCAATTGCAAATCTTCCAAGGCATGCTTGCGGGCGGTCACATCGGTGAGCAATCCTTCGAGATAACGAAGGCTACCTTCGCTTCCCATTAGGCCGCGTGCATTCAATTGGACCCATATAGGTGTTCCATCAAGCCGACTCAACTGAAGTTCGAGGCCGCGAATTTCGCCATCGACGTTCAGGGTCTTGAACAAAGTCGCAGTTAGGCTGAGAGAAAAGGGGCTTTTTGGTCGACCATCGCTTTCTGCAGACACAGTCAAATCACACGCGTTGTCATAGCCAAGCAGTTGAGCCATCGCGGGATTGGCTTCGGCAAGATTTCCAGCTTGATCGAGGAGGAATATACCCTCGACAGCATTCTCCACGATGCTACGGTACTTTCTCTCGCTTTTTTGAAGAAGCAGTGTCGATGTACGAAGCTGATCGGCCATGTAATTGATTCGCACGGCGAGACGCCCGAGCTCGTCGCCAGATTTCACCTCGCATCTCGCATCAAGATCTCCACCAGAAATCTTATCGACCATCTTTTCGAGGCCATTGACGGGGCTGCGGACCATGCGCTTCAGGAGGAGGAAGCTAGCAGCGTAAAGCACTGCTAGGAGCGCTGCCATAATCGCAAAGATGGCCTGCCGGGCGCGGTTGATTGCCTCCTGAGCGACAGCCTTGGTTAGTACGACTCGAATTTCCCCGATTTTCTCTTTCGGTGCGTTTCCGGGCGGATCATATTCAATTGCTCGTACACGTACAACGCTTTCGCCGTCGTTTAAGTGACGGGAACCTTTTACAGTAGCTACCGTTCCGTAGCCTGCCGCGGTAACCGTAAACTCGGCAACTTCAGGGTTGGGTGCAAGCGCGGCGAGTTGGTTTTCGATTGCGCGAAGATCAACGTTCCATAAAGGCAGAACAAGCGATTGGCTGAAAAGGTCAGCAATTCTTGTGGCCCGGTCCCCTAGTGCGAGAAGTCGGCTGTTGCGCTCGTGTTCTACTAACATAGAAGCTGAAGTTCCGGCGACAGCTGCGACAAGCACGACAAGCGAAAGCATCAACTTGGTATGAAGATTTAGGGACCTCAGCGAAAATTTGGCACGCACACGCATCAGAGGCTTCTGGTCGTAGTTTTTAAAAGATGCTTAAGATCGAAATCATAGGAGCCTTCCCGTTGATTTAAATGCTTTGAATAGGGTCTAACGTCAAAGGCTTCGATTCGTCTAAAAACGACATCGGAAAAACGTCTGGCGTTCGTGCGCTCGATAATGCCAAGATAGTCGAGTTTTAGACGCGGCCCCCCATGTTTCGCAAAATCCTTGCCCCAGTGATAATCGTATAGCAGTACCATTGCCCAAGCACCGACAAAATAATCGCCTGCTACGATGCCCGCAAGGCCGCCATGAATCACGCTTTCAAGCGCTTCTTTCAAAGCTCCCATGCCGCCTACCAGAACATGGGCGTTGTTAAGCTTGACGGCATCAAGTGCACCCAGTGCCATAGTGTCATTGGCGGCCCACATGACATTGGCTTCGGGGTACCGTGCCAGCAGTACGCGAGCCTTTTGGTGGCTATCGGCTCGACTCCAGTCACTAAAAACCAACTGACAGATGCGCCCATTTGCCGTTTGATTCAGGAAGGTGGCGACCCCGGCAGCCCTTTCCAGCGAGACTGGTGTATTAGGATCCCCAGTTATTCCAATAACATTAACCTCTCGTCGGCCGAGTCGTTGATATAAAAACTCCATCAGGCGAAATCCGCCCAACTCGGCGTTCGCCGTTAATGTGCCGATCCAGTTCGAAATTTTTTCCCGTTCATTGCCGACGTACTGGCGCTGTTCGGACGTCAGATCGTTGTGAATAACTAATATTTTGGACGGTGAGTGAGCCAACACTTTAAGCATTTGTTGTGCGGCCATCTTCTCGTTGACAATGATTACGTAGTCTGGGGGAAAACTACGTCGGGCAACTTCCTCCGCCTGGCGCTGCATGAGTAAATGATCACGCTCTGCGTACAACACCTCCAGTTGCATATTAAACGTCGTTGCGGCCATGCCCATAAAACTGGACACCAATTGCCAATGTTGACCGGTGCCACGTTCAGCGGATTCGCCGGGGTTGAGAAACACAACGTGGGGCCGCCGTTCGAATGCATGTGTCGAATGTATCATGTTTACAAGCCCGGCATACGCTCCGGCGCGGAGCATCTCTCTGCGATTCATTTTCGAAATTTAGGTTCTATCAAACCATCTAAGCGCTATGGGGGCGGCAGCTCGAAACGTGCTCTGAAGCGGCCGGTAGATTGTATTACCCGTCGGATTTCATTTCTATAGAGAGCGCACGTCAGAATAGTAGCGATGGTATTGGCAGCAGCCAAAAAAATCGTACGAGTAGGGCGACAGCTTCAGTAGGTCTTAAGCCCTAAGAGGCACTCTACATGTTGATGATAATTGCAGCTTGAGAATTATGCGGGATTTTCATTTCAGTGGCATATCCTGCACTTCGACAAAAGGTTCGTCTACCGCATCATGCATTCTATGACCAGGTGAACGATCGTAAGGCGGAGAAAACCACATGCGTAACGCTTGGGGGCCCAACCCCCAAATGGACCGGCACATGCAGGGAGAGGCAACGAGTTGGGCGGCGGCAGAATTCAAGGACATTGACTTGGGCGACTAGCGCCTGAACAAGCGGGCGGTGCTGCTAGCTAGCGATAGCATCGCAGAGAAACCGACGGCAAGCATACCCAGCGCATGCGGCGGCTGGGCGGAAACGGCTGCGGCGTACCGCTTCCTGGCGCAGGATGAACTGGACTGGCGCGATATTCTGGCGCCCCACTGCCAGAGTTAGGCCGAGCGGATGCGGGCATGCGAAGTGGTGCTCTGGATCCAAGACACTACGGAACTGGACTTTAACGGTCAGACTATCACTGTCTTGGCCGACTTACGCTGTATCGCCATCGCGCGAACCGCCTGGCGTGCTCTATGCTTACATGTGGGCACGCGAGCCGAAGAGTGCGGATGGAGTGCGCCCCAGCATCAAGGAAAGTACCCGCTGGATCGAAGGATATGAGCGGGTCGCGGAACAGGCGGCCGCACTGCCAGCCACACGACTTGTCTATGTGTTAGCGCCGATGTAAAACTGACCCACCCCGCCGAAGTAAAACTGACCCACCTGGTGGAGGATGGCGGATTTGCCGCCGATGCTGACACAGGAGCAAGCAGTGGAAATCAGGGTATTGGCGAAACGAGGTGCGGGGGTGAGGGAGATAGCACCGGCAGACGGGTCTGTCGCGCAACACGGTGCGGCGCTATTTGGGCCACGAACACGCGGGTCGGTACAGGCCGCGTGAGCTCAGGGCAACGAAGCTTGCGCCGCACCACGGCTATTTGCTGGAGCGCATCGAAGCGGCACGCCCGCGCTGGATTCCGGCGACCGTGCTGCTACGCGAGTTGCGCGAACGCGGCTACGACGGTGGCGTCAGCCAGCTCGAGGTGTTTCTGGCGCCGCATAAGAGCGCCGAGCCCGAGCCGCTGGTGCGCTTCGAGACGGCCCCTGGCAAGCAAATGCAGGCCGACTTCACAGTCATTCGGCGCGGGCGCGAGCCACTGCTGGCACTGGTGGCGACGCTGGGCTACAGCCGCGCGAGCTTCGTGCGTTTCACGGCCGGCGAGGACACCGCCACGCTATGCACCTGTCTGGAAGAGGCGCTGGCTTTCTTCGGCGGCGTGCCCGAGCACATCCTGTTCGACAACGCCAAGTCGGTGGTCGTCGAGCGCGACGCGCACGGCGATGGCCGCCATCGCTGGGACCGGGAACTGTTGGCGCAGGCCGAGCGGTATGGCTTCGAACTGAAGGTATGCCGTCCCTATCGCGCCAAGACCAAGGGCAAGGTCGAGCGCTTCAATCGCTATCTCAAGGAGAGCTTTGTCGTGCCGCTGGCCGCCACGCTCAAACAAGCCGGGCTGAAGCTGGATGTCGAGGCCGCCAACCAGTACATTGGCCGCTGGCTGACGGAGGTGGCCAACATACGGGTTCATGCCACCACTGGCGAGCGCCCCGTGGTGCGCCTTGCCGTCGAGCAAGAGGCCTTGCTGCCGCTACCGCAGGCGGGCAGACCGCTGCCTGTACGCAGGCCCATGCGCCCCATCCCGCGCGAGAGCCTGCAGCATCCGCTGGCCGTGTATGACAGCCTGCTGGAGGTGGCGGCATGAACCTGCAGCACTAGCGCATTGCCAACCTGTGCGGCCAGCTCAAACTAGACCGCGTGGCGCTGGAGTGGGGGTCGCTGGCACAGCGGGTGGCGACCGAGGACGCCAGTCTGGCCGACTTCCTGGAGCGGCTGCTCAACACCGAGGTTGCCGCCCGCGAGGAGCGCAAGCGTCAGGTGCTGACCAAGCTGGCGACACTGCCGTCGGTAAGGACGCTGGAGCAGTACGACTTCGGCTTCGCCAGCGGCGCACCGCGCATGCAGATACAGGAGTTGGGCAGCCTGGCGTTTATCGAGCGCGCCGAGAACGTTGTGCTGCTCGGGCCGTCCGGCGTCGGCAAGACACATCTGGCGACGGCGCTGGCCTATCGCGCGACGCAGGCTGGCATCAAGAGCCGCTTCCTGACGGCGGCTGACCTGATGATGCAACTAGCGACTGCGCGGCAGCAGGGGCGGCTGCGCGAGTACTTCAATCGGGCCGTGATGGGACCCAGGTTATTGGTGGTCGACGAAATCGGCTACCTGACGTTCGGGCGGGAAGAGGCGAACCTGTTCTTCAATGTCGTCGCCAAGCGCTACGAGCGGGGTTCGATGGTGTTGACCAGCAACCTGCCGTTTGCGCAATGGGCGACCGCCTTTGCCGACGACCAGACGCTAACGGCGGCGATGCTCGACCGGCTCCTGCATCACGCCCATATCGTGCAGATTACAGGGGAAAGCTACCGGCTCAAGGACAAGCGCCGGGCAGGTCAAACGAACGGCCGAGCCGCCGCCAAGGCGGCTGGCTGACGGGAGCCAGGTGGGTCAGTTTTACTTCGGCGATTCTTGCCAAAGTGGGTCAAATTTAAATCGGCGTTGACATCTATGTAGCTCACTGGAATCGGACATCATGGGCGCTGATGGTCAAAGCAAGGGAGTTGGGCCACCCGGCGGATTGGCTATTGCGCTCGCAGCACAATCACAACACCTTGCCTGGCGGCGGCAAGCTGTGGGACCAAGTAACACAGCAATTTTGAGCCCTGTGCCAACGAAGGAGGCAGTAGCTTACCGAATGTGGCAACTTAGCAGGCCGCTGAAATACCTCCAGCGGACGTCAGCGCGACGACTGGCTGAAGCGTTGCTTTGAGGATCCCATCCAATCCCACATTCATGCGCGGCGCAGATACCTTCACGGAAAGCTTGTTCACTATGCGGAGGCTGGAGGATTTCGTGCCGCAGTCCCATCCGCTGCGCTCGATCCGGACTATGGCCAACCAGGCGCTGGTGAAGATGGACCGGCTGTTCGCGCAGATGTACGAGGCCGATATCAAGGGTGGCCGCCCCAGTATCGCGCCGGAGAAGTTGCTGCGGGCCATGCTGCTGCAGGTGCTCTACAGCATTCGCTCTGAGCGCCAGCTCATGGAGCAGACGCAATACAACCTGCTGTTTCGCTGGTTCATCGGGCTGTCGATGGACGACTCAGTTTGGGTGCCCACGGTCTTCACCAAGAACCGCGAGCGACTGATCAAGCATGATGCGGTGATCCAGTTTTTCAACGAGGTGCTGGCCATCGCGCAGAAGAAGAACTGGCTGTCGGGTGAGCACTTCAGCGTGGACGGCACGCTGATACAGGCGTGGGCAGGCCACAAGAGCTTCGTGCGCAAGGATGGCGACGACCAAGACGATGACGCCGGCGGCAACTTCAAAGGTCGCAAGCGCAGCAACGAGACACACGAATCCAAGACCGATCCCGATGCCAAGCTCTACCGCAAGGGCAAGACATCCAGTGAGCTGCGCTACATGGGTCATACCCTGAGCGACAACCGCCATGGCCTGGTGGTTAGCGCCATGGTGACCAAGGCGGACGGACACGCCGAGCGGGAGGCCGCAAAGGTCATGCTTAACGATGCCAGGCAGGTGATTGAAGACCTGAATGTGGAAGTCACCGTGGGCGCGGACAAGGGCTATGACGCGCACGAGTTCATTGAGGCCTGCCTGGAAATGAAGGTGACGCCCCACGTGGCGCAGAACACATCGGGTCGTCGCTCGGCCGTTGCTGATGCCATTGCTTCCAGCGCCGGTTATGCCGTCTCGCAACAAAAGCGCAAGCTGATCGAACAGGGCTTCGGGTGGGTCAAGACCGTGGGGCGCATGCGTCAGGTGATGGTGCGCGGTCTGAAGAAAGTCGATCAGATGTTTGTGCTGAGCATGGCCGCCTACCACCTCGTGCGCATGCGCTCGCTGGGACAAATCCGTCCGCAGTTGCAGTAATCGCGCTAATGAGGCCGGAATGGGCGCCAAAACGCGGAAAAAGCCGAGGCAGTGACGTCCGGCTTCCGGATTGTGAAAAACAGCGCTCCCCGCCTTGCGGGGAAAAACTCATCGCTAGCGCGATGAGTACTTCAGCAGCCTGTTAGGCCCACGGAATTCTTCGAAGAACCCATTTTAAGCGGTGGCATGGATTTCGCATTTGAGGGCCTTCACTAGGCTGAGGCCATAAAGAACATCATGTCCGAGGTCAAACAGATGCAGCTTGAGCCTAAAGCATAAGCAGGGTGTATTGGCTTGTATGCAAGATCTTGCGGCCAACTTTGGGCAGCGCAATGTCGGCAAATATCATATTGTGGGAATCAATACCATGCTACCTAACCTAACCTAACTGTTACGGCTACCGCGGCTGAATTCATGCGTTGTGTGGTGCGTTTTTCCGGCGTGCCACTTGGTGCTGGCTTTCGGCTGTGCGTTAGCGTTGGCGCGTGCTCTGAACATGATGCAGAATTCAGCGCTGAGGCCGAGCCACACGTAGGCGACGAAGAGATGGATATCAAAGGTGTTCGCCTTTTCTTGCCGGCCGAAAGCCGTCTTCTATTGGATGGCGTGACATTAGATTTCGTCGACTCGCCGACTCGGACTGGTCTAACTTTCGCAAAGACTGCTGTGCGGCCGAGCATCACTGCCAAGCCCTTGACGCCCGGGATGTTGAACGCATTTCCTTATACGGAAGTCATGACTCTTCCCTCAGTGTTTGAATAGTGAGCGCGGCGTCCATGGTTCGCTGCATGCCGATCCAGATCGTCTTGGCGCCGGGCTCGCCATCGTTCTTCCGCCCAAGGAACCCGCCCAGGGAAGCAACCAACCGAATCATGTGATTGAGTGTGACCGGTGTCTTCGGGCGAGCTTTCTTGGAGAGCACGTATGCCCCCCGAATCTCGTCGGCATCGAAGAACAGCGACGCATCCAGATCCGGACAGGTTCTGCCCAACCGCATCAGGCGGGCAATGCGCCATGCCACCACCATATACAACGCCAAGGCCCGCTCCACACGATCCATGTGCGATAGCTGTAGCGCCTCGACCTTGCAGCCGGTCTTCAGGACATGGAAGAACATCTCGATCTCCCACCTTGCCCGATACCATTCAACAAGTTCGTTGACCGCATCAGCGTCCTGCGCTTCTCGGTTCGTCACCAATCGCCAAACCACTGGCTTGACGCCTGCGGGCGCTTCGATCTCCCTTGCCGCCACACAGGTGAACTCCGCTCCGACCAGACCCGGCAGCTTCATACGCTGGGCGCGTAGTTCCTGTTTGACCTCGCGCGCCTTCTGGCCTGCTCGCCCTGGCAAGATAAAGGTGATTTCCCCGAGTACCGGGCTGGCGTCGACGCTATCCCACAACTTGCCGCCCTCGGCCAGGTTGCGGTTGTGTTGGCTGCGGATCAACCAGTCGGCCGGTTGGCCAAGTTCCTGGGCGCGCGCCATCAACTCGGCAATATCACCCTCGCGGTCTGTCATATACACCAGCCGTGTCTGCGGCAATAGCGCGGCTTGCTCCGCAACCCGTTCATATCCTTCAATCCAGCGTACGCTTTCCTTGATCCCGCCCCGGTTGCCATCGGCGTCCTTGGGCTCCCGAGCCCACATCCAGGCATCGATCACCCCCAGCGGCTCGCGGTCAGGCGTCACCGCGTAGGTCGGATGCAAAAACATGCCCCGCTGGGCTTCATAGGTCAACGGACCCAGCCCGTCGATCTCCTGGCCATTAAAGTTCAATTCGGTTGTATCAGCGATGCACAGCACCACCGGAAACTGCGCGGCCCTCGCTGCAGTGCGCTCCCAATGCGGCTGCATTACGTCCCGCCAATCGATCTGCTCATTGCCGAGAAACCGATATGCCGCGATGGTTTGCGACCAGTCATCGCATGCGCCGGGGATGCTCGCCGTCGGCAGAGCCGCAAACCGCTTGAGCAGCTCCTTGGCGCGCCGATCCCGCCGCGGATCACCAAGATCCAGACTCTCGAATTCCTCGTCCACCCATGCCCCCGACTCGTTGCTCATTGCTGCGCGAAAATCCGAGAGTAAACGCGAGTCTGGCGAAGTTAACAACCCCCTTACCTCGAAATTCCCGGGACTTCAAGCTCCAAGCCTCGCCGCGGAGACGGTCCTACTTCCGTATAAGGGGATGCCTTGAGTGGGTGGTAACCTCCAGCGTTGCAAAGCGCTGACGTCTGGTATCATTTTAGTGCAGAAAAAATGGACCGACTCGATAATTTGAATTAGATTTGGCCCAGGTCAATTTCAATCCCGCCGAACACCTTGAAAGAGATTCATTATCGTCCCTACAGGTTCACGATTCGCCTGTATCCGGATGACGCTCTATGCACAGTCGGCTTCCAACTGCAGGAGCTAACTCTCTTCTTCAACATTGTTGATCAGGTCAGAGCCTTGGCAAGAACGGACAACGCAGTGGATGCGACAGATACGCTGCGGTGTTGCGCACTCATTGAGTGCTACTTGGCGACATGTTATGCCCTAAACAGAAATTTTCTGACAGTCCCTACCAGCGATCAGTTCGCTGCGTTCTTGACTAACGTTGTCGCCAATCACATTCCGGGATGACTTCAAGCCAATCAAGTGGAAGTATGACAATCTATCGCGACCGCGGACGCAGCTTACGGCGACAGGTTTGTTGTCTGCGTGGAGGCTTGTCTGGCTGATCGGCTTGCTTTTGACCCACCTCCCGCACCAGGCAGGAGATCCTTCGCGCTTGTGGATGGTGTACTGATTCGCATTTTCTTTGCTTGTGCTGCTCGGTGTTTTCGCGTGGTCAAAGAAGCCTTAAAGGGAAAAGACTAGAATTGGGAAATCGCTTCAAGGATCAATCTTTTAAAAGCAGAGGTGTAGCCCAGCCAATGCAGGACTTTTTTCGTCACCACAAATACGTGATGATCTACTTCCTGTCGCTTTGAGCTATAGTTCCAGGACCAAATCGAAATTCACCAGATGCGTCCCGAACTACCCGAAAACGACGCCAGAAGGCCGACTGACGCACAGGCGCGTTACAGCGCCGGTTGGCGCAGCACGCTTGTCAGCGTGGCGGTCAATATCGGCCTGACCATCGCCCAGGGGGCGGCCGGCATCATCTCCGGCTCGCAGGCGCTGATTGCCGACGCCGCACATTCGCTGTCCGACCTACTTTCAGACTTTGTCGTACTGGCCGCCGGAGCGCAAAGCAGCAAGGATCCGGATGCCGATCACCAGTATGGACACCTGCGGTTCGAGACAGCAGCGTCGCTGGTCCTGGGTGTGCTGCTGCTGACGGCGGCGGCGGGCATGCTGTGGGCAGCACTGGGCAAGCTGCAGCATCCCGCCGGGCCACAGCCGGTTCAGCCAATGGCACTTTGGGTGGCAGTGGTCGCGCTGGCATCCAAGGAGTTGCTGTTCCGCTACATGCTGGCCGTGGCGCGGCGGGTCCGTTCGAGCATGCTGGTAGCCAATGCCTGGCATGCGCACTCGGATGCGGCTTCATCGTTGGTGGTGGCGCTTGGCATCGCCGGCAACCTGCTCGGCTATCACAGCCTCGACCCGATCGCGGCAATGGTAGTGGCGCTGATGGTCGCGCGCATGGGACTGCGCTTCAGTTGGGACGCTCTAAATGACCTGATGGACCGCGCCGCCGACAAAGTAACCGTCGCCGACATTCGCGCCACCATGCTGGGCACGCCCGGCGTGCTCGGCTTGCACGACCTGCGCACCCGCAAGATGGGCGACCAGGTGCTCGTTGATGTCCATCTTGAAGTCGAGGCCACGCTGACAGTGGCACAGGGCCATGCGATTGCCGTCGATGCCCGGCGGCGCACGATGGAGCACCATCGCGTACTCAACGTTATGACTCACGTCGACCCGGTTTACTTTACGAAAACCCTCAAGGCAGAATAGATGTCGCCCTGTTTTTGGGATATCCAAGAAATTAGAGTGTCTTGGTCTCGTTGTCATCGGACCCGGTGGCAGCTTGGGTGTTCAACGGTCATCGAAAAGAGAAATATGACATCGCGTGTTCTCGTTGCTGAGCTGGGTACGCCATGGTAGAAGAAAATCGTATTCCTGATAGGCCATTTGGGAATGATCGCACTCACGCAGTTGGCCCATAAATTCGGACTGAATGGCCATTCCCGTGGAAGTGCACCATCCAAGCGATGTGCCAAACGAGCAAAGTAAATCCTCACAAAAGACGCCGTTAAGACCCATTTCCTTATACGGAAGTCATGACTCTTCCCTCAGTGTTTGAATAGTGAGCGCGGCGTCCATGGTTCGCTGCATGCCGATCCAGATCGTCTTGGCGCCGGGCTCGCCATCGTTCTTCCGCCCAAGGAACCCGCCCAGGGAAGCAACCAACCGAATCATGTGATTGAGTGTGACCGGTGTCTTCGGGCGAGCTTTCTTGGAGAGCACGTATGCCCCCCGAATCTCGTCGGCATCGAAGAACAGCGACGCATCCAGATCCGGACAGGTTCTGCCCAACCGCATCAGGCGGGCAATGCGCCATGCCACCACCATATACAACGCCAAGGCCCGCTCCACACGATCCATGTGCGATAGCTGTAGCGCCTCGACCTTGCAGCCGGTCTTCAGGACATGGAAGAACATCTCGATCTCCCACCTTGCCCGATACCATTCAACAAGTTTGTTGACCGCATCAGCGTCCTGCGCTTCTCGGTTCGTCACCAATCGCCAAACCACTGGCTTGACGCCTGCGGGCGCTTCGATCTCCCTTGCCGCCACACAGGTGAACTCCGCTCCGACCAGACCCGGCAGCTTCATACGCTGGGCGCGTAGTTCCTGTTTGACCTCGCGCGCCTTCTGGCCTGCTCGCCCTGGCAAGATAAAGGTGATTTCCCCGAGTACCGGGCTGGCGTCGACGCTATCCCACAACTTGCCGCCCTCGGCCAGGTTGCGGTTGTGTTGGCTGCGGATCAACCAGTCGGCCGGTTGGCCAAGTTCCTGGGCGCGCGCCATCAACTCGGCAATATCACCCTCGCGGTCTGTCATATACACCAGCCGTGTCTGCGGCAATAGCGCGGCTTGCTCCGCAACCCGTTCATATCCTTCAATCCAGCGTACGCTTTCCTTGATCCCGCCCCGGTTGCCATCGGCGTCCTTGGGCTCCCGAGCCCACATCCAGGCATCGATCACCCCCAGCGGCTCGCGGTCAGGCGTCACCGCGTAGGTCGGATGCAAAAACATGCCCCGCTGGGCTTCATAGGTCAACGGACCCAGCCCGTCGATCTCCTGGCCATTAAAGTTCAATTCGGTTGTATCAGCGATGCACAGCACCACCGGAAACTGCGCGGCCCTCGCTGCAGTGCGCTCCCAATGCGGCTGCATTACGTCCCGCCAATCGATCTGCTCATTGCCGAGAAACCGATATGCCGCGATGGTTTGCGACCAGTCATCGCATGCGCCGGGGATGCTCGCCGTCGGCAGAGCCGCAAACCGCTTGAGCAGCTCCTTGGCGCGCCGATCCCGCCCCGGATCACCAAGATCCAGACTCTCGAATTCCTCGTCCACCCATGCCCCCGACTCGTTGCTCATTGCTGCGCGAAAATCCGAGAGTAAACGCGAGTCTGGCGAAGTTAACAACCCCCTTACCTCGAAATTCCCGGGACTTCAAGCTCCAAGCCTCGCCGCGGAGACGGTCCTACTTCCGTATAAGGGGATGACGTAAGCGACCGAGAAACGGCGTCCTAGTTTTGTAGGGTGAGTCTTGGCAGGCTTGCGTCCGCAAACACTTTGCGGACGCAAACCATGATCACTGACGATATTGATGTTGACTGCTTTCCACTGCGAGTAGTGCGTGTCCGGCGCAATGGGAAACGCGATTACGAGCCGGTGGCCAAGCGGCGTTTGATTGAGCTGTGTCTTCGGCCTGGCGCATCGGTGGCAGGCATGGCGCTCAAGGCTCAAGTCAATGCCAATCAACTGCGCAAATGGATTCGGCTGCATCGGGAATCGAGGGCAGTGGAACACGGTTCGCTGGCGGCGTTCGTGCCGGTTGTTCAGGGAATCCGATCCCCTGAAGTCGAAGCTGTGGTCACTGCGCCGCGTCGCACGACGGCCGTGGCAGTTGAACCGCAACCTCAGCCGTCGCGATCAGTCGCGCTGCTGAGTGCGAAGTTGCCAAACGGCGTAGCGATTGAGCTCGCATGCGGTGAGCGTGACGGTGAACTCGTAAAGGCGATGATCGAAGCGTTGGGGGCGAGCTGATGTTCCGCTTCGACGAAGGGCTGAAGGTCTACCTGCACCGGGAAGCTGTGGATTTCCGCAAGAGTATCAATGGTCTGTCGGCGCTGGTCGAGCAGTCGCTGGGGCTCGATCCGTTCGCACAAGCGGTCTACGTGTTTCGCAATCGACGAGCCGATAGGATCAAGCTGCTTGGCTGGGACCGGAACGGATATTGGCTCTTTTTGAAACGACTTGAGGCAGACCGTTTTGCTTGGCCGCGTGGGGCGGCAGTGGCGACGCTCTCGGTCGAGCAACTTCACTGGCTGCTGGACGGCATCGACATCAGTGCCGTCCAGCGGCACCCGCCGCGACATTACCAACGGGCCGTGTGAACGCTGCATGACATCGACGGTCAAATCCGCCATGTCGTCAACGCCTGTCACGATTACCGCCGCGGAACTCCAGCTCTTGCGCAATGCCGCCAAGGAGCGCGATGCGCTCAAAGGCAAACTGCGCGTGGTGACGGTCGAGCGTGACCTGCTGCTCGAGAGGCTCAAGGCCTTCCAGCGCAAGCTGTTCGGCGCCACGAGCGAGGTTCGGGGATCGCAGCAGAAGGACCTGTTCCTCAATGAAGCCGAGACGCTGGCGCCAACGGCGGCGACACTTCCGGCACAGGAAGAAGAAGGTACGCCAGAGATTGAGGTGGCCGGTCACAAGCGCAAGAAGCGCGGCCGCAAGCCGTTGGACCCGGCGCTTCCCCGCGTGCCAATGCGCCACGAACTGCCGGAGTCAGAGCGGGATTACTGCAACTGCGGACGGATTTGTCCCAGCGAGCGCATGCGCACGATGTGGTAGGCGGCCATGCTCAGCACAAACATCTGATCGACTTTCTTCAGACCGCGCACCATCACCTGACGCATGCGCCCCACGGTCTTGACCCACCCGAAGCCCTGTTCGATCAGCTTGCGCTTTTGTTGCGAGACGGCATAACCGGCGCTGGAAGCAATGGCATCAGGAACGGCCGAGCGACGACCCGATGTGTTCTGCGCCACGTGGGGCGTCACCTTCATTTCCAGGCAGGCCTCAATGAACTCGTGCGCGTCATAGCCCTTGTCCGCGCCCACGGTGACTTCCACATTCAGGTCTTCAATCACCTGCCTGGCATCGTTAAGCATGACCTTTGCGGCCTCCCGCTCGGCGTGTCCGTCCGCCTTGGTCACCATGGCGCTAACCACCAGGCCATGGCGGTTGTCGCTCAGGGTATGACCCATGTAGCGCAGCTCACTGGATGTCTTGCCCTTGCGGTAGAGCTTGGCATCGGGATCGGTCTTGGATTCGTGTGTCTCGTTGCTGCGCTTGCGACCTTTGAAGTTGCCGCCGGCGTCATCGTCTTGGTCGTCGCCATCCTTGCGCACGAAGCTCTTGTGGCCTGCCCACGCCTGTATCAGCGTGCCGTCCACGCTGAAGTGCTCACCCGACAGCCAGTTCTTCTTCTGCGCGATGGCCAGCACCTCGTTGAAAAACTGGATCACCGCATCATGCTTGATCAGTCGCTCGCGGTTCTTGGTGAAGACCGTGGGCACCCAAACTGAGTCGTCCATCGACAGCCCGATGAACCAGCGAAACAGCAGGTTGTATTGCGTCTGCTCCATGAGCTGGCGCTCAGAGCGAATGCTGTAGAGCACCTGCAGCAGCATGGCCCGCAGCAACTTCTCCGGCGCGATACTGGGGCGGCCACCCTTGATATCGGCCTCGTACATCTGCGCGAACAGCCGGTCCATCTTCACCAGCGCCTGGTTGGCCATAGTCCGGATCGAGCGCAGCGGATGGGACTGCGGCACGAAATCCTCCAGCCTCCGCATAGTGAACAAGCTTCCCGTGAAGGTATCTGCGCCGCGCATGAATGTGGGATTGGATGGGATCCTCAAAGCAACGCTTCAGCCAGTCGTCGCGCTGACGTCCGCTGGAGGTATTTCAGCGGCCTGCTAGGGCCTTCTTCTTGAGGACCGGATCTTGTGCAACGGAGGCAGCTGTCCGCATCGCACGACGTCGAACCGGTCAACCAATTATCCTAACAGCCGGTTTTCACGGTTGGCATGACATCTTCCAACGGTACCCGTGGTCTGACGATTCTACAGCCAAAGACCATTACATCCAGGACTTTCAGTATGACTTAGATATCTTGCAGCAGATGTTGAGTTGGAACAGAGGCAAAGTCGCCGGAATTGTAGTCACGCCAGAGCCATCGGTCTTTCCTCCGGAGTTACTCCACCAAAGCGCTAGAATGGCTATGCTGCATGGAGCGCTTTTGATCGTTGACGAGGTGCTTTGCGGACTTCGTTACGCCGACGGTGGTTACTGCCAAGCACACCGGGTCCCGGCCGACCTGATTACCTTGTCCGAAGGACTCGCACAGGGAATTGGCCTTTCTGCGGTTATTGGTACGGCCGATGCCATGTCCGGGGCGGATGGTGTTTATCTTGGCAACACCTACTTACGTGAAAATCGAGCCTTCGTAGCTGCTAATCTAACGCAGCAAATTTTCGAAGAAGATGGCATTGTAGCTCGCTTGGCGGATAGCGGCGCAGTGCTCAAGAGGTTGTTCCACGAGTCGTTCGCTAGCTTCGGAATACCCGCGCGTGTCTTAGGAAGCGACGCCATGTTCGATATTGTCATGCCTTCGCAAAGACATGGAAGTGCATTTGTCCGACGGTGCCTTCAATACGGTATATACACAGGCTACCCGGCAACTTACATGAGCAATATTTCCATGGGCAACACATTCTTCAGCACTTTACAAGAGGCGCTGAAGGGTGCGCTCGCGGACTACTGCAAAGACGAAGATATGACCGCGCGGGTTACAGATAGATCCATGATCGAATACTGTTGGCGAGCGTTTCGCGCGACAGCGAACACTTGCCTCTCCAACAAGACTTATTGGGCACAATTATGAAAGGCCGGTACCGAGATGCCCACAGCCAAGGATTACCGCTCGAACCCGCCCCCAAACGCACAATCGCCGAATAACTCGCATCGCTACAGTTGCAGAGATGTCCTATTACTTTCGCAAATTGCCGTAGCAGCATGGCTGCGGCTTTCACCGATATTACGTGATAGGCTAAATTGAAGGCCTATTTGCTGACCGGTTCGGTCCGAGTCGCACCAGCACTAATATTATTCCGCGCAAGACTCATTTGCCATTAAATTCAAAGACTCCGCCTGAGTTTAGTCAACGACAAACTTGGGGATCTGCTTAGGAGTACCAAGTGAATTGTACGTGCAACGTCCCTCAATTCCTGCGCCGTCTTATATCCGCTCACCCGAAACGCGTAATCTGTGGGAACCTCATACATTTTGCGCGTATCTGCAAATCTAGACTCGTCAGCAGTTATCGTGTTCATGAACACGGTGTAGACTGGGTACTTTGCCGCCCCCAGAAAGGCTCTCCGCGTTTCCGTTGTGGGACAAACAAAATCCACAATGCAATGGTCGTTCGCACCGTAGTTTAGCGTCAGATTGGCGATTTCCGCCATACGACGAGCGTGCTCGATTCGGTGCACAAAACTAAACGTCAAGTCACGATTTATATTATCCCGAACAAAATCCGCATTAACCCAGCTGGCTGTCGGAATTAAATCCAAAAGCATTCTAGCAAGTGTAGTCTTGCCAGATCCCGGAAGGCCTTGAATCATGACGATAGCACGCCCTCTTTGTTTCATATTCCACTTGCTCATGATTGATGGCCGTGTCAACGAATGCAGCAATAAATTCAAGCGTTTTTCAATGAATTCTTAAACCACGGTTGGATCGATCTACGTTCCCATTTTGCCAACTTCGCATTCGGGCCTCAACACAGTTTACCGAAACTTTGCTAGGGATGCTCTGCACAATTAGCCGGCGGATGTGCTTGCAATGAATCGTCGAGCCAGCGAGCATGTGGCGCATGAAACAAACTGACCTTGGACTGAACTTGTCGACCAAGCGCACCCGCAAGCGCGAATTCCTGGACGAGATGAACCGTGTGGTGCCATGGGCCGATCTGGTGATGCTGATCGCTCCGTACGCCCCGGAAGGCAAGCGCGGCCGTCCCCCGTTCGCGGTCGAGGCAATGCTGCGCATCCACTTCCTTCAGCAATGGTTCGGCCTGTCGGACCCGGCGATGGAAGAAGCGCTGCACGACGTGCCGCTGTATCGGGAGTTCGCCGGGCTGGACAACTGGACGGTGAGGCTGCCCGACGAGAGCACCATCCTGCGGTTCCGTCACCTGCTGGAGAAGCACAAGCTGGCCGCTCAGATCCTCGCGCTGGTCAACGACATCCTTCGCGACAAGGGATTGATGCTGCGCGCGGGCACGGTGGTGGACGCGACACTGATCAGCGCACCGAGTTCGACCAAGAATGGGTCGGGCGAACGCGACCCAGAGATGCACCAGAGCAAGAAAGGAAACCAGTGGTATTTCGGCATGAAAGCGCACATTGGCGTGGACGCCGAAAGCGGGCTGGTGCACACGGTGCGGGGCACGGCGGGCAAGGTCAACGACGTGGTTGAGGGCAACAGCCTGCTGCATGGCGAGGAAACCGACGCGTTCGGCGATGCGGGCTATCAGGGCGTGGAGAAGCGTCCGGACGCGCGGGCGGGCGTGAACTGGCACGTAGCGATGAAGCCAGGCAAACGTCGCGTCCTGGACCAAAGCAAACCACTTGGCGCGCTCGTCGATCAGGTCGAGCGAATCAAGGCGGGCATCCGGGCCAAGGTCGAGCATCCGTTCCGGGTCATCAAGCGGCAGTTCGGCTACACCAAGGTCCGCTATCGAGGGCTGAGGAAGAACACCGCGCAACTCATGACCTTGTTCGCACTGTCCAACTTGTGGATGGCGCGCGGCAAACTGCTGGCTGCCGGGGCATGAGCGCGTTTCTGGCTCACGCCGATGCCTCGCGCGCAGCCCGCGAATGCTGCTTCGCGCGTGCGAGATAGCTTCGCTCCGAGCTGATAGGTTGGCGTCGTGGCGCATTCAGCTTCCTGTTAAACGGCCAAGCACACTCGATTCGCGTTTGTGCAGAGTATCCCTAGCGCGATGAGTACTTCAGCAGCCTGTTAAGGCACCCTGCAAGGCTGCACAGCGAAGAAACAGAAACGGCGAATCAGGTGGGAGCGTGGGAACCCAAACCTGCCGCAACCAAGCGGTTTGCAAGCCCGTGGATAACCGTTCTAAGGCCCGCCATTAATTTAATTTCGCCACAGATTTTAAGGGCGTCAAATAGTGTTGCTGCAGTCATGGGTGCAGCCCATGTCAATGAGCTTCTGCCTATAGGCCGGTTCTGTCGTGGTTTTTTAAAGCATCATTCTCCTGGCTCACAAAGATCAGCACTGACAGGATCGTGATAAAAAATCGGAACGCATCTGGTATCCCATTCCACTGTTTCGACATCCACATACCGAACCATTCCCCTCCAATCGACATGAACGCAACCTGCAATGTTCAAAAAACCTAGCGTCAGCCCGGCGTTGGCAAAGCCTTTCGCGCGCTGAAAGGCCATGTGGGAATCATGCCGGGCACACCACAAGCGATTGCTACCCATCCAGCAAAAAACCGCCGTTACAGTCTCTAGGTGTGATAATGCACACATAGGCAACATGATGCAGAATTGGCGAAGTGATAGTTCGATACATGTTTCTGCTACTTGGAAAGGTCGTGTCCATTAGAAGGACATGACGGATAAAGACGAAATTTGTAAAGTAATCGGTTATATTGTTAAACGCGACCAAAGAGGCAAAGAGCGCGATGGCAACGACCATCAGTGTCTTGGAGATTCGTAGGGCCATAGATTTATCGCTTTGAGTTAGTGCCATCAGAAAGAACCTCTGCGCCGACCCCAATGTCCAGGAGTCCGTCCTTCAGGCCATTGTTTCTGGACTCGGGGTTGGCAACGGGTGACCACCCATCGCCGCTCGCAATATTGCGCATAACAAATGCTGGCGCAAGGAGTGTGCCAGACGTTTGCGCGAACTCACTCTAGGTTTCTGTTCCTTCAACTTGATCGCCTCAAAGCGAGTTAAATTTGATCCACCTTTTTCAGTAACGTCAAAGGCATCCCCTTATACGGAAGTAGGACCGTCTCCGCGGCGAGGCTTGGAGCTTGAAGTCCCGGGAATTTCGAGGTAAGGGGGTTGTTAACTTCGCCAGACTCGCGTTTACTCTCGGATTTTCGCGCAGCAATGAGCAACGAGTCGGGGGCATGGGTGGACGAGGAATTCGAGAGTCTGGATCTTGGTGATCCGCGGCGGGATCGGCGCGCCAAGGAGCTGCTCAAGCGGTTTGCGGCTCTGCCGACGGCGAGCATCCCCGGCGCATGCGATGACTGGTCGCAAACCATCGCGGCATATCGGTTTCTCGGCAATGAGCAGATCGATTGGCGGGACGTAATGCAGCCGCATTGGGAGCGCACTGCAGCGAGGGCCGCGCAGTTTCCGGTGGTGCTGTGCATCGCTGATACAACCGAATTGAACTTTAATGGCCAGGAGATCGACGGGCTGGGTCCGTTGACCTATGAAGCCCAGCGGGGCATGTTTTTGCATCCGACCTACGCGGTGACGCCTGACCGCGAGCCGCTGGGGGTGATCGATGCCTGGATGTGGGCTCGGGAGCCCAAGGACGCCGATGGCAACCGGGGCGGGATCAAGGAAAGCGTACGCTGGATTGAAGGATATGAACGGGTTGCGGAGCAAGCCGCGCTATTGCCGCAGACACGGCTGGTGTATATGACAGACCGCGAGGGTGATATTGCCGAGTTGATGGCGCGCGCCCAGGAACTTGGCCAACCGGCCGACTGGTTGATCCGCAGCCAACACAACCGCAACCTGGCCGAGGGCGGCAAGTTGTGGGATAGCGTCGACGCCAGCCCGGTACTCGGGGAAATCACCTTTATCTTGCCAGGGCGAGCAGGCCAGAAGGCGCGCGAGGTCAAACAGGAACTACGCGCCCAGCGTATGAAGCTGCCGGGTCTGGTCGGAGCGGAGTTCACCTGTGTGGCGGCAAGGGAGATCGAAGCGCCCGCAGGCGTCAAGCCAGTGGTTTGGCGATTGGTGACGAACCGAGAAGCGCAGGACGCTGATGCGGTCAACAAACTTGTTGAATGGTATCGGGCAAGGTGGGAGATCGAGATGTTCTTCCATGTCCTGAAGACCGGCTGCAAGGTCGAGGCGCTACAGCTATCGCACATGGATCGTGTGGAGCGGGCCTTGGCGTTGTATATGGTGGTGGCATGGCGCATTGCCCGCCTGATGCGGTTGGGCAGAACCTGTCCGGATCTGGATGCGTCGCTGTTCTTCGATGCCGACGAGATTCGGGGGGCATACGTGCTCTCCAAGAAAGCTCGCCCGAAGACACCGGTCACACTCAATCACATGATTCGGTTGGTTGCTTCCCTGGGCGGGTTCCTTGGGCGGAAGAACGATGGCGAGCCCGGCGCCAAGACGATCTGGATCGGCATGCAGCGAACCATGGACGCCGCGCTCACTATTCAAACACTGAGGGAAGAGTCATGACTTCCGTATAAGGAAATGGGTCAAAGGCGGTCGCCCGAGCATTCCACCGGAGAAGCTGTTGCGGGCGATGCTGCTGCAGGTGCTCTACAGCATCCGGTCCGAGCGTCAACTGATGGAGCGGACGCAGTACAACCTGCTGTTTCGCTGGTTCATTGGGCTGTCGATGGACGATGCAGTCTGGGTGCCCACGGTATTCACCAAGAACCGTGCGCGCCTGATCCAGCACGATGCGGTGATCGAATTCTTCAACGAGGTACTGGCCCTCGCGCAGAGGTGGCGGCGGAAATTCGGACAGTCGGTTAAGTGGAAGAGCTGGGGCCTGAGCCGGCCATAATGGCGGGCATAAAGGATCCAGAAGATGACGAAACGAAGCAGACGGACCCACTCGGCAACCTTCAAGGCCAAGGTGGCCATGGCCGCGCTCAAGGGCGACAAGACGCTGGCGGAATTGGCCCAGCAGTATGACGTGCACCCGAGCCAGATCACGGAGTGGAAGCAACAGTTGGCGGAGCACGCCGCGGACGTGTTCGGCGGCGGCAAAACCAAGACTGCGGCCGAGCCGCCGGTGGACGTGAAGGCGCTGCATGCAAAGATAGGCCAATTGACACTGGAGAACGATTTTTTAGAGCACGCGCTCGGCAAGGCGGGATTGCTGAGCGGAAAGCGATGATTGACCGCGATCACCCGCTGCCGGTGAGCCGCCAGGTCAAGCTGGTCGACATTTCCCGATCGAGCGTCTACTACCAGCCGCGTCCAATCAGCGACGCGGATCTGAGGCTGATGCGCCGGATCGACGAACTGCATCTGGAGCATCCCTTCGCGGGCGCACGCATGCTGGCCCGCCTGTTGCGACGGGAGAGCATCCCGGTCGGCCGCCGGCACGTGCGCACGCTGATGAAGCGCATGGGCATCGAGGCGCTGTACCGTCGCCCCAACACGAGCCGCAAGCATGCGGCGCACAAGATCTGGCCATACCTACTGCGCGACCGGACGATCGATCGCGCCAACCAGGTGTGGGCGCTGGACACGAGCTACATTCCGATGGCGCGGGGCTTCGTGTATCTGATGGCGGTGGTGGACTGGGCGAGCCGCAAAGTACTGGCCCACCGGGTGGCGATCACTCTGGAGAGCTGCCATGCTGTCGAGGCGCTGGAGGAGGCCTTTGCGAAATACGGCACGCCGGAGATCGTCAACACCGACCAGGGCAGCCAGTTCACCGCGACGGGGTTCACAGACGCTGTGCTCGACCGCGGCATCCGACTGTCGATGGACGGCAAGGGCAGTTGGCGCGACAACGTGTTCGTCGAACGCCTTTGGCGCAGCGTCAAATACGAGGAGGTCTACCTGAAAGCCTACGACTCGGTCAGCCATGCGCGCCGCTCTATCGCTAACTACCTAACTTGGTACAACCAACGACGGCCCCATTCCAGTCTGGCGGACCAGACCCCGGATGAGGCATACTTCGCCACGCTGCCAGCGATCAAATCGGCAGCCTGACTGCCACAGCGCTTCCACTTAAAAACTCCGGATCTCTATCCGAACAAACGGCGCCACCTCTCCAGCGCCCAGGGCACGTTCGATCAGGGTCTTCTTGAACGCCATCGAAGCGTCCCAGATCGCCCTCGGCAGTCAACCTCCATGCACAAGCTCGACGTGAATCCCGCTCATGAATGATGTTTGGCGTTCAACACATATGCTTGTGCCGGCGCGCTGGGATGAACATGGGCGGGCCGCAGTTGCTAGGACTGAGCTTGCCCCTGTTTCACGAATCCCATAGCCGAGGCCATCAGGCCGCTTGCCCTGGCTGGGCAGCGGCCCAATTCTTCTCGAACGTCATAGGGCTGACGTAGTTCAATGTCGAATGCAGCCGGCGAGCATTGTAGAAGCCGAGCCAGTCGACGATTTCATCCATCGCGGCACGCCGCGTCGGGAAGCGCCGGCTGTGCAGTCGTGCGACCTTCAGCGAACCCGACAGGCTTTCGGTTGGCGCATCCCAATAATCGCCGGGCCGGCTCATCGACGAACGCATGCCGTACGCCTTGAGCGTGTCCTGGAAGAGCCCGCCGCAGTACTGGCTGCCACGGTCGCTATACACAATCACGCTGGCATCGGGGCGACGCCGGAACCATGCCATGCGCAACGCATCCGTGACCAACTCGGCCTTCATATGCCGCTGCATCGACCAGCCCCACCACCTGCCGGCTGAACAGGTCGATGATGACGGCCAGGTACAGCCAGCCGTCAGCCGTCGCCACGTAGGTGATGTCGCTCGTCCAGACCCGATTCGGCGCCGGCGCCGTGAAGTTGCGTTCCAGTAGGTTCGGTGCGACAGGCAGGCCATGCTTCGAGTTCGTCGTCGCGATGTACTTTCGCTTGTGCCGGGCACGCACGCAGTGTTGCACCATCAGCTTGCGCACGCGCTCCTTTCAGTACGCCGCGCGCAACCAGCTCTTTCCACATGCACGGCCAACCGTACTCGCCCTTGACCTCCGCGTGAATCGCCTGGATGTGCACCAGCAGCGCGTCGTCGCTCACGCGGCTGCGCTGCGGCCTGTCCTTAGCGGCGCGTTGCCGCCGTTGATGAAAGCCGGCGGGGCTGACTTCCAGCACCTCGCATAACACCGAAATCGGCCAGTGGTGACGATTGCGTTCGATAAAAGCGTACTTCACGTCGAGTCCTTCGCGAAGTACGCGCACGCCTTTTTTAGGATGACACGCTCCATCTTCAGACGTGCCACTTCGGCACGAAGTTCTCGACAATTCCATCTGCTCCGCGCGGACCGGCTTCGTGCCGGCCCCGCCGAGCTTGCCTTCCTGCTCGGCCTAGACCCAGTTGGAAATCGACTGCCCTGGCACGCCCAGCGCCGCAGCCTCCGCCGCAATGCTCTGGCCCGCCTTGACCAGCCGAACCGCTCCCAGCTTGAATTCGAGCGTGTACCGCGCTCGCGTCGTCTTGCTCATCTTCTTGACTCTCCTTGCATGAATTTAAACGCTCAGCAAGGGATTCCTTTTTCGGGGGCAAGCTCAGGACTTCTTCTTCGTCATTCACAACACCTTACAAATTGACAAGGTGTTGCACTTCAGAATTTTATGCCGCCTTAAAATTACTCAGCGGTGACGGCGAAGTTCTTAGACCCAAAGCTCAGCCCACCGACCGAGGATGTAATTTCAAAACCGTACTGGATCTCGCCGACGACCACGTCATCAAAATAGTTCAGCGACTTTAAGTAATTCATAATCTCCAGCACGTCGATCGTAGTTTGGTTGGTCTTCGCTGTACGTAAGAAAGAATAGACGGCGTTCTTGCCGTTGGTACCGACATAGACATTCCAGGTGCTACCGGACAGCGAAACGTTACTGTAGAGCGGAATCGCGCAACCTTCAGCAGTCCAGTTGTACGAGATTGGCTTGACATTACCGCATCCATTCGAGGTGCCCGTGTAGTTCAGCCAGACCATGATCTCGTGCTGTTTTGCGTCTGCCCAGATATCCAACGTAGATTCCCATGCACCAGCAGAGGGCGTGGTAGCTGAGATAGTGGCAGTGAGCTTCCTCAGCGAACCGACAGGCTTGTTGACAAAGTATTCGACGTGCGGATAGGACTTTATGCCGTTCGTGTCAGGCTGGTCTGATGTGACACTCCAGTCGAAACTTGAATTAGCCCAAAAGGACTGCGGACCAACTGCGACTGGAGGAACGCTGCAAGGCCCCCATACGTCATTGTTTAAGGTATACCCCTCGTAGCTCCAACGCGCGAAAAGAGTATGCTCATGGCAGGATGAAGTTGAAGGCGAAGTTACAGACCATGTTGCAGCCTGCGCGACGGTGGATCCAAGCATCAGCATCAGGGAGGTGAGACATCCCAATATGGCTAGAAATTTTGGCATATCTTCTTAATCCTATCGGTGTAAATACTTAGAATCGGTAAGGCGTTCTAGTTTAACGAAGATGGCTGGGTGTCGTACGAGTTCAACTGAAGCGGAAATGAACTACCTAACGATTCCGCGCCGGAAATACCGACAGAGCTGCCTGGTTCTCCATTAGCAGATCCCCTACCACTGGCGTGTCCGGGATGCCATCGTATACGGCACAATACACCCGCACACAGACGTTAAAAAAACGCCCGACGGGAAGTCGGGCGCTATAAAGGACGCATTGTTTGGGGAGACATACACCAACTCAAGGAGGGCCTGTCTAGCCCAATCCCTATACAGATACTAATCGCACCCTACAGAAGATGTCATCGGATTTTCTTTAATTTATAATAAGGATTTCCTGATATCTGATATCCCGAGGGGATGGTGTTCAAACATTAGCATTGCCAAACTAACCAAATGAGGATTGCCGGTTGTGTTCGCAGCGCGGTACGGCACGAATTCGACGCCAGGTTCGGCCCTAGCAGGCCGCTGAAATACCTCCAGCGGACGTCAGCGCGACGACTGGCTGAAGCGTTGCTTTGAGGATCCCATCCAATCCCACATTCATGCGCGGCGCAGATACCTTCACGGAAAGCTTGTTCACTATGCGGAGGCTGGAGGATTTCGTGCCGCAGTCCCATCCGCTGCGCTCGATCCGGACTATGGCCAACCAGGCGCTGGTGAAGATGGACCGGCTGTTCGCGCAGATGTACGAGGCCGATATCAAGGGTGGCCGCCCCAGTATCGCGCCGGAGAAGTTGCTGCGGGCCATGCTGCTGCAGGTGCTCTACAGCATTCGCTCTGAGCGCCAGCTCATGGAGCAGACGCAATACAACCTGCTGTTTCGCTGGTTCATCGGGCTGTCGATGGACGACTCAGTTTGGGTGCCCACGGTCTTCACCAAGAACCGCGAGCGACTGATCAAGCATGATGCGGTGATCCAGTTTTTCAACGAGGTGCTGGCCATCGCGCAGAAGAAGAACTGGCTGTCGGGTGAGCACTTCAGCGTGGACGGCACGCTGATACAGGCGTGGGCAGGCCACAAGAGCTTCGTGCGCAAGGATGGCGACGACCAAGACGATGACGCCGGCGGCAGCTTCAAAGGTCGCAAGCGCAGCAACGAGACACACGAATCCAAGACCGATCCCGATGCCAAGCTCTACCGCAAGGGCAAGACATCCAGTGAGCTGCGCTACATGGGTCATACCCTGAGCGACAACCGCCATGGCCTGGTGGTTAGCGCCATGGTGACCAAGGCGGACGGACACGCCGAGCGGGAGGCCGCAAAGGTCATGCTTAACGATGCCAGGCAGGTGATTGAAGACCTGAATGTGGAAGTCACCGTGGGCGCGGACAAGGGCTATGACGCGCACGAGTTCATTGAGGCCTGCCTGGAAATGAAGGTGACGCCCCACGTGGCGCAGAACACATCGGGTCGTCGCTCGGCCGTTGCTGATGCCATTGCTTCCAGCGCCGGTTATGCCGTCTCGCAACAAAAGCGCAAGCTGATCGAACAGGGCTTCGGGTGGGTCAAGACCGTGGGGCGCATGCGTCAGGTGATGGTGCGCGGTCTGAAGAAAGTCGATCAGATGTTTGTGCTGAGCATGGCCGCCTACCACCTCGTGCGCATGCGCTCGCTGGGACAAATCCGTCCGCAGTTGCAGTAATCGCGCTAATGAGGCCGGAATGGGCGCCAAAACGCGGAAAAAGCCGAGGCAGTGACGTCCGGCTTCCGGATTGTGAAAAACAGCGCTCCCCGCCTTGCGGGGAAAAACTCATCGCTAGCGCGATGAGTACTTCAGCAGCCTGATAGGCGGTCTCCAAGGTGCCTGATGCCACGGAGATAAAACCCTTCGAAAAGCAGTCCAGAAAATTCATGTTCGATTGTTTAACGCAAACCTGGCCAGAGCGAAGCAATCTCTTTGCGAGCTCTTGCCGCTTTCCCCGGCGTTGGCTTGTATTTGAACCTAAACGCATAACAATCCGCCGATTCAATGAGCGGCCCCGCATGCACGGCGATTGTCAACGTAGTTGTCACGTCACCTTACGCAACCTGCTTTAGTTCTGCTAGCTCCATCTGCTCCGGATTGAGCCAGACTTCGTCGGCCAAACTCCAGTTCCGCGTCGGCCCTGACCAACGCGCAGGC
The DNA here is from genome assembly GCF_000069785.1 of Cupriavidus taiwanensis LMG 19424. Classification (NCBI taxonomy): domain Bacteria; kingdom Pseudomonadati; phylum Pseudomonadota; class Betaproteobacteria; order Burkholderiales; family Burkholderiaceae; genus Cupriavidus; species Cupriavidus taiwanensis. The sequence continues at coordinate 217,508 of NC_010529.1, read as the reverse complement.
GTTCTGGCCTTAGCCTCAGCATAGACCGCTTCACGGTGCGCCAGCACCACCGGGGCGAGGCGACTGTGGCGCTGCGCCGGCGTGACGAATTTCAGTGCACTAGGCTTGTGCTCATGGTTGTACCAACGCACGAATCGCTGCGTCCATGCGCGTGCCTCGTCCACGCTGTCGAACGCCTGGTGCGGGTAGTCCGGCCGGTATTTGCAGGTCCGGAACAGCGACCCCGCGTAGGGGTTGTCATTGCTCACGCGCGGCCGGCTGAACGAAGCGACCACCCCCAGGTTTTCCAGGGTGGCCAGCATCGTCGCGCCCTTCATTGGACTGCCGTTATCCGAGTGCAGAACCAGAGGACGTCCAGCCAGACCTTCGGCCAAACTGGCTCGCCGCATGAGCAGCGCCGCCAGTTCCGCCGACTCCGCCCGATGCACTTCACCGGTGGCGCAATGGCTGGTCACCACCCGGGCCGAGGGCTTGCGCGCACGACCGCGGTGATGCTGCTGCGACGCGCTACGCAAGACACGATAAAAGCTCGACTCCGAGGCCACGTACTGGCCGCGGTCCGCCAGCGTCGGTACGATCTGGCTGGGCGGCAAACTGGCAAACTCCACGCTGTTGGCCACGGCAAGAATCTGCTGGCGTTCCGCCTCGCTTAGCTTGTTGGCTGGCGCTGGCCGCTCAGTGGTGGTGCGAGCATCTGCGACCACCTCGTCGCCTTCCCGAACCCAGCGCTGGAAGGTGCGCAAGCTCAGACCCAACTCGTCGCAAGCCTGCGCCAGCCGGCAGCCAGAGCGTTCTGCCTCACGAATCAACGATATACACAACCGGCGATCTGGGACGCTGATCAGTCGTCCTCTTTTTCTCCCCAGATCGCCTGGACTTTTTTTCTCAGGATCAACAACGCGGCCGCTTCCGCCAGCGCCTTCTCCTTGCGCTGTAATTCCTTTTCAAGCTGCTGGATACGCTTCTTGTCGCCTTTGGACTGGAGCAGTTGCTCTCGCGCCTGCTCACCGGCGTTGGCATTGGCCGAGCGACAGGCCTCGCGCCAAGCAGCGATCTGCTCCGCGTAAAGACCCTTGCGGCGGCAATACTCGGCCAATTCCGCCTCATTGAGCGGCGCGGTTTCCAGTACCACCGCAAACTTGTCTTCCGAGGACCAGACCTCGGGGTTCTTTCCATCTCCCGGCACCGGGACTCCTTGCGCTTTCATCTGTCGACGCCAAGCATACAGCGTCTGCTCCGTGATCCCCGTCTCCCTTGCCAGCGCTGACACCAACGCGTTCTCGGGAGGCATCATGCGGAGCAACAGCGCTTCCTTTCTCTCTGCTGAATAGGCTCTCATTCACTCTGACTCTACCGCCCCCAGACTGGGTCAATCGAAATCAGGTGACACGACAACAATTCTGACGCCGGGGGTGCACGAGGATCTTTCGACGTCTGCAAAGTTTTGATTCAGATCAATTCACGGGACCAGACTTATGTCTATCTTTCTTTTGGATACCCATCCCGTCCTTTAGACTCGCGTCACCATTGCATGGTGATATTGGTAGAATGTCCAATACTACGCTATCGGAAATTCGTCATGTTAACACGAAGCTATTGCAAGTCTTTGTTCTCGTTATGGAGTACCGTAACCTGGGGGCTGTCGCAGCATGCACCCAGCGCAGCGTGAGCACGGTGTCCTATAGTCTCGATCGCTTGGGCGAGATCACCGGTGACCCCTTGTTCTTCAAAGGAAACGGCATACTTGTGCCCACACCGCATGCGATACGTCTGGAAAAGATAGCGCGACAGATCCTGGCGATATGGGGAGATTTGGTTCGACGCCGAGAGGAGGTCACGACCAAGCGTCAGGAGGGTGGTAGGCGCGTAGCAATAGGCTTTTCGGCATCGATTGGCGATCCCCTCATCACTGAAATCTTGTTCGCCTTAGGCGAAGAGTTTCCGCAAGACACTTTTGTCACGCGGCCGGTGATTGCCGATGCGGTGCTTGCCAGTCTACTTGACGCCGGAGAATTAGACTGCGCCTTCGTCGTCGACAGCGGGCACCATCCCGAGCGTGTGCGCCAGCATAACATCGTGGCAACGCAGCGTCGGCTCGTCGGCGCCACGCGCAGAGTCAACGAGGATAAGAGCGAGAATGCCTGGATCCTATTGCAAGAAGACAGCGAACCCGGCAGCCCGTTACGTGCCTTCCTGAGCCGGCAGGCCGGTACGCCTGGCTACCGAGAGACGGTGGTGCCATCCTGGCATGCGCAGATAACGCTACTGCATTCAGCGGGTGGCATCTGCTCGCTGTTGGATTATAACATTCCATTGGTGACACGCGAGCCAGAAACGCAGCTTCTAGCACTCCCTTGTAGTTTCCCAAAATGGGCTGCCTTGAATTTCTGGGGGGCGGAACGCAGTTGCGATCAACGAGTGGTGAGCGACGTCATGGAGGTTGGTAGAGCTGTGCTGCGCGATCCGCTCAAGGCCATCGGCAGAAGTAACAACATGGCTCAACAGCAATTACTACGCAATATCTTACCGGAGGCAGGCGCCGTAGACACAAGTCCTTTCGGTTAGGGATACTCTGCACAAACGCGAATCGAGTGTGCTTGGCCGTTTAACAGGAAGCTGAATGCGCCACGACGCCAACCTATCAGCTCGGAGCGAAGCTATCTCGCACGCGCGAAGCAGCATTCGCGGGCTGCGCGCGAGGCATCGGCGTGAGCCAGAAACGCGCTCATGCCCCGGCAGCCAGCAGTTTGCCGCGCGCCATCCACAAGTTGGACAGTGCGAACAAGGTCATGAGTTGCGCGGTGTTCTTCCTCAGCCCTCGATAGCGGACCTTGGTGTAGCCGAACTGCCGCTTGATGACCCGGAACGGATGCTCGACCTTGGCCCGGATGCCCGCCTTGATTCGCTCGACCTGATCGACGAGCGCGCCAAGTGGTTTGCTTTGGTCCAGGACGCGACGTTTGCCTGGCTTCATCGCTACGTGCCAGTTCACGCCCGCCCGCGCGTCCGGACGCTTCTCCACGCCCTGATAGCCCGCATCGCCGAACGCGTCGGTTTCCTCTCCATGCAGCAGGCTGTTGCCCTCAACCACGTCGTTGACCTTGCCCGCCGTGCCCCGCACCGTGTGCACCAGCCCGCTTTCGGCGTCCACGCCAATGTGCGCTTTCATGCCGAAATACCACTGGTTTCCTTTCTTGCTCTGGTGCATCTCTGGGTCGCGTTCGCCCGACCCATTCTTGGTCGAACTCGGTGCGCTGATCAGTGTCGCGTCCACCACCGTGCCCGCGCGCAGCATCAATCCCTTGTCGCGAAGGATGTCGTTGACCAGCGCGAGGATCTGAGCGGCCAGCTTGTGCTTCTCCAGCAGGTGACGGAACCGCAGGATGGTGCTCTCGTCGGGCAGCCTCACCGTCCAGTTGTCCAGCCCGGCGAACTCCCGATACAGCGGCACGTCGTGCAGCGCTTCTTCCATCGCCGGGTCCGACAGGCCGAACCATTGCTGAAGGAAGTGGATGCGCAGCATTGCCTCGACCGCGAACGGGGGACGGCCGCGCTTGCCTTCCGGGGCGTACGGAGCGATCAGCATCACCAGATCGGCCCATGGCACCACACGGTTCATCTCGTCCAGGAATTCGCGCTTGCGGGTGCGCTTGGTCGACAAGTTCAGTCCAAGGTCAGTTTGTTTCATGCGCCACATGCTCGCTGGCTCGACGATTCATTGCAAGCACATCCGCCGGCTAATTGTGCAGAGCATCCCTAAGGTTTAGCAAAAAATTTCGCTGCGTGCCGAACTCCCAGATCGAATATGAATCTGATTCGAATCCTGGGAGATTTGAGGAACTTGCGGATGAGCACACCGGACTTCTTTCGCAGCCGCCTGGACGGGATGACTGATCTTCGGCATCCGCTGGCAGTGCTGGCGAGCCGGATGCCGTGGAACAGCATTGAGGCAGCCTTGGCGCCAGTGCTTGCGCGCAAGGCGAAGGATGGCAGCAACGTGGTCGGCGAGGACTTGTTCGGACCGATGTTGGCGGTGGCTGGTGCAGGCATCAGTGCCGCAGGCCGGCCTCGCCTTCCGATCCGGCTGATGGTCGGGCTGCTCTACCTCAAGCATGCCTTCAACGAGAGCGACGAGTCGGTGTGCGAGCGCTGGGCGGAGAACGTGTACTGGCAGTACTTCTGCGGCGAGGAGTACTTCCAGATGCGGCTGCCGTGTGACCCGACCAACTTCGTGCGTTTCCGGCAGGCTCTGGGTGAGGCTGGCGTCGAGGAACTGCTGGCCACCACGATTGCTGCCGCCGTGCAAATGAACGTGATCAAACCGGCTGAGTTCGAACGGGTCGTCGTCGACACCACGGTGCAAGAGAAGGCCATTGCCTATCCGACCGACAGCCGTCTGCTGGAGGTAGCGCGGGCCAAGGTGGTGCAACTGGCCAAACGCGCCGGCATCGAGTTCAAGCAGACCTTTGGCAGGGAAGGCAAGTCGTTGCGATTTCGTGCGGGTGGTTATGCGCATGCCAAGCAGTTCAAACTGCTGAGAACCGTGCTCAAGCGTCAGCGCACCGTGCTCGGCCGCGTACTACGGGACATCGAACACAAGATGACGGCGCTTGCCGAGGACCAGCAAGAGCGTCTGCGTCCCTGGCTCGAACGTGCCCGACGCATTGCGCAGCAACGCGTCAAGGACAAGAACAAGCTCTACGCCCTGCACGCACCCGAGGTGAAGTGTGTCGCCAAGGGCAAAGCCCCCCAGCCGTATGAGTTCGGTGTGAAGGTGAGTTTGGCAATCACTGCCAATCAGGGACTCATCGTCGGTGCTCGCAGCTTTCCTGGCAATCCTTACGATGGTCACACACTACACATCCAACTCGAGCAAACCGCTATCCTGCTTCAGGACCTGCCGGGATCGCGCAAGCCCCACACTGCTATCGTTGACCTCGGTTATCGCGGGGTCGATGCCGAAGTGACGCCGGTGAAGGTGATTCACCGCGGCAGAATCAAAACCATGAATCGTCGCCAGCGCAGAATGCTTAAACGTCGCCAGGCGGTCGAGCCTGTCATCGGCCATGTCAAAGCGGATCACGGCATGCGTCAGGGCGAAATCGGTAACGCCGTCCCCTATCCTCTGTGCCGCAGGCTTCAATCTCCGTTGGCTGCCGCGAGCAATTGCCCGCCTGGGCATCCGCGGGCGTTCTTTTTTTTCGTCTTGACTCTGCTCACAGGTATGGCTCGATCCGCCAGGAATGCAGCCAATCGACCTTGCCCGCATTGCCGCAGTCAACCGATGGGGCGACCAGAATCATCCACCCTCCAGCCACGCTGGGCCCTCAGACTGAATTTTTCAGGTCCGACTATAGAATCCGTGTGGCCGCCTGTGCTGCAATAAATGATGGGCTGGTTTGCTCGTGCGAATATTCGGTGCATTTTTTCTGAGTTTATTCAGCATGGCGGAGGCGTGCCTAAGGGCATGACCAGATTTGCGTGTTTGACGCTGGGTGTCAACATACTTGGAGGTGATAAAGCTCAAATGATCAGCTATCGAAGGCGTAATGGGCGCCATCTTTCAGGCAAAGCGACAGTGCTTGCTATTGCTATCTCCATTGGCTACCTATATGGCTGCGCGGGCTCGCGGTCGGCATCAGATGCTGCCAGAACACCGGAGGCTTTTCTCGCAGCGATCAATAACGTCATTGAGCATGGCGATTTAACAAATAGCGAACTATTGGCGGAAAGCTTTCGACTGAAATTTAGCCACGGAGAGCCGCATCAAGCCTTTCATCCGAAAACTAATGAGTTAATTGGAATCCGACGGGATTTCAAGATCGCATCGGCGTCTCAAGAAACTTTTCTTTATTCAACAACTCCCAGCGCGTCATATGGAACCCTTGCGCCGAGTGATGGAGGGCTGCCGAGGGTGTCATTTGGTGATTATCTTGATCGAAATAATATATGTATAACTCGTGGCGTGCTCTTTGATAAATTCGGTCGAGGTATATCACATAGAAATTATGATCACCCGGGTGAGGACTATTTTTATGGATTCAATTACAAGGAGAATTGGATTGAGTTGATAGTTGGCTTCTCTACGATTGACTGTGCAACAAATATCAGTTTATTTCAAAACAGGAAAATGGTTGAGTTACCATGACAAGTAATCAGATTATCACGGGCAATGAATCAATGTGGGGTAACGTCCGACTCTCAACGAGTCAGATTGCACTTATAAACAAGAGTCCAACTCTTGTGTCCCAGCTATTGGATTACCAGGCGGCAGTTGCTGCGGGATCATTGAACCCAATTGTTCAAGGGCCCGATGGCAGCATGTTCTTCAAGGAAGGGGGAGGAATTACGTTTGCTAGCAATTGGAAAACTTGGCCGGATGGCGAGGTCATCGGTAGCTTGGCCCATGAGATCGGTCATTTCGCGAATGTGAAAGCCGACACTGACTTCAAATCGGCGTATGCAGTTCCGTCCAGTAGTCCAGACGCCTATGCGATGAGCGCCATGGTCGGCCTGCATCAAGAGGGCGAAGCAGTCTATAACAACTGGGTGGTTCAGCGGGAGATTCTGAGCAATAATGGTCCGCAGATTTATTTGGCGGGCGAGTATAAGGCGAATCCTGATGGTAGCGTTAGTAGTACCGGGCTTCAGTCGTTACTTGATACGCAACATGCCACGGATATTCGCTCCAGTAGCCTTATCGGTTCTGATCGGCAGATTCTGATTGATAGTGCAATGGGCGTCTATGCGACCTTGCCGAACAGTGTTAACTGGCAGGCCTACTTCAATTATTACGGCGCAGCCAGTGGCGCACAGGCTCCCGCGCCTGGAACCCTTCAATCGGTCACCTTTACGAACAACAACGCGACCAATCAGATTGGTTCGATGTCGGAGAACTACTCATCCGGTAATACGATCCAGGTAAAGTTCACTGGAACAGCGCCGAGCACGTCGACCGTTACGAATCCATCTGGCAATCTGCTTACCGAAAATGTCTATACTAGTGCGACGGTCAATGCGAATAATGCAACCGTTAATCTTCTGAATGGCGCCACCGCTACAGTGAACGGCACTGGCAACACCATTAACGCCGGCAATAATGTCACGGTCACGGCGAACGGTACAAACAACACCATCAACACCGGTGCCAATGACCTAGTCTGCACCAGCAACAACGTCTTCAATGTGGGCGCCAACGTGGCAACGTGGCAGACCCTCAAGGTGTGGGGTGATACGACAGGCACCGGCCAGTTCCAGAGCGGGCAACTGTACACCCTCGACCAATTGGGTATTGCAGGGATCAACCTGGATGCCACGCACATCAGCCAGGACAGCAACGGCAACACCATCCTGGATGACGGCACGTACACGCGCGCCGATGGCACCACGGGCGACATTGCCGGGGTCAATCTGATGTTCAATCCGGGCAACGGCCAGACGCCTAGCGCGGCGGATACCTTCGCCCAAAAACAAGTGAATCAGTTGATTCAGGCAATGGCCGCGTATGCGCCGGACGCAGCCGGTAGCATCGTTGCGCAGGCGCTGCCCCAGGATCAAACCACACTGCAACTGGCGGCTCATTGATACGTCACCCCGACGGTAGCAGACGGCGCCCTTGCGAGGGCGCCGGTTTTTCTACGCTTGTCGATAGCCACCCCGTCTAACAAGAACAATTTCGCACTGATCCATGGGTTCGAACGAAAACCTGGCGCGTCTCGACGATGCCGGCTTGGCTGCGCTCGTGCTCATCGCACGATTTCATGGCATTGCTACGGATGCCGCGCAAATCCGCCATGCCGCCGCGCTCGGTGGCGAGTCCTTCTCTGAGGCCGATCTGGTATTAGCCGCTCGTGGCATGGGCCTGAAAGCCCGAGCAGTGGCGCTGGTGGCAGATCGGCTTGGCAAGACCCCATTCCCGGCCTTGGTGCTGGACAGTGCGGGCCGGCATTTCATTCTCGCCGGTTCCGATGGCAAGACCGCGCTGATACTGGAGCCCGGCATGTCGGCGCCCGCACCCAAGCCGATCGAAGAGATAGTGGCGCGTACGAGCGGGCGCATCCTGCTTTTCACCTCGCGCGCCTCCCTGGCAGGCGAGCTGGCTCGCTTCGATTTCTCATGGTTTATCCCGGCGGTGGTCAAGTACCGCCGCCTGCTGCTGGAAGTGCTCGGCGTTTCGATGGCGCTGCAACTGTTCGGGCTGGTGTCGCCACTGATGTTCCAGGTGGTGATGGACAAGGTGCTGGTGAACCGCACCTATAGCACCCTCAACGTGGTGTGCCTGGCGCTCCTTGTCAGCTCGGTATTTGAGGTGTTGCTCACGGGCCTGCGCAACCATGTATTCGCGCACACGACCAACCGTATCGACGTGGAACTGGGCGCGCGCCTGTTTCGCCATCTTGTAGCCTTGCCACTCGCCTATTTCGGCGCGCGGCGTGTGGGCGACACCGTGGCACGCGTGCGGGAGTTGGAAAGCATTCGAAATTTCCTGACCGGCCAGGCGCTGACCGCGCTCATCGATCTGGTGTTCTCTGTGGTGTTCCTCGCTGTCATGTGCCTGTACAGCGTCTGGCTCACGCTGATGGTGGTTCTGTCCTTGCCGCTCTACGGTGCGATTTCCGCCTTCATTACGCCGTTGCTGCGCAAGCGCCTGAACGACAAGTTCGCCCGTGGCGCGGATAACCAATCGTTCCTCGTGGAATCGGTGTCCGGGATCGAAACGGTCAAGGCCATGGCCGTGGAGCCGCAGTTCGTCAAACGCTGGGAAACCCAGCTCGCGGCATACGTCGCGGCGGGCTTCCGTGTGACCTCACTCGGCAACGTCGGGCAGCAGGCGATTCAATTGGTGGGGAAGCTGGTGACGCTCGGCACGCTGTTTTTTGGAGCCAAGCTCGTCATCGACGGCAAGCTGACCGTGGGCGCGCTGATCGCCTTCAACATGATGTCGCAGCGCGTGAGCGCCCCGGTGCTGCGCCTCGCGCAACTGTGGCAGGATTTTCAGCAAGTCGGTATATCCATGAGCCGCCTCGGCGACATCTTGAATACGCGCACGGAGCTGGCGCAAAGCCGGCAAACGCCGCCGTCCATCAAGGGCAGCATCGTGTTCGAGAACATCCGCTTCCGCTATCGCGCGGACGGCCCGCCGATCCTCGATGGCGTGAGCCTGGGGATCACCACCGGCCACGTCGTGGGTATTGTCGGGCGCTCGGGCTCAGGCAAGAGCACGCTCACCAAACTGCTACAGCGACTCTATCTGCCGGAGCAGGGCGCGGTGCGTATAGATGGCATCGACCTCGCGCTGGCCGATCCCTCCTGGCTGCGCCGCCAGATCGGCGTGGTGTTGCAGGAGAACCTGCTGTTCAATCGCTCGATCCGCGACAACATTTCGCTCACCGATCCCGGCGCCCCGCTGGAGGCAGTCATGCAAGCGGCGAAGCTGGCGGGAGCGCACGATTTTATCTGCGACATGCCGGAAGGGTACGACACGGTGGTCGGTGAACACGGCGGCAACCTTTCGGGCGGCCAGCGGCAGCGCCTGGCGATTGCACGGGCGCTGCTGACCAATCCGCGCGTGCTGGTGTTCGACGAAGCCACCAGTGCGCTCGATTTCGAGACCGAGCGAATTATCCAAAACAATATGAAGGCCATCTGCGCCGGACGCACGGTGATCATCATCGCCCACCGGCTCACCGCCGTGCGCCACGCCGACCAGATCATTGCCATGGACGGCGGCCGTATCGTGGAACGGGGCAGGCATGAGGAGTTGCTGGCACTGGGTGGCTACTATGCCCATCTCGTCTCGTTACAGGACAGCGGACTATGAGTACCCCCGGCGTATCCCAATGGGCGGCGCTGCGTGAGCCGCTGCGCCGCTACGCCAGCGTATTCCGGGCGGCCTGGCACATCCGTCGCGAGTTGGACGCGCCCAGTCGGACCCCGCACGAACTGGCATTTCTCCCCGCCCATCTGGAATTGGCGGAAACGCCAGCGCATCCGGCGCCCCGCTGGACAATGCGAATCATTGTGGCGCTAACCGGACTGGTGTTATTGATCGGCATCTTTGGCAAGCTCGATATCGTGGTAACTGCCAAGGGGAAATTTGTACCCAATGCGCGGGTGAAGGTGATTCAGCCGGCGGTGACCGGCGTCATTCGCGAAATCCTCGTGCGTGATGGCCAGCGCGTGGCGGCGGGCCAGTTGCTGGTGAAGCTCGACACCACTCAGGCCGCCGCCGATGCGGACAAGGCGTACCTCTCCCGCGTCGATGCCGGCCTCGGTGCGGCCCGTGCGCGGGCGCTGCTTGGCGCGCAGGAAATCAAACAACCGCCGCAGGTTGTGCAGGTGGATGGCGCGTCGGAAGACCGAATGCGCGAAGCCCAGCATCTGGCCAATGGCGCCTGGCGCGAGTATCAGGATCGCATCGACAGCGCGCAGGCAGAGCTGCACAAGCGCGAGGCGGCGCGGGACAGCACACGGGCCGAAGTGGCACGGTTACAGGCCACCGCGCCGCTTGCGCGCCAGCAGGCCATGGACTATAAGGCGCTGGTGGCTGACAAGTATGTGGCGCGTCACGATTACCTGGACAAGGAACAGAAGGCCCTGGACCTGGAGAACGAGCTGGCGGCCCAGCGTGCCCACGTGCTGGAGCTTACGGCCGGTATCGCCGAGCAGCGGGCCGAACTGGGGGCGCTAGCCTCGAAGTTTCGGCATGACCAGCTCGATGAGCTGGAGAAACACACCCAGCAGGGGGCGCAGAGCCGCAACGATGAGACCAAGGCGCAGACGCGCCAGGAACTGATGAGCCTCACCGCGCCCGTGGCCGGCACGGTGCAGCAACTCGCCGCGCACACACTGGGCGGTGTCGCGACCACGGCCCAGGCGCTGATGGAAATCGTGCCCGACGACACGCTGGAGGTCGAGGGACAACTGGAAAACAAGGATATCGGTTTTGTGGACGTGGGCCAGGCTGTCGCGGTCAAGGTGGAGGCGTTTCCCTATTCCCGCTATGGCTTCATCGAGGGCACGGTGCTCTCCGTGTCGAATGACGCTACCAACGACAAGAAGCTTGGGCTCACCTTTCCGGTGCGTATTCGCCTCACCACTAACCGCATCCGGGTGGAGAACCGCTGGATCGCGCTCACGCCTGGCATGGCGGTTACGGCGGATATCCGTACCGGCAAGCGCACGGTGGCCGAATACTTCCTAGGCCCCGTGATCGAGGCCGCTCAGGAGAGCTTGCGTGAACGCTAGACGCATCCCGCTCACCCTCATCCTGGCCGGGCTATGGGGGCTGGTCCAGGACGCGCAGGCCTTCGACCCGCTGCGCGCGGAGCAGCACCTTCCGGCCACCCCTGCCGGCGCGCTCATTCCGGACATCGCCGGATGTCGGGCCGGGCCGCCAGTCTCGCCGCTGCTCCTGGGCGAGGCCGTCGAACGGGCGCTATGCGTCAACCCAAAGACGCGCCAGGCTTGGGCCGATGTCAAGGCCCAGGCCGCTGGCGTGGGGACTGCGCGGGCAGGCTACTTGCCGACCGTGAACGGCACCGGGCAGTACGTGCGAGACGGGGCGAGGACGGATGTGACCAGGCATCCGAATCTGAGTTCGGCCACGCTCGCCAATGTGGGCACCGGCAACGTGGCATTGAATTGGGTGCTCTACGATTTCGGTGCGCGTAGCGCTGCCGTGAGCAGCGCATCGGCATTGCTGGCTGCCGCACAATCAACGCAGGATGCCACCGTGCAAAGCCTGTTCGTGACCACGGCCAAGGATTACTACACGGCCCAGGCGAGTGCGGGCGCCTTGGTTGCGGCGCGCGATGTGGAGGCGATGGCGGCGAACAGCCTCCGCGCGGCCTCGGGGCGGGTGGACAAAGGCGTGGCGCCCATCTCGGATGCCTTGCAGGCACAGACGGCCTATACGCAGGCGGTACTAAACCGCGCCAAGGCGGACGGCCAGTGGCAAACCGCCGTTGGCACGCTCGCTGCTGACATGAATCTATCGCCGGACGTGCCGCTCACCCTGCCCGGTGTGGGCGACGAGGTGAGGACGGACGCGCAGTTCACCCAGGCGGTTGGCGAGTTGATCGAGGGCGCCAGGCAGGCACATCCAAGCGTGATGGCCGCCGAGGCCCAGGTGGATGCGGCGGCGGCCAGGGTTGACCAGACGCGCGCCGAGGGCATGCCCAGCCTCGGCCTGGTATCCCGCTACAGCCTGAACAATCAGCCAGCTACGCTAGGGCTCGGCGTCCCGAGCTTTCCGGCTACCGGACGCGACTGGTATGTCGGGATTCAGCTCACGATCCCGTTATTTGAAGGTTTTGGCCGTTTGTACCGGATCCATCAGGCCCAGGCACAGCTCGAACGCGAGCACGACGGTCTGGATGCTGCGCGCCAGCAGGTGGGGCTGGAGGTGTGGAGCAGTTATCAGGCCGTTCGAACCGCCACGGACAGCGTGAAGTACAGCGCAACGCTACTCGATACTGCGCAGCAATCCTTTAACGCTGCCGAACATCGCTATCAGGCCGGCGTCGGCAATATTCTCGAACTGCTGAATGCGCAAACGGCGCTGGCCAATGCCAAGCAGCAGCGCGTACAGGCACTGGCCGATTGGAAAGCCACGCGGTTGCGGCTGGCGGGCAGCCTGGGGCGGCTTGGCATGAACAATGTACAGGTGGAACGATGAACGAAACCGCCACGGCATTTGCGAAGGGAGAAAGTAAATCCATGTCAAAGCATCTCTCTTTGCTTCTGGCCTTCGGGGGCCTTGCTCGTCGCGGCCTGTGCGCCCCTCGCTGAGAGGGAACCGAAGCAGCATCTTCCAGAGGTCGTGCAGAAAAGCGAGCGGGTGATTCTGGTGGAAGGAAATCCCGACGATCCGGTCAAGCTCGAAGTCACGCTGTACACCCGGCCGGGTCCGAGTCCATTTCTTGCGGTACTAAACCACGGCTCATTCCTGGAAAACCACACGATTTCGTTTTAATTTTGCGACGGGCTATTTGCTGTCGCGCGGATATGTCGTGGCCGAGCCCATGATGCGTGGCTATGGTAATTCGGAAGGCTACCTCCGTCGGCACGGATGCGATGCCGTGGCAAGCGGTATGGATGCGGCCAAGGACGTCAACGCGGTTATCGGCTATCTAAAAAAACAGCCCTATGTAGATTCCGCCAAGGATACTCATTGCCGAAGAGAGCGTCGGTGGATGGAAGACCTTGGTCGTTGGTGCGTTCAACCCATCCCCTTATACGGAAGTAGGACCGTCTCCGCGGCGAGGCTTGGAGCTTGAAGTCCCGGGAATTTCGAGGTAAGGGGGTTGTTAACTTCGCCAGACTCGCGTTTACTCTCGGATTTTCGCGCAGCAATGAGCAACGAGTCGGGGGCATGGGTGGACGAGGAATTCGAGAGTCTGGATCTTGGTGATCCGGGGCGGGATCGGCGCGCCAAGGAGCTGCTCAAGCGGTTTGCGGCTCTGCCGACGGCGAGCATCCCCGGCGCATGCGATGACTGGTCGCAAACCATCGCGGCATATCGGTTTCTCGGCAATGAGCAGATCGATTGGCGGGACGTAATGCAGCCGCATTGGGAGCGCACTGCAGCGAGGGCCGCGCAGTTTCCGGTGGTGCTGTGCATCGCTGATACAACCGAATTGAACTTTAATGGCCAGGAGATCGACGGGCTGGGTCCGTTGACCTATGAAGCCCAGCGGGGCATGTTTTTGCATCCGACCTACGCGGTGACGCCTGACCGCGAGCCGCTGGGGGTGATCGATGCCTGGATGTGGGCTCGGGAGCCCAAGGACGCCGATGGCAACCGGGGCGGGATCAAGGAAAGCGTACGCTGGATTGAAGGATATGAACGGGTTGCGGAGCAAGCCGCGCTATTGCCGCAGACACGGCTGGTGTATGTGACAGACCGCGAGGGTGATATTGCCGAGTTGATGGCGCGCGCCCAGGAACTTGGCCAACCGGCCGACTGGTTGATCCGCAGCCAACACAACCGCAACCTGGCCGAGGGCGGCAAGTTGTGGGATAGCGTCGACGCCAGCCCGGTACTCGGGGAAATCACCTTTATCTTGCCAGGGCGAGCAGGCCAGAAGGCGCGCGAGGTCAAACAGGAACTACGCGCCCAGCGTATGAAGCTGCCGGGTCTGGTCGGAGCGGAGTTCACCTGTGTGGCGGCAAGGGAGATCGAAGCGCCCGCAGGCGTCAAGCCAGTGGTTTGGCGATTGGTGACGAACCGAGAAGCGCAGGACGCTGATGCGGTCAACAAACTTGTTGAATGGTATCGGGCAAGGTGGGAGATCGAGATGTTCTTCCATGTCCTGAAGACCGGCTGCAAGGTCGAGGCGCTACAGCTATCGCACATGGATCGTGTGGAGCGGGCCTTGGCGTTGTATATGGTGGTGGCATGGCGCATTGCCCGCCTGATGCGGTTGGGCAGAACCTGTCCGGATCTGGATGCGTCGCTGTTCTTCGATGCCGACGAGATTCGGGGGGCATACGTGCTCTCCAAGAAAGCTCGCCCGAAGACACCGGTCACACTCAATCAGATGATTCGGTTGGTTGCTTCCCTGGGCGGGTTCCTTGGGCGGAAGAACGATGGCGAGCCCGGCGCCAAGACGATCTGGATCGGCATGCAGCGAACCATGGACGCCGCGCTCACTATTCAAACACTGAGGGAAGAGTCATGACTTCCGTATAAGGAAATGACCTCAAAGATGGGCAATTCCTTCGCGCTCTTGCGGTGCTAAGTGTGGCTAACAAAACCGTGTCGTCGTCATCTGCCCGTTGAGTGTGGCTATGCGTCATGGCACGGAAGAAGGTCAATAGCGAATTGTGGAAGGCAGTGCTTGCTGGCGTCGCCTTCGTGATTGGGACAGCGGCCTCTGGGAACGCTCGCCCTGGCGCGGGCTGACGCGATTGCGTGAGCATGACCAGTGGCGCGTAAGCTGCCGAGGATGTCGTTCTCCCAGGCTTTCCCCATTAGCCTCTGCAGGACGGTGGCACGGGGCCGTCTGTTTGCTGTTCACCATGGTTCCGATGTGGCTCAGCGCAAGGTCCGTGGTCGCATCCAGGTTATCCCGGAACCTCCGGGCCTTGGGCCTGTCAGTTTTTTTGTGTGCAGGGCAGGTAAAGGCTCACCGTCGATGGAACGGTGAGCCAGCAATATCTTAACGATAAGGGTGGGTGAAGCGTTCCTCGTAGAGGATCGCAAACTGGTTCATGGCAGCCTTCCAGTCATGGGTTGAACTGCCCCACTTCACCGTGATGTTTCGCAGCGCCAGCCACAGCAGCTTGGTCGCCGCCTCGTCGCTGGGGAAGTGACCGCGCGTCTTGATGATCTTGCGCAGCTGCGCGTTGATGCTCTCGATCGCGTTGGTCGTGTAAATGATCTTGCGGATCGCCGGCGGGAACGTAAAGAACGGGATCACCTGATCCCAGGCGCGACGCCAGGATGCGCCGATCGGTGCATACCGCCGACCCCATTCCCCGTTCTCGAAGGCCGCCAACTCGGCCAGCGCGGCCTCGACCGTGGGGGCCGTGTACACGGGCTTGAGCGCCGCCGCCACGGCGCGGCGCTCCTTCCAGTTGGCGTACTCCAGGCTGTTGCGGATCAGATGCACGATGCAGGTCTGCAGGGTGGTGTTCGGGAACACCGCGGCCAGGGCCTGTTCCATGCCCTTAAGGCCATCGGTCACCGCGATCAGGATGTCTTGGGTACCCCGGGTCTTCAGGTCGTTGAACACCTTCATCCAGAACTTGGCGCCTTCGGTAGTCTCGATCCACAGGCCCAGGATGTCGCGCGTGCCGTCGGGCAGCACGCCCAAGGCCAGGTAGACGGCCTTGTTGCGCACCACGCCGTCCTCGCGCATCTTGACCCGCAGCGCGTCGAAGAACACCACCGGGTACATCACCTCCAGCGGACGGGCCTGCCAGGCGGTGACCTCGTCCATGACCGCATCGGTCACCGAACTGATGAACTCGGGCGAGACCTCGGTGCCGTACTGTTCGGCCAGAAACGCCTGGATCTCGCGCAAGGTCATGCCGCGCGCATACATGGCGATGATCTTGTCGTCGAACCCGGTGAAGCGCCGCTCGTGCTTGGGAATCAGGATCGGATCAAAGCTGCCGTCGCGATCGCGAGGGATGTCTAACCGCAGCGGCCCGTCGTCGGTCAGAACCGTCTTGGCGCTCTTGCCATTGCGCTGGTTGGCCGTGCCGGCCGGGCGCTCGGCGCCAGCCGGGTAGCCCAGATGATGGCCGAGCTCGGCCCCCAGGGCGCGCTCGATCAGGGCCTTCTTGAACGCCATCGAGGCGTCCTGCACCGCCTCGGCGGTCATCGGACCCTTAACGAAATGGGCAATCAGGTCCTCGGGAATGGTCGGCAGCTCACGGTCGGCGGCCTGGCTGGTCTTGGTTTTGCGTGGCATACATGCTCCTTGGCGACATGTTATGCCCTAAACACAAAATTTCTGACAGGTCCCGGGCCTTCGGCTATCGGAACGGGGAATACGGGCCTCAAAATCCCGTCTTCTTCAAGAATCCGCGCCGCCTTCCCCGGTATTCCTTGCTGAACAAGAAACCAACCGGTCTGCGCCAGGGGAGGGGAGCCCTCCACTCGCTGCACAATCAGACAAAAAGCGGCATGTGGAAGGTTTATTCAGCTAACATTGGTGCGTTCTGATGACGCTGCCCTTGATAGATATCAGCGCTGCAGCTCTATGCCCTGTCAGCGTTACAAACAAATCCTAAAATCACCCTTTCCGATCTCCAAGAACAAACAGTTATCGGACCAGCCCTCCATTTCCGCTGCGAATGCAGGCATAGCGCCGAACAGCACGGTCGCCGTCATTAAACCAACGACCCCCAATTTTTTAATCCTCTTGCGCATGGCACTCTCCATGAATTAAAAAAACGAAATTTCATGACACTTTGATGCTAAATGCAGACGATCCTAGGCTAAATTGTGGGGTATGAATTCATGCAATCAAATAACAAATTTATGAAGCGTCATTTGTTCGTGCTTCGTCTCCTAGAGAGATAGAGATAAAAGTTTATATGCCAAGCTATGCGAAGACATAGGACGATCGACTTCAACTCGTCATTGCTTGATCTAAATCAAGATCTAATGAGATGAGGAAAGATCCTATAGTCAGGAATGTTGTGCCGAAGAACTCAGTTTGAAGTAGGTGTCGAAAGCACGAAAAAGGGGCCAAGGCGTTTTGGAAACTACAGTCATACAAATTTAATATTTCGATAACGCCATCGGAGCCTGAAATGGTCAAACTACCCAATAGATCATGGGGATTTTATGGCACATGAAATCGGGGGCTTGTCACCTCACCACAGTAAAGAGTCATTTCCGCTCAAGCAAGCTAGCAGGCCGCTGAAATACCTCCAGCGGACGTCAGCGCGACGACTGGCTGAAGCGTTGCTTTGAGGATCCCATCCAATCCCACATTCATGCGCGGCGCAGATACCTTCACGGAAAGCTTGTTCACTATGCGGAGGCTGGAGGATTTCGTGCCGCAGTCCCATCCGCTGCGCTCGATCCGGACTATGGCCAACCAGGCGCTGGTGAAGATGGACCGGCTGTTCGCGCAGATGTACGAGGCCGATATCAAGGGTGGCCGCCCCAGTATCGCGCCGGAGAAGTTGCTGCGGGCCATGCTGCTGCAGGTGCTCTACAGCATTCGCTCTGAGCGCCAGCTCATGGAGCAGACGCAATACAACCTGCTGTTTCGCTGGTTCATCGGGCTGTCGATGGACGACTCAGTTTGGGTGCCCACGGTCTTCACCAAGAACCGCGAGCGACTGATCAAGCATGATGCGGTGATCCAGTTTTTCAACGAGGTGCTGGCCATCGCGCAGAAGAAGAACTGGCTGTCGGGTGAGCACTTCAGCGTGGACGGCACGCTGATACAGGCGTGGGCAGGCCACAAGAGCTTCGTGCGCAAGGATGGCGACGACCAAGACGATGACGCCGGCGGCAGCTTCAAAGGTCGCAAGCGCAGCAACGAGACACACGAATCCAAGACCGATCCCGATGCCAAGCTCTACCGCAAGGGCAAGACATCCAGTGAGCTGCGCTACATGGGTCATACCCTGAGCGACAACCGCCATGGCCTGGTGGTTAGCGCCATGGTGACCAAGGCGGACGGACACGCCGAGCGGGAGGCCGCAAAGGTCATGCTTAACGATGCCAGGCAGGTGATTGAAGACCTGAATGTGGAAGTCACCGTGGGCGCGGACAAGGGCTATGACGCGCACGAGTTCATTGAGGCCTGCCTGGAAATGAAGGTGACGCCCCACGTGGCGCAGAACACATCGGGTCGTCGCTCGGCCGTTCCTGATGCCATTGCTTCCAGCGCCGGTTATGCCGTCTCGCAACAAAAGCGCAAGCTGATCGAACAGGGCTTCGGGTGGGTCAAGACCGTGGGGCGCATGCGTCAGGTGATGGTGCGCGGTCTGAAGAAAGTCGATCAGATGTTTGTGCTGAGCATGGCCGCCTACCACCTCGTGCGCATGCGCTCGCTGGGACAAATCCGTCCGCAGTTGCAGTAATCGCGCTAATGAGGCCGGAATGGGCGCCAAAACGCGGAAAAAGCCGAGGCAGTGACGTCCGGCTTCCGGATTGTGAAAAACAGCGCTCCCCGCCTTGCGGGGAAAAACTCATCGCTAGCGCGATGAGTACTTCAGCAGCCTGATAGGTCTCTGGCGGCTCCCCACTGCAACTATGTACCTGCAGGGTATAAGTCTTGCAGCTCCAGGTTTTTTTTCGTTGGTTGAAGTCTCATTCACTTTTCCTTGGAAATCCGCGAGGCCGAGTCGTACTTGTACGTGGCGGACAAGTAGAAGGCCCTCAGGTCGATTTAGGGATTACTTTTCATCAAACACGACAAGGTCATCCTTCCTTGCACTTTTCCCGTTTGCAGGTCGCAAAAATACCGGATCACTGCGCTACATCTTTTGCGTCGTCATGTAGTGGTCAACGCATCAAGGCCTGCCTCTAAGACAAAGGGAGAGGTCGGATTCTTCTTGGCCATCGATAGCCGCAGATCCTCACGTGCTCTCGTCACTGCTACGTAGAACAAGCGACGCTCTTCCGATTCGGTGCTTTTCTCATCGGGCACAACGGTTTCCTCGGCCCGGATGATCCATACCCGATCCCACTCTAGCCCCTTGGAGCTGTGCATGGTTGTTAGGATCAACGCATCCGGCGCCGGCTCATTGTTGCTGCGGCGCAGGAACTCCAGCCTGTCGGAAAATGGACCATTGAGCCGGGACAGTACGTCGAACGTCGTGGTCGTGGCCCGGCGGGCAGGATCAGAGTCGGTCTGGTGCATCATCCATTCGTACACTCCTTCCAGCACCAGCGAATAAAACTGCCGGTCGCAGAGCGTTCGCCACTCGACAAGCCGTTTCATAAGTTCCCGATAGCGATCCGCCGATGCTTCCGAAAGGCCCAGTTCCAGAAGCTCTTTTCTTTGGCGCTGTTCTGTATTCGCGCGGCCCTTGCTGTGCAGGAGCCGTAGTTCTTGGGTATCAATCCCGACAAAGGACAGCAGCGCGTCCACACCGGTACTCTTCGTCCTCTGGACCAGTTCCAGAAGATTGCACATGAGGGCGGCCTCAGGCCGGTTCAGAATCGACTTGCCGGACGCCCGAAAATACTTGACGCCATGCGATCGGCATATCGCCTCGACGGGGTCGAGAATGCGGTTGGTCCGGGCAAGGACTGCCGCCGATTGGCCATTCCTTACCGCCGCCGTCAGATGCTCCATCGCTGCGACAGCCTCGGCATACTCGTCAGCGAACCGCTGGAACTGAACCTTCCCGCCGGGGCCCTTGTACGCAACCAGTTCCTTTGGGATCCTGTCGCGGTTATTCCGGATGATTCGGTCCGCCGCCCCAAGAATCTCTGCGTGGCAGCGATAATTGTTGCCCAACACCACTGACTGCGCGTCAAACTGACGAATGAAGGATTCCATTCCGCGGAAGCCCAACGCTGATCGGAAGCCATAGATGCTCTGATCATCATCGCCAACAACGGTCACAATCGATCCGGCCTGAGCATGCGAGGCGATCCACTGATATTGGAGAGGGTCAGTGTCCTGAAATTCGTCGACCAGGAGGTACCTGAACGGATACGGCTCGATGGTGCCGTTCTGCATGCCTTCCACGGCTAGCCGAAGCATGTCCTGAAAATCAATCTTGCCGTTTCGCTCCAGTGAATCTTGGTAGCCACGGTAAAGCACTTCTTCGGCGCTGCCGCTTTGCACTTGGCCGAAGTTGGTCTTAATCGCTTCAACCGCCGCGATGGCGTCCTCCACCTTCCAGTCCAACCCTAGGTCAGAGAGAACCTGGATCAGAAGCCCGGTACGATCGCCATCGGTGGCGACGTCTGGCGCGCTGCCGCCGTCGCGCCGTCCAAGCTGCTTATAGGCGAGAGAATGGAACGTACCAGCAAGCAGTCGCCTCTTCGTCGCTGATCCGGCAAGCGCGAGTATCCGCTCGCGAAGCTCGACCGCGGCGTCCTTACTGAACGTCACTGCGCCCACAGTCACATGCGGATCCGCAAGCAGGACTGCGGTCTTGGCAGCGATCGTCGCCGTCTTTCCAGCTCCAGGTACCGCCACGGCGAGGCAGTGCTGACGCAGGTCCACGACTTCGCGTTGGGCGGGATTAAGGACTGCTAGTACCTTTTCGAGCGACATTGGAATCCCGTTGTGGTGCTGGTGATAGCACGTGTGAGCAAGTGCCCCGAAGTACGACTACGAGACAGATACGAGGCAGTTGGGGCGCTGATGTTGGTGGGACCATCTGTCACGGGGTGATAGCAAGTGCCCCCACGGGACAACTTGTTGCCTCTGGGGTGACGTGCTCACACCAGGTGACACTTGGGCTTACATCCCGCGCACAGTCGTCATTAGCTTCAGGTGCGTGGTGTAGCTGCGCAGCCCCAGCGGCTGGAACTTGCGCAGGAAGCGAGTGACCTCGTCGTTGACGTCGCTCTGGTCACGGATGCCGTTCCAGACCATGAAGTCGAACTGGTCCATGGTTTGATCGAACTTGATCAGAACCTGCAGTGCGCGCACGGAGAACCGCGAATAGGCTTGAACCTCGAGTGAAAGGGAGGGGCGCTGGATTGTCGGCACAAACACGATCTCGCCTTGTGCGCGCATTTCCTGTTCCCGTTGTTCGCGGTAGGCTTTCGCCACTCGCAATTGCTCGTCCACATAATCCTCAATCTTCGAGAGTTCGCGCTCCAGGTAGTTTTCGAGTGTCGACAATTCAGAGCGCGAGAACGTGGCAGCTCCGAAGCGCTGCAGGTTCAACGACATCCGGTTCATGTACGGCCACCATTGCTCGAACAGCGGCCGCAGGCGGGTGTGATTGAGCTTGAGCGCCACTGGAACAACTGCCGCACCGGCAAGCTCGCGATTGAGGATCTGCAGGCCGAGCTCGCGCCGGCGTCGAACGATCGCTTGGCGGTCTTCAGGCGCCAGGTCCCGAAAAAGGTTACGGGTGCGCTCCACCTGAGCCTTGCGCTCCTCATGATCCGCTGTCGAGATCAGACCTTCCTGGCGCAGTGCGTCGGCCGATTGCTCCATCTCCGCGAGTTCGGTCTCGACGTCGCCAGAACTGTCAATTGCGCCAAGCGTTGGAGGTGTTGCGACGAGCGGCGCAGCAGCTACGTCGGTCGGCGCGGATTGCTGCAGGGTCTCTTCGGCGGGGGTCAAATCGGTCGTGGTCATGATGTTCTCCAATATGTGGCCGGGCACCGGCCTTGGTAGTCGTTACGGCACCGGCTACTTGCCGACATGGAAAGACGCCGCAAGGCGCCAGCAGAGCAGGCCAATCAGGCAGACACCAAAGGTCCACCAGGTCGCCAGCATGGGAAGGGGTAACAGCAGGGCAGACGTCCCGAAGCCGAAGCAGAGCGTCAATCCATGGGCCGCAACGTGGAATGTCACCGGATTGGCGAACCCAGCCCCGGCGGCGCGAATCTTTCGCGATACGGTCCCGTCGTTAAATAACGCAACGAGCAGGACGATCGCGCCGAGAACCCAGTGATGAGCCACCGCGGCCCGGTACACCGCACGGTAGATCGTCAGCCAGAAATGCTGCATCCAACCTCTGCCGAAGGCGGCGGCGCCCCCGTCGGAGAAACTGGTCTGGCCGTCGGAGCCGGTGAACGATGCCTTGACCGCACCGCTGTCGATGAACCATTTGTGAAAGCGGGCGTTGGCCAGCGAAACGACGATATCCGCCCTTTCCTGGCCGAGCACGCGTTCAACCGACGCCTGTTCGGCCTCACTGATTTCGAAGGCGCGATCGTTCTGCATGAACGGCGCCAGGGTGCAGATCATCAACGGCGAGACGATCAACCACAAGCGTACGTGCGAAGCGAACCGGCTGTTGGCCATGTCAGATCCAGCGCAGTGCCAGCCATAGCGGCAGGCTCAGAAAAGCGAACAGAGCGCCCCAGAAGATGGCCGGCTTGTCTACCGAAATCTTGACGAGCGCAAAGCATGCCGCGGCCGCTCCGCTGGAGAATGACTGGGGCATCTCCTGAGCAAGGTGGGGCGGCGCCGTCAACCACTCATGCATGTGCAGGGCGAGAGCGGGATCGACACCACAGAGCCTGGCCGCAAGGCGAGCGGGGGCCTGTTTGACTCGGATCGCCGCCCGGCGCGCGTCAGTGTGCAAAGTCGCCAGCGACATCGTAGTTCTCGAAGTAGCGGGTGAAGGTGTAACCCGTCAGGACCCGGGCAGCGAGCTGAAACGCTGCGCAGCGTTGCGTGATTGCGCCAGGTGCCGGTTCGTCGACGACGCGGCAGACATAGCCATCCGGCTGGCGCTGCTCGAACGCCGGAATGGATTCGTGAAACGGATACCAGACGTTGTACTTTTCGCCCTTGAACGCGGCATAGCGCTTGCCATAGAGCTCGTGAGCGCGGGAGAACAGCCCCATCATGAAAGCGACGTTGGGATCGCCGTGCTTGCGGGCGGCGCGCCACGCCGTGATGCCGTCGGCAAGCATTTCCTTGACCAGCGGCTCCTCGCGGACGCGGAAATTCACGCCGATGTAGTCGACTACCCGCGTGCAAATGTCATCAAGGTCCGGCGATAGCGAGAGCACGGGCGAGAGCTTCGCCGAAAGCTTGTATTCCTTGACGATTTGTCGGAACAGGCTGCTGCGCATTGGTATTAGTCCGTGATAATTGGAATTCGACCCTGGTAGACGGCGCCTCCAGAGATTCGCAGGAAGTACTGCAGGTTCGGCAGTTGCATGACCAGGTCGTGCGGAATGAGCGGCGCCTTCTCAAGCTGGGCCGATCGAGACACAGAGCCGCTGAACTCGCCGACATGAGCCTCCGTTCCGGTGCTGGTGCTGCTTGAGACGACCAGGTTGCGGATGGCTGTGGTCCCGGCTTTCTCGGAGAACCACTTGGCCGTGTCGATGTCTTCCAAGCGTAAAACGATCTGGTTGTTCAAATTCCCCAAGACTTGCTGCATTTTTGCCACGTTTCCGAGTTTGGCCGTGAAGTCGGAGCGGGTCTGGTAAGCGACGAACGCCTTGAAGCCTGCCCCGCGGCCCTTGTTCAAGAGCTGGAGCAATTGCTCGTTGATGGCCTCGGCCGCTTCGTCGACAACCAGGACAATCTCGGGCGGCTTGGCGTAGAAGTTGTAAATCGCGCCGGCGACCGATGCGATGTCGGCCAGCAGCATCGACATGACCGCCTGCGCCACCATCGAATTGGATAGCGAATCGGCGCCGACATAAAGCACAGCCTTCTGCTTGATGACCTTGTCGATATCCCAGATCTCGCGGTCATCCTCAAAATCGTCCGCTTTGGGCGCCAGCATCAGTCCGGTCTCTCCGGTGGCAAGCATCTGCAGAAGGGGCAGGGCAGAGGCAATGATCCGGCCATAGTGGTCGCGGTCATGCTGAAAGGTTGAAATCAGGCCGTCGATCGTCTCGTGCCCCTTGCCGAGCTTGGCGAATCGATCGATGTACATACTGACCATGGCATCAAGACGCGTGCCACCCATCTTCTGTGCGACCTTCTGCATGTACGCCGTGACTTCCTCTTCCCAATCAGGCTTGCCGGCCTCAGGGAAAAAGCGCTCCAGCGCTCGCTCGAGCAAATTGTTGATGCCATTCTGAGCGTACTGGAGGATCGACCGGAGATTCGGCTTGTCGCCCACGTACAGCTCGCCCTTGACGGATCGGTCAATAAACAGGAAGGCAAACTGGCGAAACGGACCTTCCTCCATCAGTTGGGCGATGCGAGTCGGAATTTCCGACGGCTGGGACCAGTTTTCCAACGGGTTCAGGCGAATGGATCGCGAGGGCGCCGCCTGTTTCCAGTACAAGAACTTGCGTCCGGTGCGCTCGCATTCACGCTTGCACCGTGCGACCCAGTCGGGATCGTTCTTGGGATCGATCGCGATCAACACGTCATTGGGGTTGTGGATCACCTGCGTCGAAATCAGCTCGAACGTGCGTGTCTTTCCCGACCCGGTAGTGCCGCTGATTGACGTGTGACCGCCCATTGCCTTGTAGTGAAAGGGGATGGGGCCGCGCTGCGATTCCATGCCCCCGATCCAGGATTTTCCCTGTGGCGAGCGGTCCGCAATGCTGTGCTCGGGGGCGAACGTTTTCTCGATCGCCTTGACGGTATCCTTCGGCAGCCATTTGGGCAGCCCCGGAACATCGCTTGATGGCATACGCAGGATGTCGTGGGCGATCTGACAGTGCTTCTGCGTCCATTCATATCCGGTACCCAGATACATGGCATCCTCGTCTTTGTCTGCGGAGCGCAGCTGTCGGCTCTTTGCAAGCAGGTCTTCGATCCTGATCAGGGTCAGCCATTTCGTGGAGATGGCAAGCCGGAACCGCAGCGCCCGCCACACCTGTGTGGAACGAACGAGCAGGAATGCCAGGCAAACCAGTGAGAAGTAGGCTCCGTTTGGCATGCCGCTCACGAGCAGCACCACGCAAGCAAGCGCCCAGCCGACGGCGGCCCGGAACTCGTAAATGGGGCGGAAGTGGTTAATGTAATGATTCATGCGTCGGATTGCGGGCCAGGCATGATCAGGTTTCCTACTTCGTCGACCAGCAGGATGTCCTGGCCAACGATCTTGTAGAGATGCCTGAACTTGCGCAGATGCTCAATGAGTGTGTCGGAGGCAATGCCATAGTTGCCGAGTGAGCGCTTGCTGATAGCAACCTTTCCCTCAACACGCGTCACTTTCGTCTTTCCAGCGGCCGCGTCCTGCGAGAGCGCCTTGAAGAACTCGCGCATGAGGTTCGAGGTGCCAGCGAGTGCCTTGAAGGGATCCTCGGGCGTCGGCTCCTTGCGCAACGAACGCGCTCCGTCGAGTTGCACCACGTTGCGAGACGTCTCAACTCGTGCATGCGGCTCGCTGACCGCCGGCGAGCCGTTGGCCGTATCGGGCGAATCCGGTCTGCTACCTGCCGCTTGGGGTGGCGTCTCTGCTTCTGTCTTCGCAGTATTCGCGTTCGCCTGGGGCAGGTTCGCTGGCGACGTCGGGGCGTCGGCCCCATCGGCGGCCAGGCTCTGCGCCGCCGGCGCTGGGGTCGCGTCCGGGGCAAAGGCGGCACGGCGAGCCTTCACCTCAAACTGGGTTGTGGTGTCGATTGCTTGCCGCACAACCTTGTGCAGTAGCGTCTCCAGGCCTGACGGTCGTGGATCCGGGTTGATGGCGCCGAACAGTTCGGAGAGCACGTGGCTGTCGAAAGCGCCCAACCGTTCGGCCCCGAGGATCTCTCGCGCGAGCAGCGCCGTGCGCATCCGTTCGATCGGCAACGCTGCCTCCCGCCGCGTCACCTGGTAGGTGTCAGCGCCGAGCCAGCTGCCGAACGCCCCGTGTGCGGCAGGAACCCATTCCGCTCCATCCCGATGCCGAAAGAACTGGAAGTGGCGACAGGGCTCGTCCAGCCGCGAACAGCAGGCAGCCAGAAAGAGCGCATACAGGTACTGAGGTTCAAGCTGGCGCCGTCGTTCCGACGTCTGGTCTGCGGCAAATTTCTGAGCGCCGGAAAGGCGCATGGCGAAGTAGGCCGCTTCGACCGTGGCACGAAACGCCCCGCCGGGCTCGGCGTGTTCGGCCGGCCGAAGCGGCATGCTGGAGAACCATGCGGCGCAGCGTTCCAACACGCTCAGCCACTTGCTCTTGATGTCTGCCTCGTTCGTTTCGTTGGCGTATTGCCGAACCAACGCGAGGCGGCTGTCGTGGGCTGCCAGCAAGTCCGCTGCTGGCAAGGGGTGATGGACCGTCATTTCTTGCCCTTCTTGGCGAGGAACCCACCGATGCCGCCAGCTGCCTTCATACCCAGGCGAGCCGCGGCGCCACCGCTAAGACCACCCCCCGATCCAAAGACCGCACCCGACATCTTGGGAATCTCGAGTGCGACCAGCAGCATGAACAAGGCAACACCAAGGGCATAGGCGGCGCCAGCCAAAGATTTCGTGCCAATGCCAGTCTGATCAGCGATCGTGGAAGTGAAAGCGCTTGAAACGAGTCGCGCCATGATGGTTGAGATGACGATATACATCGAAGCGCCGATCATGAAATCGAGCCACGACATGAAATAGCGCCGTGTGTAGTCGGAGAACGCCAGGGCTACTGCAAGGGGGCCGATCACGATACCCACAGCGGCCTGAATCTCACCCAAGGCGATGAAGAAGCTGTACATCAGCGCTGCCACCGCGCAGACCACGAACGTAAAGAGAAGAGTCAATCCCGAAACCGCCACGCCGAGCTTGCTCAGACCGCTTGCCGCGTCCATCGCCTGGTTGTACGAGTCCAGGAATCCCGCGCCCACCGAGATGAGGGTCATCGCCGGATTGCTGGACCGCGTACCGGCGATCTTGTTGGCGAGTGTCGTGAACCAATCATAGATGCCCGGCGCAAATTGGCTGTATCCCACATAGATCGAGGCGAGAATGCCGAGCACCATGATGGTTTCCAGGATGTCGTTCCATGCGCTGGTTGGATCATTCGTGGCGGCGAACCGGATGGCGGCAAGCGTCAGCGTAATGAGCGCCAATCCGTATGCCACCTTGTCCGTCTCCGATCGTATGCTCTGACTGAGTGAGGTGGCGCCCCCAATCAGGCCGGTGCGGAAGGAATCGAACTGCCCAATCCAACTTTTGAGGGATTCGGCAACAGTGCCCGTCGGACCCGAGAAAGACGGCGGGGTCTGGGCAGACTCCACGGACTGGGAAGGGGACCCGGCTTCGGCACTCGTTGACTGAGCAAAGGCCGGGGCGGTGTGCAAGAGCACCGCGGTGACAAGCAGAACCAGTAGGCGCAGCAGCATGGCGTTCATTGCAACCGGATCAGTCAGCTTGCAGCTTGCGGGAGAACACGCGGGCGCGCAGCTGCTTGAGTTCTTCATCCTGCGCGATCGTAATCGCGCGCATGGCCTCGGCGCTTTGGGATTCCTTCGCGACGCTCTGTTGTTCCTTGTCCGCGTCGGCTTGAGCGCGAACGCTCATGAGCTGCAGCAGATCCGAGTTCTGGCTGGCGAGCACGTCCAGCATCTGGTTGGTCGTCTGCGCCGCGGCTTGCGCGGTCGGCGAGAGCTTAATGCTCGATTGAATCTTTTGCCGGCGCTTCGCCACTGACTGCGTATTCTTGTAGATTTGCTCGCCCAGGCTGAACAGGGCCTTGGCAGTCTTGTCGCCGTTCCTAAACAGATTGCGCTGGTCCTCGAACCATTGCTCCTTGGTTTTTCCCGAAGCGACGACCATGCTATGAATCTTCTTCAGGTAGTCGGCGTTGTCCGAAACCGTGCCGTAGAGGTCCTTGAGCGTGGTGCCGTAGATCTCGTACTTACCGATGTCATCGGCGATGGAGTCCAGTTGCTCCGTAATGGCGGCCACATCCAGACCTGTGGCCTGCAGAAGCTGGTTGGCCATCATCTTGTACTGATAGATGATGTTGGTATTCTCGTAGACCTCGGTTTTCAGCGACTGCATTGCCGTCATGGTGGTTTGCACGAGGCCAACCCAATCGGTGACCGGCAGGGCAGCGTGGGCAGACGAAGCCCCGAAGACCGAGGTTGCGATGGCGATGTTGGCGATCCACTTCTTCACGTTGTTTCTCCAAAGTTATGCTGCGCGCGCAAGCATTTCGCGCACATAGCGGTCCTGCCAATCGGATTCACCCGACGCGTAGTGCTTGTCGCAGATTGACTGTGCGACCCCGTCCGAGCGCAGCATGGCCACCATCTCGTCGGAGAATGCCGTCTGCAGCATTCGTGTCTGGGTGTTAGTGATCAGTAGGTAGTCGCGGTTAGGCACCGCGTCTGAAATCAGCTGCACTTGGTCATCGGTTAGCCCGAATTTCTCCTTGTAGAGTTCGGGACTGGTCTTAGCCTGGCTGTTAGGCAGGTAGATCCAGTTGGCGATGTTTTCCTTGAGGATCTCGAAGTTCGCCACGCGCGCAATCTGACGCAGGGACTGCGTCGCGCACCAGATGGCGCCGTTGAGCTTGCGGATGGTGGTGATCCAATCCTCGTAGCGCCGATAGAATCGCTCGTTCTGGAAGAAGAAGCCGCATTCCTCGACCTCGATGATCGTGTAGCGGATGCCATCCATCGACTGACTGATCCGGTAGAACGCATAATCGGTGAACAGCACCGCTGCGCGTTCGTACTTCTGGAACAGTTCACCCATCTCGATACACAGGTTGTCACTAACCGAGAAAGCGTCTTCGGCGTGATCGAAGAAGTGCCCGTACTGACCACCCTTGAGCCAGATCTGAAGCCGCCCGCGCAAATCCGCATGCAGCATCGTCGAGAGCGAGCTGAGGGTCCAGCGCTCGCGAGGGTAGCCAGCCAGCAGCTTGACGGCCTCAAAGAGATCCTGCACCTGCTGAGGCGACAGCGTGAAGTCGTCATCCTCTAGGGAGAGCGTCAGCCACTCCGTGATGTAAGTGAAGTTCTTCGGGTCGGCCAGCAGCGACAACGGATTGACCGGCGTGCTGGTCTGAAACTTCCCGGTGACGTCAATGAAGGTACCTCCGCTCAGCAGCGTCGGAATGCGTGTGGAACGGTCCTTGTCGAAGCGAATCCGCCGCGCCTTGTGCCTGTCGCCTTGCGACACCAGGAAATTCAGGAACACCGATTTGCCGGCACCGATCGGGCCGATGACGAACAGATGGCCGTTGCCGCCGCGCTGATGCATGTCGACGCGCTGAATTGTGCGGTGGCGCGTTGGCAGGCAGGTCAGGGGAGGCACTTCCGCTCCGGTCTTCTCGCTTAGCCACGCGTTATAGGACGGGCCTTCCAGGACCGAGCGAACCGGCGCGATGTCGGACACGGCCGGCGTTTCCACGAACTGGAGGCGGCGTTGCTTGTCCCAGCGGCCAGGCAGGGTACTGTTCCAAGCGGGCATCAGGTTCGCCTTCTCGCGGATCGTCCCGAAGCCGGCGTTGGTCAATGCGCCGACCACCTCGCTGACGGCGTCCTCGCATTCACCTTCGGAATCCGCGTAGACAATCACCGAGATATTGGCAAAGCCGTGCTGGATCCCCTCGGCGGTGAGACGCTTGAGTGCGTATCCCGCCTCCTTGGCCAGTTCCTCGCGGCCTTCGTCGTTCTCGCTTTCCTCCTTGGAGACGTACTGCTTCATCATGGAGCGCAGGTTCACCGCCGCCATCTTGTAGAAGCGGCGCACCTTCTCGATGTAGGCCGTGGCGCGCGCGGTGTCCAGAAAGCGGTACATGATGCAGATATCCAACTCGGCATCCACGTGCATCAGGCTGTCAAGCGCCGCTTCCTGGAAGCTCATCCATTCCTTCACCGCAACAACCGCGGCATAACGCTTGCCGTGGGCGGATTCGAATAGCAATCGCTCGGCGCCCACCGTGACCTCGGATTCCGTCAGGTGCGTGTCGAGCAAGGTGACAGGAAACCGGATGCGGCGCGGCGGCACGCTAGGATTGGCGACCTGGTGAAGCGCGGCATAGCTGTCCTGCATGGTGAGCCGGGTCGGCTTGATGCGCGGAATGCCGCCGGTAAATGCATCGAGCATGGCCTCGAAGCGCCGGGTATCCGCGTGCATCCGCTCCATGTCGAAGGCGAAAGCGCTGCGAGAGAGAACCGTGTCTTTTGCCGCCTCAACGATGGCGCCGTACACCGAGCGCCCCCCAACCGTCATGTGATAGCCAATCTTCTCGAAGAACTTTGCAATGCCCGACTCGGGGGTGTAGGCAATGCTGAGGGCGTGCGTGTTCCGGAAGTACCGCCCGGTGGTCATATGCGCACGGTTCAGTGCGTTCAGACGTGCGTCGGCGCTGTTGCTGAAATCGCCGTCGATGAAGCCGGTTGTGCGGCGGTGGGACAGCCGCCACCAGGCGGTGATGCGGTTGTCGAAGGATCGGCAAGCCTGGTCGAGCTGGTCGCGGGCCGAGGTAATGTCACTGGCATCGGCGCTATCCGCGTCGACACCCCGAAACTCATAGGCCGCCAGAAGTGATCCATCCTTGTTCAGGATCAGTTCCGGCGTAATGGACGTGAGCCACGGCACGATCTCGGCCAGCGGCCGGCGTTTCAGTTTCAGCATGGCAGGTCGCTGTCAAAGCCGTAAGGCCGGCGAAAGACCGAGTGAGATTTCCCGTGCCAGGGGACGGACTCGTACAGGTCGCCGTACATGTTGTAGATGTTGAGAATCTGGTTCCACCATGGATCCCGGCTTGTCAGCCAGGCCAGCAGCGCGTGGTTGCAAAGACCGCTGACGAATATCGCCGCCGGGATCTCCCAGCCACTGCGGTAAGTGACATAGATCAGCAGCGCGACGATGGTGCCGTTGGCGATGGCCAGTCCGCGTACCGCGCCGGCGATCAGGCGCGGCATCGACAAGCCGATGCTCACATGGTGCTTGCGCATGTCAGAAGCCGGTGCAGGCGGCCACAATATTCAGCGTCTTGAGGATCGACGGTGCCGCCGCGGCGAGGCCGACGCCCACGCACGCCCCCGAAATGAACTTGGACAGGCTCGACTCCGCATTGGCATAGGCGTACGCGCCGAGCACGATGACGATCAGGCCAATGACGAAGAGGTACTTGGTGTTGATGAAGGTGGCGATGCCACAGATGAAGTTGCCGAGATTGCCGAGGAACGAATCGTCCGCGGCGGCGGCGGAGGTGGCCACCGCCATCATGCCGACGAGCAACAGGACGGAAGGCGCGTACTTGCGTGCGGTGGCGCGGGCGCGCAGGGAGAACTGGGGGGTCATGCGGAGGGACTCCTGAGGTTAGAAAACGCGTTGGAATTCGTAGTCGTTGTTGCGAAATCCCTTGATCTCAATGATCTCGGAGAGCACACGCATGTCGCCCGATCGCTTCATGTGCACCACGTAGTGAATGCAGTCTGCGATGAGCCGGCGCATGTCCTCGACCTTCCAGCCGGAGCCGGGTGGAATGCCGAGGAGCGCCATGCTTTCGAGACGGGACAAAGCCATGCGTGGGCTTGGTGCGTGAAGAGATCCCATGCCACCGTCGTGGCCGGTGTTGAAGGCCTGGAGCATGTCGTATGCTTCACCGCCGCGGACTTCACCAACGAGAATCCGGTCGGGCCGGAAGCGCAGGGAGAGCGCAATCAGATGCTGCGTGGTGACCCCCTTGTCGGCGTTGGATAGCAGGCGCACAACGTTCGGCACGCTGGGCTTGAGTTCGGTCGTGTCCTCGATGGTGATGACGCGCTCGTCCGGCGGGATCTCCCCAACCATGGCGTTGAGAAGCGTGGTCTTGCCAGAGGACGTACCGCCTGCGACCAGGATGTTCTTGCGTTGTCGGACAAGCTCTCCAAGGGCCTGGGCGAGCGCTTCGTCCTCGACGCGACCGGTGAAAATGGGTGTTTCGGCTTCCGTGCGCGCGTGTCGCGAGGAGAAGGCACCGGCCTTCACGTAATCCGACAACCGCATGTTCTTCTCGCGATGGCGACGAATGCTGAGTGCGTGACCCTCGATCGAGGTCGGCTGCATCACCGCCGCAATCCGCAGGCCCTTGTGACCTGCGTTGATGATGCCTTGTGATGTCCCACGGACTGCGGACTTCTCGACAGAGGAGGCCAGTGACCGGATTGCCCCTTCGACCTTGAAGGGGTCGAGCACGACATCGAGGCGGGTCATGACGCCGCGCCGCTCGACCCAGATGCTGTTGTGGCGGTTGATCATGACTTCTGCGACATCATCCGCATGGATGACGTCGTGCAGCGGCGCCAGCGATTCGAAGAACATCGAAACGGCGCTATCGGCCAGCTGCGTGAGCTGCAGAAGAGGGTGGTTGGCGGACGCTGATTCCATGCCCGCTATTGTTGGCGGGCAAAGCCTGACTTTGCGGACCGAAAGCTAGGCCATTTTCAGGAGCTTTCGATCGAGTCTGCAGCGTGTGGCGGCACCGTCGTCGCGAAAAGGAACATGTTCCCTCCAATATCAGCGAAAGGCGCGGTCAAATCCTGAGCATTCGACGGGGGATGCGCCAATGCTGTCGCTCAGCATGTGCAATCGGCAGAACCGGCATCGGAAGCTCGTTCGCTCGTTAGCATTGAAGGCCGATGCGACAAATATGGAAAGCTCTGCAAAATGGCATAGCTTTCGAGGCCAGGTAGAGGGCAATTCGCTGATTCAATTAGCGGCATCCCAAAGTCCTGCCGCCACATGCTCTTCTCTCGCAAATCCACCGACAAAGCCAAGCCCCTGACCGTCGCGCCGGGCATGTATGGCGAAGAGCGTCCGGAGCAAGTCGTTTTCGATCGGACCACGCGCATCACCGTGGACCGCAACCACTGGAAGCTCGCTACCGCCGGCGCCGCATGCCTCGCGCTCGTCGCGATTCTGACCCGGGAGCCGCCGCCGTCGGTGGTGAAGGTCGTGGGCGTGTCGGCCGATGCGACGGGCAAGCCCATCACGCGCGAACTGGACGCATTCCACCCGGATGAACGGCAAGTGCAAGCTGCACTGAAGGATCTTGTGCAGCGGTGGTTCACCATCGAGCCCATCCTGACGCCGCAGATCGAATCATCGCGCATGGCGGCGAACCTGCGTTCGGTGCGAGAACAGATGCTGGGATCGGCGAAAGAGCAGTTCAAGGCATGGGTGGACGAGGATGAGCCGTTCCGGCAGGTGATGGCATCGCCGACGCTCACACGCGAGCCCCGGTTCACCAACATCGCAAGCCTGCCCGACAGCACGGTCGTGGTCGAGTTCGTCACGACGACAACCGAAGACGGATACAAGCCGCGCAAGCAGCGGTACGCGATTACCTTTCGCTACCAAGTCAAGCCGGCCGACAAGGAGGCCATGCTCGGCACGAATCCGTTTGGCGTGTTCCCCATCTTTTTCTCGATCCAGAAATCCGCGGCCTGAGCCGCGACTATGCCCATGGAAGCCCGTACCCCCTCCCGAGTTCTCCCGCTGGTCATCGCCCTTGGCCTGGCACTGTTGCTTTCCATTCCGGATGGCCACGCTGCGGACAAGACTGGGCGCCGTCCTGGCGCTGGCATTGCCGGGCTGGGTATCGGCGACCTGAGCGACGCCATGAATCCGGGGAATCCGTTCAATGGCGGTGTCGATCCTATCGCGCTGCCGGGTGACTCTCGGCTCGTGGTGTTCACGTACAGCCGGGACCAAATTTTCCGGGTGCTGAGCGCGCCATTGAAGGTCACGACCATCGAGTTTCCGGACGACGAGCAGATCGTTGGCGACCCGGCCTGGGGCGAGAACGTACGTTGGGACTATGACACCGATGGCGCCAACCATCTCTACGTGAAGCCGCAGGCGGCGGGCCTCGTCAATACGCTGTCGGTGAACACGAACAAGCGCAGCTACGAGTTCACGCTGGTGTCGTCGCCTCTGGGCGGTATCTTTTACCAGAAGGTGCGATTCCGCATTCCGACGTCGATCTCGGCCAAGGTCAAGGCCCGCAATGACTCGCGTAGCGAGCAGGCGGACAATGCGAAGGCGACAGAGGGGGGCGATTCGCGTAACGTCGACGCCGTGGCGGTGCCACCGGACCAGCTGAATTTCGAATACGCCATTTCGGGAAGCGCCAGCTTCAAGCCGGAGACCGCTTTCGACGATGGCAAGGCGCTATGGCTACGGTTACCTGCCGCCGCGCTTCAGAGCTGGCCGGTCGCCCTGGTGAAGGACGGCAGCGACTTCGTGGTGGTGAACCAGATCCGTCGCGGCGGCTATCTGGTGGTCCAGCGTCTGGCCGATACCGTTGTGCTGCGCTCCGGCGACGATGAAGTCAGGATCGAGCGTGGCCGTCGTCGCGTGTTGGGGCTGTTCTGATGCGCGGCGCGAAAATGGATCAGGTCACGTCCGTGACCGACGCGCAGGAGCGCACGGTCAAGGGGAAACTCCCTCGCAATGTGCTGTTCGCCCTCGGTGGCATCTCGGCGGTACTGGTCGGTGGGTTGGGCTACTACTTCCAAACCATCACCGACGATCAGCTCGAAGCGAAGGCGGAACAGGCGCGCGCGGATCAAATCAAGCAGCGTGCGGGCAACGCCGACACCGGCCAAAGCCTCGAGGCCGCGATCCGCGCGCAGGCAGACAAGGCCCGCGAGGAAGCGGAGCGGCAGCGCAAAGCCGCTATTGCCCCTGACACGAAAACGCCGGTCATGACCGCATCGGACCTGGGCGGCGGGGCGAAGGCCAGCCCCACCGTGGACCCGAATAAGAACGAGCAGGATGATCTCTACACGGCACCGGTGTTCAAATCGGGCGCGCGCAAATCGCAACTGAATCAAAGCCGGACGCCGCCCGGCATGGCCGATGTCACGGACCCGGCTCAGATGCGTGCGCTGCAGCAGGCGGTGGCGGCACGCCAGGGCGCTGCGAACGCGGCCGCACTGGCACAGGAAGGCGCGACAGCGCCACAGTTGCCCGGCGACCGGCAGTTCCTGCGGGACGCCGGCGGCACGACGACGTTGCGAACCGGCTTCGATGGCAAGTTGCCAAAATGCACGGTCAGCCGGGGCTTCGTCATCCCAGCGAACTTTGCCGGCGGACTCAACTCGGACAAGCCGGGCGAATTCCGCGCCACCGTGTCACAGGACGTCTATGACACCGTGCAGGGCAACTGCAAGGTCATTCCTGCGGGCAGCACGCTGGTTGGCATCTATAGCGCCGACATTGCGGTCGGCCAGGAGCGCGTCCTCACGGCGTTCGTGCGCATGCAACTGCCGAACGGCAAGACCGTGCCGCTGATGGGCATGCAGGGCGCTGATCCGGATGGCACCGCCGGCAATAGCGGCGACGTCAACAACCACTTTCTGAAGATCTTCACCGGTGCGCTGGTGATCGGTGCGCTGTCGCTTCGATTCAACGATAACCCAACCACTACCACCGTCGGGCCGGCGGGGCTGGTCGCCTATGGGAACGCTGCAGGGCAGATTGCCACGCAGACGGCGCAGACCATCCTGAACCGTAACCAGAATATCCGTCCGACCATCACGACCGAGCCGGGGCAAAAGATGCTGGTTCAGGTCAAGCATGACATCGTGCTGGAGCCCTATCGTGACTAAGCGGCTTGCGGGCATGCTCTGGTTGGCTGCCGGACTCATCACTGCCGGCGCACAGGCTGCAACGATCGACGCGGTCATTAGCCCCACTGCCATCGTGGTGAAGGTGGACGGGCAGGCCCGGTTACACACCATGGAAGGAAAGCCGGTTCTGTACTGCGGACTCGATGCGTTCCTTGCTTGGTCGGCACGTCTGCTGGGCGCGCAGGTCGATGCCGGGGCGGAAGCCGGCCCGGTCGTGACACTGGCTGGCAAGCCTGTGCCGATCACCGCATTGCTGGTGCGCGAAGGTTGGCTGCGCCCGTCCGCGCTGAACGATGCCGCTCAGGAAGCCATCGCGGAGCGGCGCGGTGGCTGGGCGTGCGCGCCGAAGACCGAGCCGTTCGCGCAGATGGGCGGCCGCGTGGATCCCAAGATTACAGCGGGCATCGCCATGAACGAGTCGTCTTACCGCGGCCGGCCCTGGCCTTGGACGCTTAACGTGGCAGGACGCGGCATGTTCTTCTCGACGCGCGAGGAAGCCTACGCGGCCATCAACCGGCTTCTGGCCAACCAGCGCTGCGATTTCGATGTCGGGCTGATGCAGGTGAACTGGTGCTACCACGGCAAGCGCTTCGCCTCGCCATGGGAGGCGCTGGCGCCGGCGACGAACATCCGCGTGGCGGAAGACATTCTGGCAGAGAACCTGCAACGAAGCGGCTCTCCGATGAAGGCGGTGGCGTGGTACCACAGCGCGAACCCTGAGCGCGGTGGGCCGTACTTCTCCCGATTCATGAAACACGTGGCGCAATTCCAATGATCAGGTCGTTCATTCTCTCTGCACTGGCGTTGGTGGCTGTACAGGCCATGGCCGCCGACACCGACCCGCTCGATTTCGACTACCAGGTCATTGCGCGCGCCGCCGATCGTCCCGCGATGGTGTTCAACGATGGACTGTCGACCTACATCCAGCCGCGGCACGGCCAGGTCGTGCAAGCCGACGGCGCCATCCAAAATGGCCCGTACTGGGTGATCGACGGCGTGCCGGAGGTGGTCCGCTACTCCGTCAGTGGTCAGCCGGTTGTCGCGCGCTGGAAGCGAGCCAACGGCTTCACGTCCGAGCCGGCAAATCCGGTGGGAGACATGCCACGGAGTCTCGCCGCGATCTCCGGACGACTGGCGATGATCGGCAACTACGCCGGCCAGCCGTTGGTGCGCGCTGGCCGTTCGAACCTGCCGCTCGCGCAGATGATCAAGTCGATCGCGCCGGCGGGGTGGACCGGCACCGCCCAGAAGGATATCTCCCTGACCGACGACGTGGCACTGGATACCCGCGGCGGGGAGAACTGGCTGCAAGCGCTCGCGCGGGTGCTTGAACAGCGCAATCTCTACGCGGAAGTGGACTTCACGCGCCGGAACATTGCGCTGCGTGCCGGACCGCCGAAGAGCTTCTCCGTGGCCGAGACCGGCTCAAGCGCCGCGACACCTGGCGGCGTGTTGCAGGCCGCTCTGACGACGCCGGGCAACGTGGCTGCAGCGCCGAAAGAGCCTGCGGCGCCGACGTTGCCGGTGGCTGGCACGCCGCTGCCGGAAGGGCCGACGTTGGCCTCCGCCTTCGGAGCACTGGCGATCCGTGACAACAAGCAAGGTCGGATCGAGATTCGCTTCGAGCAGGAGCCCAAGGACCTGGTCCTGCGTGACGAGACCGATAGCAAGATCTGGACGAGGTGGGACGAGGCCCAGCGCGTGTTGTCCTTCGCGACCGTTGACCGGTTCACTGCGACTGCGGACGGCAAGGCCGTCGAAGTCAGGCGCTCGCCGGAGATCGATTACGAATTTCCGCGCGAGAACAGCGCCGGCCTGGAAATGGTCTTCGAGAAAGACGGCGCCACCTACCTGAGCTTTGCCAAGTCGTTGGTGAGCGTTTCTGTGTTCGGTGATGAGCATCAGCGCAACGGTGAACACAAGGACCGCTACTACAAGTTCAACGGCATTGCCGCACGCCTGACGGTGATCGCGGACGGCAATGTGGTCTACGTGGACCGCTCGCCGCAGGTGCGGTTCAAAGAGCAGCCGGGCAAGGTGGCACTGTGAAGATCCGCTGGATGGTGGCGCTCACGGCATCCGCCTTGCTGGCCAGCGCAGCTCGTGCCGACTGCCTCGATGATGCCGCGAAGTTCCATGGGGTCAGCCCCTCCTTGCTCCGGAGCATCGCGTTGCAGGAGTCGGGCATGCGGCCGTGGGTCACGAATCGCAATGGCAACGGTTCGGAGGATATCGGCCTCATGCAGATCAACTCGATCCACCTGCCGCGCCTGGGCAGGTATGGGATCACGCGCGCCCACCTGTTTGATGGGTGCATCAATGCCTACGTCGGCGCGTGGATTCTGCGCGAGAACATCCAGCGCTTCGGACCAACGTGGAAGGCGGTCGGGGCCTACAACGCCTCCTCGCCCGACAAGCAGTTGCGCTACGCCAACCAGATTCATGCGCGGTGGCAGGCGCTGCAGCGCGCCGCCTTGCGGTAGTTCCTTCACCTCAACCGAACGCATAGTTATGTGCCAATCCAACCGAACCGTTCGCATTGCCGTCGCCGCAGCATCACTCTTGAGCGGCCTGATCCTTGTGCCGGCGGTGCACGCCTCGCAGCTGTCGAACGACGGCTGGCAGCAACTGCAGGCGCCACGTGCCGCCAAGGCTGCTGCCAGCCAGACATTGCTGGCCGCCAATACACCATCCGCAGGCGCAGCGCCGAGCAAGGCCAGCACGCCGGCCGTGCCGAACATCGCGCCGGCGGCCGGGGCCGTGTTCCGGCTTGTCAAAGGGGAGGCACTTCAACAGCAGCTTCAGAACTGGGCGAGCCGGGCCGGGTGGACGGTGGCCTGGAACGTGCCGGACGGCTGGATCGTGCCCGGCGACAAGGACTACGGCAGCGACTTCGAAAGCGCAGTCAAGCGGGTGGTGGAGGAGCTGGCCAATAACGGCGCCGACGTGGTGGGGGATAGCTGGCGCGGCAATCGCACGGTGATTATCAGCCAAAACGGGATGGTCCAATGATGATGAAGAAGAGCAATGCAGCGCGCTACACCGCGTCCGCCGTGGCGGCCGCCACGCTGCTGTCGGGCTGCGGTGTGATGGAAACGCGCAACGTACAGAACGCCATCGGCAACGAGGCGCACGCCGCATACGCCGATGCGCCTCGCAGCCGCCCGGTGTTCCGGGTGCATGAGGGCGCCTGGCTGATGGGGGAAAAGATCCGCGCCAGCAAGCCGCAGCCGGACATCTACAACAAACACGTGGTGTTCAAGGGCACGCTTGGATCCTTGACGGAAGCTGCAAACTGGATCGCGCAGAGCGTCGGCGTGCGCGCGACCGTGGACGCCTCAGCCGTGGCGTCCGCAACGGGCGGTTCGGCACCAGCGCAACCTGCCGCCGGATCGCGGCCGACTGGGCCAATTCCGATGGGTGGCACGCCCCGAGTGGACCTGGCCGCCCCGTTGGCCGGCGCTTCCGGCTCGGGCCAGGGTGCTGGCATGGCGATCACTACGCCCTTGACCCTCCGTTACGAAGGCAACTTCAAGGGTTTCCTCGATGCCGTCGAGGCGTATTTTTGGGTCTGGTCGCGTTACAACGATGGGACGGTGTCGTTCTTCCGGACGGAAACCCGGACCTTCATGCTGCCGAGCCTCGCGGATGCCTCATCCATGAACGGTTCGATCACCACGTCGGACAGCAGCTCCGGGGGCATGGCCGGCGCCGGCGGGAACGGCGGCAGTTCAGGCGGAAGTGGTGGCCGTAGCGGCCAGTCGATGAACATGTCCGTCGAGATGAAGCCGTGGGAAACGCTGCAGGCGACTGCCAAGGCCGTCGCTGGCGCGAGCGCCGAAGTCGTGGTCGACAAGAACCTTGGCACCCTGACCGTGACGGGCGATCCGGTGCAATGCGATCGCATCGAACAGTTCGTCAAGAGCCTGGCGGCCATGTACGGCAAGCAGGTGGCGATCGACGTGCAGGTCTACGAAGTCCGCGTCACGCGTGAGGACAACTACGGGCTGAACCTGTCGCTCGCCTATCAAAGCTCCGCTGGCCAGACCGGCGTCGCGTTCAGTTCCGTCAGCACGCCGACGATCTCAGGCAGTGCCACCCCCATGAATCTGGGCGCGACCATCATGAGTGGTCCTTTCGCCGGCAGCAAGGCCGTCGTGCAGGCGCTCTCGACGCTTGGCAATGTATCGCAGGTGGTATCGCGCTCGGGCGTCACGCAAAACGGCAAAGTCCTGGCTTTGCAGACCGCCACGCTGCAGGACTATGTCGCGCAGTCGCAAACGACGCTGGCTGCCAATGTCGGTTCCACCAGTTCCATCCAGACCGGAACGGTGACCTACGGCTTTACCAGCAACTTCCTACCCAAGGTGGTCGATGGCCGGATTCTGATGAACTTCGACATGACGCTGTCGGACCTGCTGCCGCTGCAGCGATTCAACTCGGGCGGGGACGCGAACCAGACCAGTGTGCAGCTGCGCACCATGCCGACCAACCGGTTCACGCAGTCGATCACCTTGAAGCCGGGTGAATCGCTGGTGCTCACAGGCCTGCGCAACCAGAAGGCGTCTACGACCAATAACGGCGTCGGCGAGCCGTGGATGGCCGCACTCGGTGGTGGCGTCGGTGCGCTCAAGGGAGACACGGTCATCGCCATCATGATCTCGGCCCGCTTGCTGTAACCCAGAGACAATTCCATGCAGAATCGCGCATTCAATCATCGTTGGCCCCCTGCCGCGCTGGCTTTTGCCGCTACCGTCGGCCTCTCGGCTGCCGCCCCTGCCAATGCGGCGTCGGCGATGTCGAACCCTGTCGCAGCGGCGATCGCGTCGGCGGGAGGCAGCCCAGGGACGTCGCAATCTGGCACCGCTCCGTCAATGCAACCGACGGCTGCCGCCCCAGCGGCGGGCGTTGCGAGCCCCACAGCGACGAGCACGCCCGCGGCAGAAGCCGTCCAACCGTTGCGTCCCACTGACGCGCCGGAACTCGCGGCTTTGCAGTCCCAAATGGCTTTGTGGAAGGCGCGCGCTGAGATCGCCAAGTACAAGGCAGAGGCCAAGCGGGCGGAGGATTCGCTGATTGCAGCTCCTGCCGGTGCGGCGGCGGGCGCCGGTGTGGCATCGATTTCGCTGGCCGGTCCGATGCCGGTCGGCGGCGTTGCAGAGCGCGCACCGCGGCTCGCGCCGGAGGCGCCCCGCGTGGTGTCGCTGCGCGCGTTCGACGGTCACTACAACGCGGTTGTGGAAGTCAGCGGTCGAACCATCCCAGTCCAGGCTGGCGACACGCTGGACGGCGGCTGGAAGGTCGTCAGCATCGACGACGGTGGGGTGAAGCTTGCCAACGGCAAGCGCGTGCGCACGCTGAGGCCTTGAGCGATGGCTGAGATCCTGTCATTCCCCGGACTGAAGGGCAGCTTCGCCATCGGGCTGACCTGGCAACACGAGGAAGCCCAGCCGAGCCAGGGTGTCCTACGCGCGCGCGCGCTGGAACTCGGCCGGAACGTCCGCTGGGGCCTGGTGCATCAAAGCGCGGAAGGGGCCATCCAGACCGGATTCTGCGAAGCGATCGCCGGCGCGAAGCCGGCCGGGCTGAAGCCGCTCGCCGCGGTCGTTGCCGGCCAGCACCGCCAGCCATGGAGGGGACTCTTCCACCTGCAGGGCAGCCTCTACTGGTACATCGCCGTCCGGCAGGGCCACGCCGTCATTGCCGGTGGCGACCGGGTGGGCACCCTGGAGGAACTGGCACCGATCCGGGAGCGGCATCGCGCCCTTGGGGAATGGACGGAGGTAGAAGGGACGATACGGGATCTCGCCAACATGGCGCGGGCTGCAAAGGGCGTGTCGCCTATGCGGGACGTGCTGACTGGACCTTGGAAGTCGACCTCCTATGCGGTGGCAGCGGCAATCGGCGTCGTGGCGCTTCTCGTCGGAGGCTGGTACTGGTACGACCAACAGCAAGCCGCTGAGCGTGAGGCGCAGTTGATGCGACAGCGCGCGGTTGCCGCCGCGCAGCTCGCCAATGAGGCCGCAAGGCAGCGGGCCATACCCTGGGTCGAGGAGGCGATGCCGACCGCCTTCCTGCAGGCCTGTCGCCGCGCCTGGGACCGGCAGGTCCTTGCGGAGGCCGGCTGGACGCTTGCCAGCTGGCGCTGCAAGCCGGCCACGTCGACCGCCCTGACGATCGAAACCACGTGGAAGCGCGATGGCGGCTTGGCTGCCAATGCTCCCGGAGCGCTTTCCACGGACGGCAATCAAGCGACGGCGACGGCGAATGCGCCGGCGGCATTCCTGCCTTCCCCGCGCGCAGTCAGTGCGACAGCCGCCGCGCAGCGGTCGATGTGGACGTACGCACAGGGTAACGGCGTGAGCTTGCAGTTGACCTCGCCGCCCGCGCTGCTGCCGGCAGACGGCAACACCCCGGTCGATCCGTGGCTCGCCATGACCGCGGACATCGGCTTTGGCGCGCCGCCGTGGCTGGGTGTGGGCGAGGGACTGGATGACGTGGCAGGCCTGCGGCTGACCGAAGTCAGCTACGAAGCAGCTGCCCAGTTATGGAAGGGCACCGGAAAACTGTACGCAATGCGGGACGGTGCAGTGCCGCCCGCTGGGAGTCAATGATGGTCAAGACCCTATCGCGCCTGTGGCGCAGTCCACGCAACGCCTCGACAGGGGGCGCCGCACTGGCGGCGCGCGCCGAGCCGTCTGTGAAGTCCGATGCCCTGGCGTTGCCGAAGCCTCCCGAGGTGCTTGAGCCGCATATCCTATACCCGCGCAACCTGCCCGCCACCTTCGACCGTGTCGCCTTCAACCTGAACCATCTGACTGCCGAGCAGGCATCGGCGCTTCGCCAGCGCGCCGCGGAAAGCGGCCTGCATGTGGAAGATGTCGCCAAGGAGCTTGGCCTGACCGATGACAACGTGCAGCAGGTGCTGGCTGTGCACGGTTGCGATATTTATGTGGATGCCCGGCATTTCGGCACGCCGCGGCTTCTGACCTGGGAAGCCAAGCTGCGGCGCAGCGGTGCGGCGCCCCAACTGCGCAAGGTGTCCGCGCAGGAGCTTGCCGTGTTGCGCCAGCAGCGCGGTTCCGGTCAACTGCAGGATACGGACCTGCAGACCCTGACCCTCGCGCGCCGGCTGATCGCGGATTGCGCTGTGCTGATCGCCTCGGACATTCACATCCTGGTTCGCGAGCACCACACCGAGATTCAGGTGCGGATCAAGGGAGATCTGCGCACGGTCTCCGCGCTATCGATGCGCCGCGAGGAGGGTGAACGCCTGATCCGCGCGATGTACACGGGCCTCGCCACGGTGAAGGCCGCGACCTATAACCCGCTGGACGTGCAAGACGCGCAGATCGCCGGCGACGCGCTGCCGGGCACCGGGCTTTCGAGCGTGCGGATCGTGCGTGGGCCCGCTTACCCGGTGGAGAGTGGTGGCGGCTTCCTCGTGGCGCGGCTGCAATACCGGGAGCACCATGAGGGCGCGCTGAAGGCGGACGCGGTCGACGCGGCGAAACGACTCGATCTGCGCTCGCCGAAAGCGCCTGGCGGCGAATTCAAGCTCGGCCAGATGGGCTACACGCCGCTGCAGGTGGACCTCATCTCGCAGCTGCTGCGCCGGCCCATGGGCGTGATCGTCGTGACCGGCCCGACCGGGAGCGGCAAGACCACGACGCTCTTCGAATGCACACGGCATCAGGCACGCCTCTTCCCGGAGAAGCGGCTCATCACGATCGAGAATCCCACCGAATATCCGATGGACTGGGCGATCCAGCTCACCACGGAAAGCGAGCGGTTCCCGGAGATGTTGCGCATGACGTTGCGGATGGACCCGGATGCGGTGCTGTTGGGCGAAATCCGCGGTGTCGAGGAAGCGATCGCGACACTGCAGGCGGCGGCGACCGGCCACCAGGTGCTCACCACGCTGCACGTGACCGACCCGTTCGAGACGTTCTCGCGGCTGGTGATGCTGGACCATGTTCGCCTGGCGATGGAGGTGATCGCCAATCACAACCAGATCATCGGCCTCATTGCGCAGCGGATTGTGCCACTGCTGTGTCCGAAATGCTCTGTGGAGCTGGACAGGGCCCCAGAACCACTGCCGGATTACATGCTCAGTGCGATGCGAACCTGGGGCGATCTCTCGGAAGTCCGAGTGCGCGGCGCGGGCTGCGGTCACTGCCACGGCGAAGCCATCATTGGTCAACAGGCGGTAGCTGAAGTTGTCGTGACCAGCGAGCAGCTTATGCAGGATTGCATCAACGACGGCGTATTGGCAGCGCGGCGCAATCATCGGCGCCGGGAGGGTTCGGACAAGCCCATGATCGCGCACGCGATGGACCTTGTGCTGGCGGGACGCCTGAGCCCTGTCGATGCGGAGCGAAGCGTAGACGCCATTCCGATGAGGGATCAACTATGAACGGGCTGTCTTGGACGATGCGCCGGCGCCTGTATCAACAGGCATCGAGCCAGTTGGAGAATGGGCTGACTCTCGCCCAGGTCATTGAGGACTTCCGGGAGCGGCAAGCACGGCGAGGCCGCAAGCGCGCCGCTGAGGCGGCGCACGAGGTCGGTCGGCAGGTGCGCGATGGCAAGACGCTGATGGCGGCGATGGGTACGAGCCTCAGTGATCTGGAGCGCAGCGTGCTGGACGCCGGCGAGAAGGCCGGGCAGTTGCCGGACGCTATGCGGCTGGTGCTGGATGTGCGCGAACTGACGACGCGTCTGCGGCAGAAACTGCAGGCCAGTTTTTTCGCGCCGGCCGTGTACCTAGTCACGCTGTATGTCGTCCTGCTGCTGATCGGCGGCTACATCGTGCCGCAGTTCACCGATGTGCTGCCGATCGATAAGTGGACGGGCTGGGCATATGCCATGTACGGAATGGGCCAGTTGGCTGTGGGATGGCCGGCGCCGGTCATCTTCGGGAGCCTCGGTGCCTACGCAGTCTGGAGCTGGTGGGCGTTGCCGAGGTGGGCTGGGCCGGGCAGGCGATTCTTTGACCAGCATGTG
Source organism: Cupriavidus taiwanensis LMG 19424 (assembly GCF_000069785.1). NCBI lineage: Bacteria > Pseudomonadati > Pseudomonadota > Betaproteobacteria > Burkholderiales > Burkholderiaceae > Cupriavidus > Cupriavidus taiwanensis. The sequence goes on along the minus strand of NC_010529.1, from coordinate 172,912 downwards.
TTTCCGTTCACGGTGTACCGAGAGATCACCGGATTCAGCTGGCTGATGTCGTTCGTCGCGCTGCTGCGGGCGAAAGTGCCTGACATCGCAGCGCTGGAAGGCCAGATCGGCACGGCATCGCCATGGCTGGCCTCACGCCTGAGGCCGATTCGACTCGGCCTGGCCGATGGCCTGGACCTCGCCGAAGCCATGCGGCAGACCGGGAACGGCTTCCCTTCGCTGGATCTGATCGATGAAATCGGCGCGTATGCCGGCTTTGACGACTTCACCGAGAAGATCACGGTGGCCGTGCGGCAGAACGCCGAAGTCATCGAGCGGCAACTGCTTGCGAAGGGGATGGTGATGTCGGCGACCTTCACCGGACTGATGTTCCTCGCCTTCGTTGTTCTGCAGCTCGGCTCCAACTCGCTCTCGGAGATCCTCACATCTTCCATGGGCAAGCTCTGACAATCGCTTTCGCAATCTCACAAGGAGTATCACATGGACGGAATTCTTGGGCGTATCGTCGCCATCGTGTTGGGTCTGCTGGCTCTCGTTGGCATCGCCTATGCCGGGTACAACGGCTTTCAGAGCCACAAGGCCGGCGTGGTCGCAACCAATATCACGCAGCTGATCACGAATGCGCGAGCAGGGTTCTCGCAGGGGAACAACGGCTATACCAATTTCACTACCGCCAATATCGCTTCGATGATTACTGGCGGTATGTTCCCCTCGGACATGGTGCGCGGCACGGCACTCGTCGACCCCTGGGGCAATGCAGTCACGCTGGCCGCTGCCAACAACGGGTCCCAGGGTGTCATTACCTTCGGCGGCGGCAATGCGCAAACGGCAAAACAATGCGTGAGCACAGCACTGGGCCTGAAGGACTACGTGACGTTGGCGGTCGGCTCGACCACGTTCAACCAGACCAACTTGCCTGACCAGGCCACCGCCGGCGCTGCCTGTAGCGCCACAGCGACCTTCACGCTGACCTTCCAGTAAGCAGGCAAAGCGATCACAGCGACGAGGCGGAATTTCCACCGGCATCACGTCCACGGTGGAAGGCGATGAAATCAGGACGTGGACTTTAGGGAAATGACATGGATGGGATTCTCGGGCGCATCGTCGCCATCGTCTTGGGCCTGCTGGCACTGGTGGGCATCGCATACGCGGGCTACAACGGTTTCCAGAGCCACAAGGCTGGCGTGGTCGCCACCAACATCGCGCAACTGATTACGAATGCCCGCGCTGGATTCTCGCAGGGGAATAACGGCTACACGAACTTCACCACGGCCAACATCCCGGCGATGATCACCGGCGGCATGTTTCCGACGGACATGGTGCGCGGCACGACCCTGGTCGACACGTGGGGAAATGCCGTGACCTTGTCGGCCGCAAACAGCGGCTCGCAAGGCGTGATCCGGTTCGGTGGCGGCGGTGCTCAGACAGCCAAGCAGTGCGTGAGCACCGCGACCTCCCTCCGCGATTTCGTTTCATTGGCCGTTGGGACCACGACCTTCACGCAGGCGAACCTGCCAGACCAGGCCACCGCCGGCGCCGCATGCAGCGCGACCGCGAGCTTCACACTGACTTTCCAGTGAGATTCCACGCGGCCACCAAAGTCTGAGGAGAAGGGCATGGGCTATCTCATCCTGCCGATCGCGACCGTCCTGTTCTGTCTGGGGATTGTTGCCCAAAGCCGGCAACTATCAGAAGCAGCACCTGGGGCCGGCGTGGCTGGCCGTATGGAATCTGTAGCGACGGTCACAGCGCAGCAGGCGCAAGCATACGGCTCGGCCTGTGTGTCGACCGCCGGTGCAACACCGGGGCTGGTCGGTGCGAGCGTGACGCCAGTGCTGCCGTCAGGGATGGTGGCGCCGGCTGGTGCCGGCTGCATGGCCGTCGCCAATCCGGGCGGCGGGCGCGACGTCTACGGATACGTGCGCGTGTCATCAGGCGCAAGCGGCGCGCTGCTCAGCAGCACAGCGGGCAGTCTCGCGTGGTTCCGGGTCCGCAGTCAGGGCACGGCCGTCAATCTTGCTACCGGCATCGCCTACAGCGTGCCGGCGACCATTCCCGTTGGGGCGCTGGTCAATTGGGTCCAGTTGAACACCTGAGAAACGCATGGAAGCCATCCTCGGATATCTCGTCGCGCTGATGCTCTCGATGCTGAGCCTTGCCGGCTTCGCGACGTGGGCAAAGGCCGGCGTGACGAACGTGCAGACCGCCGCCGCGGCGAGCCAGATGCTTGTCTTCGACAAGGCCGCCCTGCAGTTCGTGCAGGACGAATCCGCCACGCTGGTTGCTCAGGCAACTGCAAGCGTGCCTGTCAACGTTACGCCGGCCATGCTCATCAACGGCGGCTATCTGCCAGCCGGGTTCTCGGCGACCAATGTGTTCGGCCAGACCTGGCTGCTTCAGGTTCTGCAGCCGACGCCAAACAACTTGCAGGCGCTCGTCACGTCGCAGGGCGGGCGGCCGATCACCGACACCCGCCAGCTCGTGCAGATCGCTGCGCAGGCGGGTGCGCAAGGGGGCTTCGTACCCTACGCCGGACAAAACGGCGATCCGACGATGGTGGCAACCCGCGCCTATGGGGCATACGGCGCGTGGCAGGTGCCGCTTGACAACTACGCGAACCCGGGCAGCGGCCGGCTCGCGTCTTTGCTCGCCTTTACCGGCGCGCAGGCCAACAACGGCTATCTATATCGGGTGCAGGTTCCGGGCCATCCGGAACTCAATCGGATGCAGACGTCGATCGACATGGCAGGCAACGACGTCAGCAATGCCGCTCGGGTCACGGCAACGACTGCCTTAACCAGTGGTGGCGATACCTATCTAACAAGTACCGGTGCGCCAGGTACTGCGTGCGGCGTCGAAACGTCGACCCGCCGAAGCACCACTGGCACCGGGCATGTGATCTGTGCCGGCGGCATCTGGCAAGCGGTAGGCACGGCCGTGGCAAACATCTATGAAGGGCTGTGGTGTGGGAACAATGGTCAGATAGCGACCAGCGCGACCAATGTTGGATTCATCTGCAAGAGCAACAGGTATATCGCGCTCAACAACGCGCTGGGCAATATGACCGTTACTCGGAAAATTGAGAACGTTACAGACGGTATGACGTTCTCGAAGGACAACTGCCCGGGTGGTACCGCATGGGCGTTGTACACCCCGAAGCAGGAAATGGTCAACATCACTGGCAATGTGATGCCGCCGATTCAGGGCACGTACTTCTCCATGAACGACTGGGGTACTACATGGTATGCGCAAGCAAGCGCAATCTCTCCTGCCGCATGGTACAGCGGCAACGATACTGGGGCGCTCGGGGGGCGACTCGTGGGCACCGTTACAACTGGATGCACCTTCTAGGACCGGGATTGATTGATGAAAAGAATTCTTTGGGCATGCATTCTCGCAGCTGATTTCTCGGCAGCCAACGCACAGTTGTACTCGTTTCCGGCACCGCCGATGACCGTGGCAGACTGTAGGCAAGGGCACCACTGGTATCGGGAGCCAGGTAGATTGCCGTACTGCAAGGTCGATGATCCCCCGCCGCCCCCGCCGCCGCCGCCCCCTCCAACATTAGTGTGTCGCTACGAGTTTTGGAAATTCATGATCGCGATTGGGCCGGGCGGTAACTGCAGTGCGGATGGTGGATGCGACGGATATGGATACTCCGTTTATGATGGCGTCGCCAACAACCCCACGGTTGCGCGCACTTGGAGTTCCTGGGATGCCGGACCCATTGTGCATGATCCCTCGGCGATGTGGCCGCTTATCCAGGTTGATATGCAGTCGCGCGGCTATTACGCTGGTGCCACTAAGACGTCAACACCTGGCAACGGGAATTACCCGGGCACCAGCTACTACGAGGTTTGCAAGTATTGAGATCCCAGGGCTGAACAGACAAAGAACCCCGTCGTTGCGGGGTTCTTTGTTTTTAGAGGGGTAACATGTTGCTCAGAACGCCGTAAAGCTCCAGGACTTGCTGATAGCAACACCATTGCGAGCACCTGCGAATGTTGCTGTGTGGGTGCCCCCTGTGAGGGGTTGCGTCGGGAGCATGAACACCACGCCAGCGTAGAGGCTCGTGTTCTCGATCGCGCTGGCGACGGAACCGGCCTTTGCATTAGCCGGAACCAGCACTCGTACCGGAACCGCTGCTCCGCCAGGGCCAGTCAGCGTGAAGCTGGATACGGTCAAAACGTTGGAGGACGACGGTGCCGCCATCCGGAACATGATCGGATGTCCAGCACTGGCAAGATCCGACGCCGGATTGGGGTTTTCCGTAGCTGGGTAGAAAGTTCCGAATATGGAGTCGTTGTCAGCAGGGTAGTATGCCACGGCATTCGCAGCGAGCTGCTGACCACCCCATTGCGCGAGACCATAACCGCCACCCTTGGCGCCGGTGACTATGCCAAAGTTGATGACGCAGCGGTTGTCGCGCACCGAAAGACCGACCGTCTCTTGATTGCTGGTGATGGCTTGTAAATGGTAGACAGACCGCTTAAAGCCCGCGAGGCAGCTCTCCGCGTCGGGCGCCCCGCTAGACACAGCTTGGCCAATCCATTGATCCTCCGACCCGCCCGCTGCAACCACTTGATCATAGGGATTCGCACCAGTGAAGCCAGCATTTCCGGCTACTTCCAAATGGCCTGTAGCGCTATTTGCCTTCATGTAAGCCAGATGGTTATCGGCGGCGATGTCGAGCTTGTCGTCTTGCTTAAGCGCGCCGACGCCGATCTTCAGGCGGAGTGAGTTCAAAGCATCATAGGCCGCAAGCCGCTGATCTCCGTTCGGATACGTCGATACCGGAGCTGTGGTCGCCGGCGGCACCGACGTCGGCTCCTGCGGCGGCGTCGTCGGAGTTGTAGGCGGCGTGGTGGGATTCTTGGATCCACCATCGTCACCGCCACCACCGCCGCATGCGGCAAGAGCGAGCGCCATGGCAGTGGCCAGAACCGAGAGAGCGAGTTTGGAGTTTTGCATGCTTTTCTTCCTCTGACTTTGACCGGCCGGGGATCGACCGTTACTTTTAGCTTACCTATCGGCGCGCGAAGTCAAGTGCCCGCAATCCCCGGCCGGACGTGAGAATACACGAAGGCGATCAGCATCTAGTCGACGAATTGGAGCCAAACTTGACCCCCCGGAAAGAGGGGTGTCCTGGTAATCGTTACGGCTGGCGGACCCGAAGACCGCGTCAAGTGCACGTCACCGCGATCGGTAGAGCGATGTGCCGCAGCTATTGCAGATGTGCCACTGATGCGCGGCAATGAACGGCTGCTCGCGCCAGAGGCGGATGCTTCTGGATCCGCACCGATAGCAAGACATGCCGCGCTCGGTCACGCATGCTGGATACTTCCGCGCATATTCGCTCACCGTCGGCAGGCCTTTGCGCGTCAGCGCAAAGGCGATCAAGGCGAAGTACGAGAACATGAAGGAGGCAATCGCCCATGGCCAGGCCAACGCCCCTCCTGTCTTGCCCACTTGAACGCCAGGTAAGCTGGCAAAACCAGAAAGACCGCGATCGTTATCCATTCCATCGTTGAATCTCCGTTGTATGTGTTTCGAGGCCTGCCCCGCGAAACCGTCCGGCGGGGTCGTCGGCGCGCTTGGGCTATCGGAAAGTGGAGGCTCCCGGCGTAGCAGTCCTGAAGGTCCAGGAGATACTCACCGGCTTGCCGGCCCGAGTGCCAGAAAACGAAGCCGTGTAGGCCTCGCGGTCCGCCAGTGGCGCGAGCGGGACCAGGAAGGCCGCGTTGTTCCGGAGGTATTCGTCTGCCATACCATTCGAGCCATCCGCCTTCGCCGCCGGGGACACCAAAACGCGCGCAGGCAGCTCCGCGCCGTTGCCGTCAACGAGTTTGAAGGCTTCTACGGACAGCACCTCCGCGAGCGCACCATTCGCGTAAATCATCAGGGGGCGGCCTGGCGCCGGCAGATCCGGCGCAGGATTCGGCGACTCGCCGGCGAAGTTGAAACCGGGTCGCACGTCGGTGTCGCCGTCTGCTGGCACAGTGACGAAGATTTCAGCATCGATCTGCTGGCCTCCTCCATAGGGCACACCGTTGGGTGTCGGGCCTGGTTGTGTTGCAGTGTTCGTGCCGAAGTCCACGACGCAGTGATTCAGGCCCAAGGCACCAGTATCACTGAATCCAATTCCCATGGATTCCTGGTTCGTGACGAGCGACTGCAAGTGGTAGACGGTGTGGTACCACTGATCGATGCAGCCTGCGCCGATCTCGCTATCATCGGGGCCTCTGGCTGCGCCCACGATTTCGGCCACCCATTGGGTGTCGCCGACACCGGCCCTTCTGGCTCGTAGCAGAGGCGTGGTTGCGTAGAAATGCAGAGAGCCTACGGATTGGTCATGCTGTGCCACGCTGTGCGCGCTGAGATAGACAGCATGTGCCTGGGCGGCGGTGTCGAGCGCGGGGTCTTGCATGAGAAGACCGACGCCGAGCTTCCGGCGCAAGGCGTTGACACCGTTGAAGAGCGCGAGCTGTCCCGAACTCTTTGCGTAGGATGGCTCCGGCACGCTGGTCCGCAGCGCAAGGGAGGGAACTTCTGCCGGGCCAGGAGCAGCCGACGGAACACTTCCGCTTGCCCAAGCTTCCTCATTGCCAATGAGCGCCAGCAACAGCAACGCAAACCATTTTCTCGTCTTCACGAATTCTTCCGATATAGCAGGAGAGATGTCATTGCCTATTGCCGGCCTGTCCCGCAGTCTTCGCTGTTGCTGCTACTGCCAAGCCAGCACGGACAGCAGATGCTCTGTTCGGAGCAAAAGTGGTGTCACGAAGTCTGCTAGCAGGCGCCAACGCTTGCGCGAACACCATTTCTCCGCGGTGAGATGAGGCAATGGGATCGCGGCTGGATTCGAGCCGCTTGATTCCAGATTAGCGACATCGTGCCGAAGTCAAGGCTCGCCGAACGGGAGGTTCCGACACTGGCGTTAAGGATGGTTAGTCGGCAAGATTTCGCAAAGGTTGAGCCCAGTTGGTTGGGGCGCAGAGCATAGGCAAAAAAAGGGTTCTTCGCAGAAAACCGTGGCCCGAAAGAGCACATTTTGTATGCTGATGTCTGTTTCTTCAGGTATCAGGGGGATGTGTGCTGGATCGCAAGACGCTGCAAGCACTGGGTTGCTGGAAGGGCTACCGGCTGGAGCGCGTGGAATGGCCGGAGGGAGAGAGCCGTACGCTGTCGTTGTACTTGAAGCCGGTCAGCAAGGTCATGCATTGCGAGGAGTGTGGCGCGCGCTGCCATCAGGTGCATGAGACAGTGGTCAGGCGAGTCCGGGACCTTCCGCTGTTCGAGTATCGGGTCGTACTGCACGTGCCGCGCCGGCGCGTTTGGTGCGACCGTTGCGGCGGTCCGAGGCTGGAGCGGCTGGAATGGCTTGGGCGCTACCAACGCGTGACGGCCCGCTTGGCCCAGGCTTGCGGCCACTTGTTGCGCCACTGTACGGTGCAGGCGGTGGCGGCCTTCTACGATCTGGGCTGGCACACAGTTAAATCGATCGATAAGGCTCGCTTGCGTGAGGCAGTGGCCGAGCCGGACTGGTCCAATATCCGCTACCTGGCCATGGATGAGTTCGCGCTACACAAGGGGCATCGATATGCCACGGTGGTAGTCGACCCCATTGGGCGGCAGGTGCTCTGGATCGGACAGGGGCGCTCACGCGAGACCGCCCGAGCCTTCTTTGAGCAGCTCCCCGCCGGCGTTGCGCAGCGCATCGAGGCCGTCGCCATCGACATGACGACCGCGTATGAGTTGGAGATCCGGGCGCATTGCCCGCAAGCAGAGGTGGTCTTCGACCTGTTCCACGTGGTAGCTAAGTACGGGCGTGAGGTCATCGACCGAGTACGGGTGGATCAGGCCAATCAGCTGCGGCACGATCGGCCGGCCAGACGGGTGCTCAAGTCCACACGCTGGCTACTGCTGCGGAATCGGGAGAACTTGAGCGTCCCCCAGGCGGTTCATCTGGATGAGGTCCTGGAGGCGAACCGGCCATTGCTGACAGTCTATCTGTTGCGCGACGAGCTAAAGCGGCTATGGTTCTACCGCCGCCCGGCGTGGGCGCAAAAAGCTTGGGAGCAATGGTGCGAGCAGGCTCGGCAGAGCCGAATACCTGCCCTGGAGTTGTTTGCGAAGCGCCTGCAAGGCTACTGGCATGGCATCTTGGCCCGCTGCCGCCACCCATTGAACACCAGCGTGGTCGAAGGCATCAACAACACCATCAAGGTCATCAAGCGCCGCGCGTACGGCTATCGCGACGAGGAATACTTCTTCCTCAAAATCCGCGCAGCCTTCCCCGGAATTCCTCGATGAACCAAAAAAAGACGGCGGCCCCAAGAGGAAGCCGCCGTATTGAGAAGGCCGAGAAGGGTCAAATTTCTGGCGCTTGCGATTCTTGGCTATGATCGCTGAAAAGACAACCCGTCAATCGAAGGGTACGGAGAGGGGTGCTTCGGCGACTGTTGCTGATGCGCGGTCAGTTCCGACGCCTGCCCCGTGAAGCCGTCAAAGACCCGTTGCAGCAAGGGCACAGAAATGACTGCGAAAGCTCGATCTTCGCGGAGGAGTTCGAAGCCAGGTACGGCGTCCCGCACTTTCGGCAGGGCCAGACCGCGAGCTCTTCGTGCATCGACATGGAGCGGGCCAGATGCAGCGACCGCTCGGGTGGCACCTTGCAGTCGTCCGAGAAGAACGCGCGATGGATGTCAAGGGTCGCGACGAAGCTTTCGGGTGTCGACACGTCACAGGCGATCGCCGATCGAAACAGCCAGATCTGGAAAGTCGACTGAACGCGGCGCTGCGCGGAATCCAGGTACCACATTAGCGATGACGGCGGCTGGCCGGGTGGCGATGGTTTGCCATGCAACCTCTGATAGGTCTTCCGCGTGGTCTCGATGGTGATATTGAACAATGATGAGACGCTCATGGCGCGACAACTGAGAGCCAGGAATGCCTCGGAGAGGGCGTCGCGCACAAACGTTTCGAGCCGGAAGTTGCCCCAGACGCCAGAGTGCGCCAGGCGGTCAGTCCGAAGCGGCGACGTTTCCATCAGATAGTGGGAGATCATTTCCCGCGATAACCGGCCGGAGTGACTCTCCAACCAGAACATCTCGTCCGCGAAGCGCCAGTGGAATAGCGGCACCAGCCGCTCGGTGATAGCCACGTCGAGTTCGTGCTGAGGAACCGACCGCATGTACGCGGCCAACTCGTTGGAGATGCCGATCAGAGGCGCCGCCAATACCGACATGTTGAGAAGGTCGTACATGGCATTGATGTACGCGCGGTTCGTATGCTCGAGCGCCAACCGGTCCACCACTGACAGATTGCGGGGCAGGCCAGTCTTGAGCCGCTCCATTGTGGCGGTCGGCATCCGTCCTTCGATGAAGGATCGCCAGTCATCGATGGTTGTGAGCGTTGGTGCGTAAGCGAGGAACGGCGTTCCCAGAATCTTCGCCGACTGGTACAGGTCGTCACGCAGCGAGCGAAGGTTTTCGCTCGATACCCTGAAGATGCTTTCCAGCGTTGGATGCACCGTAACGGCATTCAGGACGTAGTTGTTGATTCGCAGATTGGCCGCAAGCACACGATCGCGCACCCAGGCTGGCAAGACGAACTGCTCGTAGATAGAACGGGTCGGGGTGGTTTGCATGTCAGGCTCCAGTGATGGCGATCAGTTCGTTGTGGAAGGCTTCCACAGTGCGGCGCAAGGACACCAGCGCGGGGGCATGCTCTTTGACCTTGATGGCTTTGACGGCGCCTCGGAATTTCGCGAGCGCATCATCGAGATCCGCTTTCAGGCCGTCAATGCGTAGTGACAGACTCCGCGAGTCGGCCGACTTGGCTTCATGGCGTTCGATCTTATTGTTGACAGCGGAGAGGCGCAGTTCGGCATCCTTGATCTGCGCATTGAGCGCTTCAAGTTTGCCGCTTCCGTCTATGACGGCATCGGCGATGGTCTTGTACTCGGGAGGAATGACCTCGACCTTGATCTCCTTCACAACCTCCCGGATCTTCGACTCGGCCAATGCCTTCTGCAAGGCCTGTCGTTCGTCCGTCAAGCGCTTAATGGAATGCTGCAGGCTTTCCATGGCCCCAGCCTGCGACGAGAGCGCCGCGGAGGTTCGGTCAAGCTGCTCCTTTTGCGCCGCAGATTGCGCGTCGGAGGATGTCATCTGTTCGCGCATGTGGCGCATCTGGGCTTCGAGATCGCGCTGGCGCTCCAGGCTCTCGTTCAACTGTTCTTCCGCCGCCTCCAGCGTCGCCATGACGTGATTGAGTTCCTGGTGGGTGCGTCGAGACCATTCGATGTATGGGACGATTTCCTTGCGCGAATAGGGTTCGTCGTCCTTGCGAGCATCGATGAACCGCTGCACTTCCTCTGGCGTGATGTCCGACCGCTTGAGAATCGTCAGCTCCCCCAGGTTCAGAAACGTCAAGGCATCGCTGTTCTCGGAGAAGTGATGAAATGCCTGCAGATACTTGATCGCAGAGGCGCGGGAAATGCGCAGGGCGCGCACCGCGAAGTTGTACAAGTTGTCATCGGCTTCCTGGCGAGCGCGGGGGGTGTCGCCCAGACGCTTCTGCACACACGTGAGGATCACGTGGTAGATCTGGAATAGGCGAGAGCCGATGGCGGTATGTTCACTGAGGATCCGCTTGCGTGAGAGTTCGATCTCTTGCGCGGCTTGCACGATCCGGCCGATCGCGCCGGCATCGACATAGTGACCCAGTTGCTGGATCGCCAGCTCGCGCAATACGGGCGGCTTCGGGTCGATGAGATTGAACTCGCGTTTCTCTTCTTCTTTCTTCTTCATTGTTGCCCTTACGGAAAGTTGTTGCGGCCCCGGCGATCGCGGCAGCCACTTCAACGTACACGCTAGGAGCAAGTGTCAAGCTGATGAAACGGGTGCAGCGATCTTCGGATGGAAGCTTATGCCGAGTTTGAGCATCGGAATGTCACGAAAGCTCAGGAAAATCAGGTGTCTTTCGAAAGTCAAGCTCAAATCAGCAGCGCTTTGCCTCACTTTTTATCGACAGACATTAACTGGATTTGAGGTAGCACCCCCTTAAGATGGGGGCACTTGTATATACAACCTGGCCTTGAGCGAGGGTCGTTGGAAGGAACATGTTCCTTCCAAATTTGGCGAAAGCTCAGGACGTCGGCTTGTGATTTGAAGGCAAATCGAAAGCGCCGGGGCGGCGCTTGTCATGCTTTCCCAAGCCGTGTAGAGTGCGGATACCTCTAGCGTCTATGACGCATCGACATGGCGGTCAGACCAAACTGACATTCCGCGTGGGCCTCACTGGCCTTCCTTTGCGCGGCCCGCCCCATCCCCTTTCTTCGCACGCGAGCAGCGTCCTTACGACATGCATGACATGTCGCAAGCGCGTTGCCGAGCAGTCGCGCCTCATTGGATTCCTTGCTCTTCCGAGCATCGAATAATCGCCTGGCATCCGCCAGGAAATCCCTTTAAATCGTTTCTCGTGAGAAACCATGGAATCCTTTGCCAAAAACATGATCGCGCGCCCGCTCAAGCTCTTTGCTTTTTGCATGGCGCTGTATCTGGCTTCGCAGTCATTCATTGTTGGTGTGTTTCTTGCCGCTGTCGGCTTCTTCTACCTGAAGGAGAAGGTGCTGCAGTGGGGCAAGGCTGTACCAGCTGCGCCGAAGGTTTCGATGCCGGAGCATGACTCCAAGCCGAAACCGACGAATGACCAGGTCGCCGAACCGCCCGAGCAGAATTACGCACGCTCGGCTGTGGTGACGCCAATCTGTCGCACTGGAACGCACGATCGTTCCTGACCTCCCTCGCCGCCCGGTTCTCGGGCGGCTTCCACCTGTCGCGGGAACCCGTTACCCGCCGACAGGTGGGTCTCCGGGTGCCTGTCCGGAGACCATCATGGAAACAATGACAGCAGGGTGGCAGCTGGACTTCTTCGATGAAGCGGCTGCCATCGTTGTGCCCCCACCCAAGATTGACCCGTTGCCGGACCCTTCGCTCTGGAGCGACTCGGTACGCGAGCAGATGGTCGACGCGCTCATCAGCCTGGCCTGTGACAGCCGCCGAGGCGACAACATGCCCGAATCCCTGATCGACTGTGCTGAGCTCTTGCGAGCCCGTATGCGGAACAAGGCGCTCGATTTGGAGGAATATTCCATGACGATCGGCTGGATCTTCGGATACTGGGACGGAGCGCTTCCCTACACCTATGTCTGCGCGGTTTGCGGGGTAAGCCCGGAAGTCTTGCAGGATGTGATTCTCAACAACGCCCGCCTGAAAGCAGACCTCGAAGGAGTAAAGCGGTTGTGCTGCGGGTCTCTTCTGTAACCAATTACCATGACTCTCTTCGGAGTACTCAAGCGGGCAGTCGCCACTATCCTGGGCCAACCGCCAGTAGTGGCGTCTCGGGCCGCCAATGAAGTTCCCGTCGGCACGGGCGCGGACAACGAGTTTCAAATCCTCATCAATGGCGTCCCAAATCTCTTTCGGGACGAAGGCGACCACGTCGTTCACTTCGTTGCCGTGTTTGATCGCAGCATTCAGCACACGGCGTTCGGCCACAAGGTTCTTCCCGAGGTCGTTCCGCGCTGGCACAAGCTCGGCAGGTACGATGGGGAATGCGTGACACCGCAGTCCGTTGCCGAAGCCGTCATGCGCCAGGCGAAAGAGGGGGCGAGCGCCGCTCCGCTTCCACAGTCGAAGGGTTCGGATGAGTCAAGGGAATCTCGGGGACCGCGGACTGCACAGCATCAGCGCCCAGACCACCGACCTGCCAAAACCGAACCTCGCTCTGACGGTAACGCGTCGCGCTCGAACTATACCGTTGGCAAGCTGGTCGAGTGGGGTGAAATGGAGTTCCCGAACCGCAAACCTGGCGGCAAGGCGACATACACCTCCTTCGCGGTGAAGTTGGACACCCACGCCGGCGAAAGGACATTGCAGGGCGAAGGTTTGAAAGATGCCCTGGCCGACGCCGCTTGCAAAATCGGCGACCGCGTAGGCATCAAGCGCTTGCACAAGGAGAAGGTGCCCGCCTTCAACCATGCGACCGGCCGCCCTGTTCTTGACCCCGAGACTGGGGAACAGAAACTCTGGGACCGTTGGGTCTGGCAAGTCAATCGCATTCATTAACAAGGAAGCAACATGGCATCCGTGAACAAAGTCATTCTCGTTGGCAATCTCGGGGCAGATCCTGAGGTTCGCTACATGCCCAGCGGGGACGCTGTGGCCAATATTCGTATCGCTACCACCGATCGCTATAAGGACAAGCAGAGCGGCGAGATGAAGGAAGCCACTGAATGGCACCGCATTTCGTTCTTCGGCAAGCTGGCTGAGATCGCAGGGCAATACCTGAAGAAGGGCTCCTCCGTTTATATTGAGGGACGCATTCGCACCCGCAAGTGGCAGGATCAGTCGGGCCAGGACAAGTACAGCACCGAGATCGTTGCCGATCAGATGCAAATGCTGGGTGGCCGCGGCGGATCGTCGAACGATGACGGCGACGATGGCTATGGCCGCCAGTCGCAAGAAGGCCGCCAAGCCGGCGGCAGTGAGGGCGGCAATGGTGGTGGCCGACGCGGCCAAAGTCGCCGCCCGCAGCAGGCGCCGTCGCATGGCTTCGAAGATATGGATGATGATCAGATTCCGTTCTGACAAGCCATAAGTGGCAGCTATATGCATGCTCCCGCGAATCCGCGGGAGCATGCACCTCATCTTCGGCTTCGCGCCACACCCGTTTCTCCCCCCCGATCCAATCGCTGTGCTGAAAAGACATTCTGGCGCCTCACGCAGCCGGGATGTCCTTTGAGCAAGCGTTCCTTCGCCTGTCTCAGGCATCGACCACTCTCCACACGGAGCCATCCCATGAAAAAGCTGAGTGATATCGTGAAGAACTGGACGCCCGCTCACTGGGACGCTCTGGTTGCGCAGTACCTGCCCGCCGACGTCCTCACAGACGCCTTCTGGCGAGGTCGCCCTGGTCCGTGCCCGATCTGCGGAGACGGCACAGACAGATTTACCTACGACAACAAGCGGGGCCGCGGTGACTGGGTGTGCCGCAAGTGCGATGCCGGTGGTCCCAAAGCGGGCGACGGCATCGAGCTGGTCTGTCGCTACACCGGCATGTCGTACCTTGAGTTGCAGCGGCGACTCAATGGGGAGGGCGGCGAGCCGTTGCCAGCGAAGATGTCTGCCATCAGGCCGGCATGCCGGCAGCGCAGCAAGGGAAGCGCTTCCGTTTTGATGCGCCGCGTCATAAAGCAGGTCACCAGCTCGACTCCGGTCGCGGCTGGTGACCATGCCATGCGCTATCTCGCCGCCAGAGTTCCAGGGCTGCGCGCTCCGCTGCCACATGGACTGCGGCTGGCCGTGCAGGATTACTGGCACAACGGGAGCATTGTCGGGCGGTACCCAACGATGATTGCTGAGTACCAGCTGCACGACGGCCGGATTGCTACGGTTCACAGAACATCGTTGCACCCGGCCAAGCCAGAGAAGGCGATAGTCGTGTCGGAGGACGGCGAGATCCTTCCAAGCAAGCGAAATTATCCGGGCGCCTTGCCGCTTGATGGCGGCGCTGTACGGCTGATGTCGCCTCGCGATGGAGCGATTGGCGTTGCGGAGGGCATCGAGAATGCCTATGCGGCGTACATGCTGTTCCGGATTCCGACCTGGTCGTGCTTGAACCGCGTGCTCTTGAGCAAGTTCGTAGTGCCAGACGGTATGGGCATCCATACCGTGCACATCTTCGCCGATTTTGACAAGGTGGACCCGAGGACTGGCAAGTCACCGGGTATGGCCGACGCGCTCGCCCTCCAGAAGCGCTTGCGCGCCAATGGCTTCACCGTTGTGCTGCATCGGCCGAAGGTCCGAGGCACGGATTACTGCGACGAATGGCGAACCGTACACCGGTTGCGTCTGATCTCCCAACAGGCAATCGCTGCCTGACATTTTCGCCACCCGAATGGTGGCGTTCCTTTCAACTCTGCCCGGTGGGTTCGCCCCACTGGGCGGAATCCCGTGTGGCAGGACTTCAGGAGAAGCACCATGCCACAGAAGGGTTTTACCGCGATCGTGAACAGGTTGCACATTCACGCAATGCGCAGCACCGCCACCAGCGAGGTCCAGGCTGGTCAGTCCGATGCCCAGTTCTTCCACGTCTACCGACGAGAAGCCTCGGGCCATCTGACGTTGCTCGAGCGGAATCTGTCGTTCGATTCCGCACTCGATTATTGCCTCGCGCCAGCCACGCTTCACTGAGCGCAAAGTCCTCTTCAACAAAAAGCCCAGCAGACATGCTGGGCTTTTTTGCTTTCTGGGGTGGGAAGGCGTCAGCCAGCGTCCTTGGGGGCGCGCCACCCGCGATAGACGACCATAATGGCTTCCAGAATGCACCAGGCGATCAGCGCGTAAAAGAGGAAACGGTTCTGAGCCTGGGTGGTGGAAAGATACTCGAAGAATTTCATGGTGAAGTCCTGTCGTCCGTTGTGATGATTGTAGATTGCCACGAAGTGAGCGCCAGTCAAGCCGGAGCGAGTCAATCGAAGAACCGCGACATCGCCGAGTTCATTGCACTAAGGTCCAGTGCGCTTGGGGCGGGCACGGCGGGCACCTCGATATCCGCTGGCGCATCCCGGGAGATTTCCTCCCTGACGAGTTGGGCTCTCGGGGTGGAAGCAGCGGACTGCCCGACCGCTGCGACATTCTGGGGCGGTACGAACGCTGCCTCGGAGCGGTACATCAAGGTAGTCAGGAGTGCACCTGCAGGCGCCGGCGTTGCCGCAACGCCTTCTTTCGCTCCCATGACCTGCGCGCCGACCTCTGCCAAACGGCGGAAGACCTCGGCTCGCAGGCGCGGGTCGTTGACCTGCGCAAGCTGCGCGTAGAGCTGAGGCGTCGTCATCGGGTTGAGGGTGACTTTGATGGCGAGCTTCCCCATAGTCGTTACCCGCGCGCTTGCCGTGCGCTACCGATGTCGAAGAATCCGCGGACATTGGCGTAGCAGGGCGATTCCATCGCGACGATATGCGAGCGCGGGAAGGCGGCACGGATGGCGCCGGAGTACAGCGCGCTGCCGCCACCGGTGAGAACGATGGCTGCGATGTCTTCCGTGCGGCCCACCCGCGTCTGCATTTCCTTGACCGCGGTTTGACATTGGGCCTTGGCGACTTCGAAATACGGGCGCAGGTCGACCATCTTGTTGTAGTAGCGCATGAGCTTGCCGTCACGCAGGGACTTGTCGATGCGCTCGATGCTGCCAGACGGCTCCCCGCCTTCGTCCGCCGAAAGGAGTTGGGCGACTTGTTGGTAAATTCGCGACGATCCGCCGGGAACGCCGCCGCTGCGGGTGTCATCCATCATGTAGCCACGAGCGACAACCCAGTCGGTCGTGAAGTAACCCACGTCCACGATCAGGCAGTTGTCATCCGGGTCCAGATCCTTGCCGGATTGACGCATAAACGTGACCAGCGATCCGAGTGGCTGGGGCAGGGCGACGACCCGGTTGATGCTGACGCTGCCGGCGCCGAAGTCATGCGTGCCAGCAAAGCGTTCCTGCAGGACGCCGGCGTACTTCTGTAGGGTATGGACGGGAAGGCCGAGGATGAGTTGGCCAACGTCCCTGGCCTGTGAATAGTGAAGCGCGCCGAACAGCAACGCAGCATATTCCGGCGTCGTGACGAAGTCCTCGGAGAGGGTCCGCCCGGTATTGCCGTATGCAGAGGTGATCGAGACGTCCGGGCCCACCTCGTATTCAGCGCCGTCCACAGTTACGTGAACGACATCGCGCGACTGGAAATAGCCATCCCCGTGGTTGGCGAGGCTCGAAGCCGATCGAGTTGGGGCCAGCGAAAGAAACATGCGGGTTGCAACGTCCGCACCCAGGGGGAAGGCAAACTTGGTGTTGCCGTAGCCGACATCGACCGCAATGGTTTTGGTGGTGTTCATCTGAAGACTCTCCTTGGCTTTGTTGAAGGTTGCCGGAGCGCAGTGGTGTCACATATCTGACTGTGATCTGACAGGAATGTGTTAGGTGGTGTCACCAGGTGTCAGCGGGCGTCACCACGTCGCGCTGATCTCACACCTGCTCACACAGACCTGACACTTGCTAACACGTATCTGACACTGCGATCCGATCCCTTTCGAATCTACCCGGTGCGATGCGAAGTCAAGTTGTCGAATGCTGGCGAATTTGACGGCGATTTCGTTGCGACGCGGCTGAGTTTCGGTTTATCCTTTGAGCACCTTCAGCGTCCCCGACGCATCGACCTCGCCGCCAGTTGGTGGCAAATCCCAGGCAACCACGACCTCAAGGAGGACGTGCGGACGCCCAGTGTGCAGGCCGGAAATTGATCCGGCATTTTTTTCAATCAAATCAAGCAGACAGTGGCCGACATTGAGGAAGGCTGCACACCGCGATAACACTCGATCTCAGCGCCGATGTGCGCGCTGTAACGCAATGAGAGAGATTTTGGGGCGCACAGTTGCACAGTCCCAAGGCTCCATCACGGAAGACACGTCCATTCAGCGAGAGAGCTGGGTACGGTTCAGGCGGCCCGAGACACTGCGGCCAAGGTGAACTGACTTTGGGACGGGGGATTGGATGCGATCGGGCCAGACGGCTATCGCGGATCCCTTCACTTGACGACCGGTAGGCGCAGCCGGCACAGAAATGCGCAAGAACGATTTACCCAAGAGTCTTGCGATGGTGGACCACAAGGGTCGCTATCGCAGTCGCGTCGATCGACGCAGCGGCTTGGGTATTCGCGGGGACGGGCTCGGCGTGAGCCGGGCCATGGACTACGCGGACGGTCGGACCACAGTTCTTCCCTGTGTCTGGTCGATCGAGTGCTATCGCTAAAGGCAAGGAAGGCAGTCCCCCAAATCCGGTGGGGAGAAGTGACCGGCAGGTGTCGAACGAACGGGGCGTTTGACAGTGTTGGAAAAGGGTCGCACCGTAAAGCGCGCCCCCGCCGTGGTGATATCACGGCTGGCCAGGACTAACGAGTATGGGTATCAGGATCGATTTCCGGGGAAAGATCAGGAGCTACGCGTTCCCCGCGCGGCTGGAAGGCGAACTCATCGCGCTGTTCGAGGACAACGTCGACCGCGTAATCAGTAGGTCGAGGCGCAGCAGAAATGCGCTGAGCATCAAGACGCAGGAGTATCGCCTTCTCAATGTCTGCGCCGCAGTGCGCGAGCTGCGGCAGGAGGGTGGCTATGCGGTTGAATCTCCGTGGTCGATTCGGAACAAGCACGTCCAATGGTTGGTGGATAACTGGGTTCGGAAAGGGCAAACAGCGGGAACGATCGAGAACAAGCTCACCTATCTGCGCGCGATGGCTGAGTTCATGAACAAGCCGTATCTGGTCAAGACGCTTGCTGAATACGGCGATCGCACGGAGCATGGGCTCGTTCGCCACTATGTTGCCCAAGAAGACAAGTCCTGGTCGGGGAATGGCATCGACATTGACGCGAAGATCAAGGAGATTGAGAGGACCGATGAGTGGGTAGGCGTTCAGCTTCGCTTGATGTGGCTGTTTGGCCTACGGGTTGAGGAATCCGCGAAGCTTCAGCCGGGCGTGGCGGTGCGCGGCGGCATGCTGCACGTCGAACGCGGAACGAAGGGTGGGCGAAAGCGAGAGGTCTTAATCGACATGCCGGAGACGCAGTACCCGTTGCTTGCCAGAGCGGCGTCGCTGGCCAATCCCAGGACGGGGTCAACCACCCCGACGGACTATACACTTGACCAATGGATGAGCCATTTCTATGAGGTACTGCGAAAGCATGGTCTGGTAAGGAAGGTGACGGGCTGCACTGCACACGGCCTGCGCCATGAATATCTCCAGGGGCTGTACCAGCGCAGTACCGGCGATGCTGCGCCGGTCAAGCGAGGCGCGCGGCTCGCCAGTCGTGAGGTGCATGAGGAGGGACAGCGCGTCGTTGCCCGAGCCGCTGGGCATAGTCGTCCTACTAAGTCGAATGCGTACTTAAGTACATACGCCGTTCAGGAGCGCCTCTCCAAACCTGTTGTCAAGCCTGGGCAGGCGGCCTTGGCACTTGCAGCAGCCAACGGCAACAAATCCCACGCTGCGCTTGCGCTTGGCATCAGCCGCCGCTCGCTGTACCGGCTCTTGGACAGCTACGCCGCGGGAGATCAGTCGTGAAGGTGGAGGATCAGGAAAGCTCGTTTAATTGGCATAGCTTTTACCGGAAAGTTGCGGCGTTTATCCCATCAAAATTGCTGCGGGACGCATTCTGCGCTGCAGCCGTTGGGAAACGCTGCCGAGGTCGCAATCGCCGTTCCGACAACAGTTCGCGGTCGTCCATACTGGGTGACCGCCGTACGCCTACTCTGAGAAGGAAGAATGCATGACGAAATCCGAACTAATTGACGCGATCGCGGCCGGTGTGGACGGTCTTACCAAAGCAAAGGCAGAACAGGCACTGAACGTGACCCTGTCGGCCATCATGGACACCGTGGCCAGGGGTGACGCACTGAACTTGGTTGGCTTCGGCTCCTTCAGCAAGGGCGAGCGTGGCGAACGCATTGCGCGCAATCCGCGAACCGGCGAGAAGATCACGGTGGATGCTGCCAAGACAGTGAAATTTAGACCGGGCCAGAAGTTCAAGGATGCCGCCAATGCGTAGCGATTCGAAGCCTGGGACCTCGGGTAGCAACGACGGGACCTACCTCCATTCCGTTTTCATCGTTCTTAGGCGGGTGATGCAGGTTTTCATTGTGTGATCCCCGCGAGCGTTGTGGGTGCGGTGCTATTTTTTTTTTTTGGCGCTCACGGGACAGGCACCCGTCAAGACTGCCGTGCTGGCGGTACACACTTGGGCCGAGGCGTCGGTGCGGCCTGCCCCGCAAGGGGCAGGCCTGGTAGCAGATTGTGGGGCGGAGCTTGAGGGGCTTTCGAAATTGCGTCGCCCGGCGATATTTGCCCTAACACTGCGATGAAGGTCGTACCGACTGCTGCTGCAGATGCGGCGAGTCGCGAGGTGAGCGCGCTGTATGGGATTCTCGTGTTGATGTCCTTCGGGCTGTTGTTGGCTATGAGGCCAGGCCGTCGTTTCTTCGGAATACCATCGCATTCTTGAGCGGGAGGGCCTGTGATGGCCCTCACAGAACGAAAGGCACGTCCAAAGACGTGCCTTTCATGTTTTTGGAAGGAACATGTTCCCTCCTTCTGGCGTCGCCGCTAACGGGCATAGGCGAGAGCCAACGTGGCCAGCGCGCCTGCGTGCCGTATGAGATGACCGAGCGATTCCGCGTCGCGATTTGCGCTCACAGCGTTGCCGGATACCAACCATGCGAACGCGACGCGGCGGGCCGGCTTCTCCCCCGGGTGTGGGGTGGGTGGCGGGAGGTCGATTGGCGTCGTCCGCGCGTCACCAGCCAATGCTGGGAAGGGTTCGAGACCAGTGAAGTGGGCAAGCTCGGCGATGCTGATGACGCTGTACGCCGGCGTCGCATCGTTGCGAACCACATAGGCCGCTGCGCCGACGCCAGGCACGTAGATCGCTTTCCACAGATACCCAGGTACCCGGACACGTCCGTTGAGCGTGGGGCTGTCCTTGGCGAACGCAGGGCCGGTGACGACCTGGATGGAGCCGTGCTCCCGAGCAAGTTTGCGCGTGGACGTCTCAATATGACTCCACGTCCGGCGGTTAGACATACTGTGCTGCGGGACGATGTTGGCAAGGCTGAAGCTCTCTGCCTGCGAGGCCTTGTCGGCAAAGTCCCCGCTCGGTGCCACCGCGGTCGTAGCCCGATCGAGCGAAGTCCTGCAGTCTGGCCCGGTCCGAAGGCGGCAGCCGGTCTTCCTCGTAGAAGTCGCTGTCGCGCGGCAGCTTGCGGGCCGCCTCCACCGCTGTGGCCGTCAGCCGCTCGGCCGACCACAGCGCCGTGCGGGTGCTGGGCGAGTAGAGCACCGCATAGGCGCGATAGCAGAGAAGCCGTGTATCCCGCGCCGCCTCGCGAACGGCCGGCTGGCCCGCTGATAGCACGTGCGGGCAGGGCGCGGCGTCTTTAGCGACGGCTGCGGTTGCTGCGCTCAGGGCGAGCAAAAGGGCGATGAAGGAGCGGACCATGGTCAGGGAGGAAGGTAAGTGAACACCGTTCCAGCTTGCCAGCCCAGTTACAAAGTCAAGGCGTCACGGCTGCCAATGGTCCGGCACGCCATCGATGGCCTTGCCGATGAACTCGTGCAAGTCGAAGAGCGGCCATTCCCGGTCGGCCAGTGCCTCCTCTGCGATCTCGGCGCACAGCGCCGGCACTGGCTCGAAGCGGACCATGGGCGCGCCGTCGACGTAGATGATCCTGGCGCGCTGGAGCAGCTTCTGATAGCGGGCAGCCTGCGACACCACGGTCTCGGGCGGGTCCACGTGCTTGAACTCGTAGCCCGGCTGGGCGAGAGCCGCGGCCATGGCGGCGAACTTGGGGCCAACCGTCTCCCAGTCCGAGGTGGTCGCCGCGAGCAGGTTCAGGAAGTAGGGGATGTCTGAGCTGGTGAGCGCGCGGCGCGACATCATCGATACGGCTTCCTGGTCGGCAGGGCGATGCTCGACGCGGCTATTCCAGATGGCGCTTAGCCGGGTGAAGGCGGTGTTCTTGTCCGCATCCATGGTGACGGGAGGCGTCGAGATGCCGCATTCTTCACAGACGATGACCGCCTGGAGACGGCCGGCGATATAGGTGGGGGCGCCATCGCAGTGGGCGCATTGTAGGAGGCCGCTGGGCATGGGAAAGGTCAGGGTCGGAAATGCCGGCATTATGCCTGCCCCGAGGGCGGCGCCCAGCGGTCCAGTGTGATGAAGCGTTCGAACAGCGGTCCTGCTATGCCGCGTCGATGGCCAGATAGCCGGCTGTGGTGTTCAGGACTTCCTGGCGCGCGGTGTTCTCGAAGCCTGCAGGATCTCGGCATGGTCGCGTAGCGCGGCTCCGATCTGCCAGAATTCGTTGAGCCAATGGCCGGGTGGGCCCATGGGGCCCCCCAACTGGCCGGTGGTGATCGCTCCCCGAATGGCGAGGACGGTTTCCGGTTCCGGGTATTCGCGGTCGTTGTCGTTGTACTGAGGCATGCCTATCTCGGTTGGGTGGCCCATTGTAGGGCCGGGTGCATCTGGAATCCGTCGGCTTGCCGGAACAGTTCGGCGGCGCCTCGAACGTACTGCAGAATCCATTCCGTGGCGATCCATCGCCTTCCCAGGCGCTCGGCGGCCAGGCCGGTGCGGATCGTCCCGCCGAAAGGATCGACCACCAGGTCGCCCGGCCGGGACAGGAATCGCGTAAAGAAATCCGGAATGTCGGTCGGCTGCATGGCGCCGTGGGTCGGCAGGCCGAGAGACTGCGCGGCGCGGCGGTAAGCCCGGGTGTCCGCGCAGTTGTGACCCCGCTCGATGACATTGCGGGGCAGGCGGCCCGCAGTCTGATTGCCGAAGGCGCTTGCCCGGATGCGATAGGCGCCGTCGCCATACACCGCGTTACGAGTCTCTCCGCCGGCGGCCATCAGTTGGCGGTGCCGGGCGGTGTGGGCCTCGAGGAGCTGGCGGTTGTCCGCGCGCACGCACGACGGATCGTTGGTGAACCACAGCACCGGTTCGTAGGCGGAGGCGAGCTGGACACGGTCGACGCAGGCCCATCGGGTCGGCCCGGGCGGCTTGCTGTAGTTGACCCAGGGGACGCGGCCCATCAGGGAAAGGCCAAGCCGGTCATGCAAGGCCAGCGTGAGGCGCTCTATATAGAGCGAGCGGGCTGGGCTGCGCGGCTCGAAGATGTCGTTCGACACATTGAGGACAATGCTGCCGCCTGGCACAAGCCCTGCGACGATCGGCTCGAGGGCCTTGCACAGGAAGTCGACATACTGCGCTTCCGTGGGATTGCCGTAGGCCCGGGCCTGGCGCAGCGGGTACGGCGGCGAGGTGACGCACAGCGCAATCGGTTCGCCAAGGCCGCGGAAGATTTCCTCGTGGCGCGCCCAGACGGCCACACCCAGGGTGGTGCTGAAGGCGACAAGCCGAACGCCGTTGGCGGCGCGGTCGAGCTCGTGCGTAACAGGCTGCGTCAGCCGCCAGAATCCGGCGCGGTCCGGAATGCGCTCCACGACGCCCATGGCCTTCAGCGTCTGCTGATGCCAGCGCACGGCGCGCTTGAACGGGCTGTGCAGGGTGCCAGCGGCGCCGATCGGGACTTTGGCCTGAGCCTGGGCGAGATCGATCCCGACCGCGGTCGCCACGGCATCGTAGAGCTGGGCGGTGGCGATGCCTTCGGCTGGCGCGTCGGCGAACGCTGCTGCCACGTGTCCGAACAGTTTCAACTGCTCCATCATGCAGCGCCCCGTGCAAGCGCACGCTCGCATGCTGCCGCGACGTCGAACGACGTCACAGGGAAGGCGTCGTGCACGGCGCCGTCGAGCAGCCGGCCCACCGCTTTCTTGCCCACCGCGTGCATCACCGTCACGGGGAACCGGCCCTCGTCGCGGGCGCGCATGAAATCTTGACCGCGCTCGAGCTGCGCGCCATGCCTGTCGAGGCAAATCCCGCCGGCGATCCACGTCTGCGCCTTGTTGACCCATTGCTGAAAGCTGGCGAACTCGCGGAAGACCGGCTCACTGGAGGAACGGTCCACGACTGCCGTATGCCAGTGCCCCCATTGTTTGAAGAGGAAGGGCACGCCGGCTGCCGCGCATTGGTCACGCAACGAGCGCGGCCATGCCGGATGCATCGGCCGGGCACCCGTGCCGCTCTCACCGCCCACGATGATCCAGTCCAGGGAGCCCGGCGCATAGTCGTTGCCGGAGGTATGCAGCAGTTCACCGGTCAGAGTCGAGAACACGTCGACATGCCCGAGCAGCGGTTCCATCGAGAGAAACCGCGTCTTTGCCGGCGCGCGCAGAAGCTTCGGGATGTCGCGGTCGGCTTCCACCTGGTTCACCACGGTTGCGCCCAGCCAGATATCGGCGGGGGCATTGCCGGCGATCCACGTAGCCAGCCACGGAACGAGGGGATTGTCCGCACAGTCGTCGCACAGCATCAGCGTGTTGAACGCATCGCCCAATCGCTTCGTGGCGTTGCCGATGCGCTTGGTCAGCACGAGCTTGTCCAGGTTCGGCGTCTGGCGCCAGACATCGAGCATATCGATGAACCACTCGATCGGCACCTCGTTGTCGAACACATCGGCCAGACTCGCGCAGAAGACGCGTTGCCGGCGCCCGTGTACCGCGGCGAAGGCGTCGTGCGCAGCGTTCCAGTGCAAGGGCTTGCGCCAGTTGGCGGCGGATGTGCGCCGGCGGGGCGCACCGGGGCCCCAGTTTTGGGATTGGCCACCGCCGAAGCGTGCGTTGCGGGCCTCAGCGTAGCAGTGGTCGCAGCCGGGGCCAACCCGCTGGCAGCCTTCCCAGGGATTCCAGCTGTGGTCGGTCCATTCGATCTTGGTGTTTTCGCTCATTTCGTTTTCTCGAACATGTCCATGGTTCGGGTGTCCCGGGTATGGGATGGAAAAGCAAAATCCCTGGCCTGCTGATTCGCGGCTGTGCCGGTGTCTGTGGCAGAAGGGGAATCAGCCACCGAGGACGATTCGTGCGGACACTCGCAGTGCTGCGTGAGCGCATGTACAAAATGCCGGGCGTAGGTTGAGACGGCACGCCAATACGCCGCCATGGGGCCTTTGCGACGGCGCCAGGACAATTCGGCTTCGGCGTTCGATGCCTCGCGCAGTTCGTGGAGCACCGCAGCGATGGCTCGGCGTTGCTCTGGTGGGAGGCGCAGGAGCTGCTGTGCAGCGGGTAGACGCAGGAGGGGATTGATGTAGCCCATCGGGTCGGTGGAAGGTGAGGGATGCTTCCAGCCTATCCAATCGCGGGCAAAGTCAAGCAGGTGTAGGGAGGCGCGTCACGTGGGGCCGAAAGGCCGAACTTCACCGCGGCGGCTCTGAGTGCGTCCACGTCGATTTCGCCGGAGGCGATGACAGCGAGGACCTCTTCGGCAAATCCGTACAGTGCAGTGAGCTCGTCAGCGACGATTTCGCCCACGTAGAGATAGAGTCCGTTGGGCATTCGCCGGACCACAGTGGTCTCTGTTGCCATGCGCGCCAGCAGCGACTCGGCGTGCTCGGCGCCGATGCCGAGATGCCGCTGGACAAGCGGGACAGATGCGGCGCGGTACTGGTGCACCAGCTGAACTGCCTTCAGATACGCACGGTTCATGCCCAGTGGTGCCCGGCTGCTCATGCAGCGCTCGGCCGGGGCAGCCGGACACACGTGATCTGCTGGTCCTGAGGGCGCCATTCGATCACCGGCACGCCGTTGGCGCGGTAGAACGCCTGCTTTTGCGCGAGCCTGGCGTCGTAGTCCGCATTGCCCGTCATGCCAAGGACTTCGATGACGGCCTCAGGAGCCACGTCGGTCAACACAAAGTCGGGATGCACGGCGGCTCGGCCAATGTGGCGCAGCGGTTTGCGGAATGCCCGCTGCAGGCCGACCAGATAGTCAGCCATGGCAACCTCGTATGACGAGTCACAAGGCAGGAACTGGCGGTTGGCCAGCATGGCCGCGGCATCGACCACCGTCAGGTAGCCTGATTTCGACCGCTCGACCAGCAGGACGGCGACGCAACGCTGTTCTGCCTTGCCGATGCCGGACAGGGCGCCCCCGAACGACACCTGCAGGCGCGCGTAGAGGTCGGCGGCCATGAAGAAGCGCTGGGTACTTTGGCGCAGCACGAACTTGCCACCGAACTGGGTCGTGCCGTGGGATTCGATTTCGCCGATCACGATGCCGCGCGGATTGCCGGCCGGAGTGGACGTGAGCCTGCCCTGCCATGCTTCGAACTCCGCCAGGATCTCCGTCCTGCGGCTCGGGTCCCACCGTTGCATGACGTGCAGCAGCCCATCGGCCGGCTTTCCGTTGATACGGCATTCTGCCAGCTCCGTTGTCAGCTGTGACCAGCAGGCGTTCCAGCCGCGCGAACCCGTTCCCGGCCATACGTTCAGCCCTGCTTGCTCCCAGGCGTATTCCAGAAACGCAAGCAGCCCCGCCGAACGCCGTTGCGGCTTCGTGCTCTGCCCTTTGGGGAGGCGCTGGACGGTCTTGGCTGGGGTGTGCGCGCTGACCGAGAGCGAGGCATCGAGGCGGATGTCATGGTGGCCGTCCTTCATCCGGAACGGGTCCAGGTTGTCGCTCGCGCCCGACTTGGCCAGCGCCTGGCGGTTGAATGGGCAGCCTGCAGCATGGTGGTGTGCCTGTTCCGGCCAGCGCGCGAGCAGGAAGATGTCCCGATGTCGGCGAATCACCAGCTTGGGCCGTGGGCGCCGAGTGCTGCATTCGCATTCCGCAAAACCCTGGACCGTCTTCGCGCGCTCGAGGTGACGCGCGTAACGGCCGGGATCTTCCAGTACATCGTCGAGCGGAAACTCGTTCCCGCCAATGCGCACGGTGATCATGGATTCCTCTCCTTAGACGCCGGCTTCCCGGAACATGGTGTACAGATCGCGCCGGATCTCGCTGACGTCGAGTAGACGCTTGGCGCGGGTCATGGCGACGTAGAGCAGCCGCATTTCTTCCGGCGCCATGGTCAACTTGCCGTCGTCGCCGTTCCTGAATTTGAAGTCGCCGGCGAGCTGCACGCGGTCCCACTCAAGGCCCTTGGCGCGGTGGACGGTGGACACGATGTAGTCGGCTTCGTCCTCTGGGGACACGCGGGTGAGGATCAGGCGCAGATAGTCCACCCCCTCGTTGTCGATCAGCTGCACCAGCGGCTTCAGGTCGCGGCCGGCGAACGACTCGGCGTACTCCTGAACCTCCTCCCAGGTCTCGAACAAGGCGAGGGTGGCTGGGTAGCCAATGCGCTGGCCGCGCATCAGCTGCTCGGCGCCGTCGGCGAACGCCCGGAGCTCGTCGACGTTGGCCCGTCCGGCGACGCGGTCGCCGCGGCCGATGCCCTCGGCCAGATGGGTCAGGACCGTGGCGTTCTTGCGGCAAAGGATCGCGTCGAAGCGGTCGTGGCCTGAGGTCGAATCGTGCAGAATTCGGGACTCGACGTGGTCCTGGCCGCGCACTGGCGTGTCCTCATCCATCAGCCGCAGCACGCGGCTGGCCAGCTGTGCAATGGCCGGGCCGAACCGGAACGACTCGGTCAGCGCGCATTCCGGGGCACGGATATGGTCCATGGCGTTGACAGCGCCGCGCCACTCATAGATCTGCTGGTAGGGATCGCCCACGTAGATGACCTGCGCCTGTTGCGCGCGCAGCACCGACAGCATCAGGCCGTCGGCATCTTGCGCTTCGTCGAACAGGATGAAGTCGGCGCCGATGCGCGGCCGGCTGCGCTCAAACAGCTTGACATAGACGTCGTGGGCGATGGCAGACGGCGCATTCGGATCAAGATATTCATCCCAGAGCCGCTTTACATACGGCAGCAGCGATTCGCGCAGGTGCTCGGCTTCCTCTTCCTTGACGATCGCCTCGACCGGGATGTGCCAAGCGAGCGGCTCTGCCTGGGCGGAGCGGCAGAAGCGCGCGGCGCCGTCCATCACCATCCGGGCGACCTTGCTCGGGCTGAGTTCCAGATCCTTGCCGATGGTGGTGGGGCAGGCGTAGTTTACCGAAGCCGTAGCGGATCGCCAGTTGATGGGGTGGCTCGACCGGATTCCTGAGCTTGCGCGTGATCTCCGGGCGCGTGGCGCTGTAGGCGAGCGAATGCACGGTGCGGCAACGGGTGTTCTGCGGAAACTTGCGGGCCGCTTCGTTGGCGATCTCCCGATTGAAGGCCAGATACAGGCCACGCGCGCGGCCGCGGGCCTCAGCGGCCATGCGCAACGTGGAGGTCTTGCCGGCGCCGGCGTACGCCTTGACCTTGACGGCGCCACCGGCACGCACCGCCTCCACGACACACTCTTGTTCGGCGGTAGGAGTCATGCCATCTCCAGTTGTTCCGGCAGGCGCGCAAGAACCCGTCGCCGGATGGTCAGCGCGTGCGCGCGGGAGGCCTCGGCGCGCCGTGCGGCCTCGCCGCTAACTTTGTCAACGATATAGGCGAAGTAGAGGGCGCTGGTGGGCCCGGTCCAGGCCTGCCACTTGGCGCGAACGTCAGCCCGCTGCTCGGCTGTCAGCGAGAAGTAGACGGCGCGTTTCTCGCGCCAGACGCGGGCGTGCAGTCCGCGCATCGTCGTTTCGAGCCTGTCGGAGCGCTGCTGGCGGCGAGCCAGTTCCTCGTCGGCCGAGTGCTGTTCGGCGGCCACGTGTTCCGCGAAGAGCGGATATCGGTCGCGCTCGCGCTGCTGCTTGCGCGCGAAGGCGGCCTGGCGGCGGGCGTTAAAGTCGATAGGGTCGTGGCGTCCGAGTCGTGTGAATCGCATGGGCGGCAAGGAATGGAGTGGTCTAAGACCAAGATACCGGCCCCGCGCCGAAGTCAAGGCGGCGGGCGGGCGAAGTTCGCCGCCAACCATTTTCCGAGGTGTCCTGCCGGCGTAGGCGCCGAAAGCGTTAGAATTTCGGGCGTCTTTTACCGAAATCCCCCATGTCATCCCGCAATCCGACTTCCCGGGAAATCTCCCTGGGCAACCGCCCGAAGCACGAACCGGAGTTCATCGCGCCCGGCGAGCCGCAGTACGGCGAGATCGCCCGACTGGATGCGTTCACGTTCAAGCGCTACCTGGACCGGGTGTTCTGGCATCCACGGCCGGAGGTGCTGCGTTTCGAGGTTCGTGCTATCCCATCGCCTGTGGGCAGCGTCTACGACGTGGTCGCCATCGTGGGGCAGGGCGAGGGAGAGATCTGGTTCTCCGAGGCGGCCGTGCCAGCGCGGTGGGACTATGTAGCGATCACGGAGACAAGCGATGGGCTGGGTCGCATGCAGCGTGAGAAGGCCAAGGCCGAAGGCAAGCTGCCCCAGGACTACAAGCCCTTCGTGGGCGAGGGGCCGGTGCAGGACTATGCCAAGCTCGAAAATCCGGAGGAGGTCGAGCAGCGGCGCTGGGCAGTGGTCAATCGCATCCGCGAGGCCAACCGCCGGGCGCGCGAGGCGGCAGCGTGCGCGCGCTAAGCATCCGATTCTTGTCCCGCGCTGGCAGGCAGGGTAAGATTCGTCCGATTCTCCGCGCATCAGCGCATCGACCTTGCCGGCGTACCGGCCATCTTCATTTCCACCCATTGGGGTTTTTCCCAATGGGGAAGGCTCCATTTCAGGAGCCCTTCCATGCGTATCTTCTCCCGTATCACCGCGCTGGCTGTCCTCGCGACCGTCATCAACCTGTTCGCGGTCCTCTTCTTTCTTTGTACTACCGAGGACGATAGCCTTGCTGCCATGCAAGTGCACATCGTTGCGGAGATCGAGTTTCTGGTGCTGATCAGCTGGCTTCTCGCGAAGCTGCTGGGTCTGGACCGGAAGCCTGCTGCCGCCGCGTGACCGCTCAGGCCAGCGGCCGATTCCACTACCCACCGGGAAATACTCTCCGGTGGGGCGTATCCCGCCTTGCGAGGAAACGTATGACCTCCAGGCGTTTCTCCAATCCGGGCGGCAAAGGCGAGACGGTGTTTATGCATGGTGTCTCCATGTATAAACTCGTCTCTACATTCCGACAGGTGGTTGCCATGTCCAAGTCCGCAACACTTACGATCCAGAAATGGGGCAGCGCCCTCGCCGTGCGCATCCCCACCAGTGCGGCGCGTGCCGCGCATTTCACGGAAGGCCTTGCCGTAGAGGTCGCAGTGGCTGACGTTGGGGTCACTGTCAAGCCGGTCGGCCATCGCAGCCTGACGCTCGCCGAAAAGCTGGCATTGTTCGATCCCGCGAAGCACGGCGGCGAGGCTATGCCCGCAGCGCCTCGCTATCCAACGTCTACGCTGCGGCATGTGAGCAGTTGAACCAGGTTATCGCCATCTAGGCACACCAATCCGGTCGCATTCGCGCTTCCGGACTCAATCACCCATCGGGAACGCCCCCGGTGGGGGCGTTCCCACTTTCTCGAGGTAACGCCATGTTTAAACTCAACACCATCGAAATTGAAGTCGGCCCGGTGCCGGCCGAGGAGGCGTGCGCGCAGGTTGGTCGCGACGACTACAGCGAACGCTCGCGGCGCGAGTGCGCGGTGTACATCCGGCAGCTGCAGCGCATCTTCGGCAATCCGGATCCCACAGTCCTGCGGTTTGTCCGCCGCGGCTTCCCGCATGAACTCGGCCGCTATCACGAAGTGGTTGCCGTTATAACCGCGGAAGGCGCCGACCTGTTCAACGAGTCGTTGTTACCCAGCGAATGGGATCACATCGCTCGCGCCGAATTGACCTGGCTGCGCTTGCAGGGGAAATGGCGCGAAACGGTGAGGGCCCGCCCCTCGGCGATCGAGCTTGTACCGGACATCTTCCAGCGTACGGAGATTCCTGATTTTCCGAATCATCCGGCTGCGATGTGGTGGGCACTGGGATTCATGCCCATGCCGATCGGCCGCGCCATCTCGATTCACTGAGGGGCCACGCCATGACCAACACCCTTGCGAAGCCGACGATCGTTGTGCATCTGGACGGCGGCCTGGTGCAGTACGTTGGGAGTGACTCCCACGTCCCCGTGATCGTCGTCGACCATGACCTCGAAGGTGCAGGCGAAGACGAAGTCAAAACCCCGCCCGATGGCGGCCGCGCCACTGTCCGTCTGGAAGCCTCCACCGACATGAGCCGCGAGTCCGCCCAGCGCTGGATGGAACTGGCCACTTAAGCGGTTCCGTCCGCCCTGATTCACCGATTCATTCCCTCGGGAGACCATCCCGACGGGGCGGTCTCCCATATTCCTTGAGAGACCGACATGTACAACCAGATCATTGAGAAATTCATTGCGGCCCAGCGTACGGCCCGCCAGGCTTACCAGGATGCCGCGCAGTTTGAGCGCGAGGCGCTGGCCAGCACAGGCGCAGGCGAGCCGTTCTTTGCAGTCGGCGTGCGTTCCGAGTACCGCCAGGACGACGAACTTGAGAAGTTCTGCTTCGCGCTGGCTGGGAACGTTGTCAGCCGCGCGCGTCGCGAGTTCGCCCCGGTGGGGGCGCGACTCGATATCGACAACCAGGCCGAGTTCGACCGCGCCGGACTGGATATCGGCAAGGCGCTGAAAAAAGGCAATATCCCCGATGTCGACCAGCTCTGGGCATCCCTCAGCGCGTACTACAACGGCGACGGCGGTGCCACCACCGCGTACCGGCAAGCTGCGGCACGCATTGTCCGTGGCTTCGGCTTGCACCGGAATGCGGAAGTGAAGCGCACCGCGTCCGGCGTCGTGCTCAAAAAGAGCGTCCATTCCGAGGCGGGGTGGAAATCTGCCCGCCGCAGGGTTGGTTACTACAGCACGCAGCCCACGGCAGACTGCCTGTCAGGCCTGGCTACCTTCGCCGGAAAGGCGGGTAACGCGGTGCTGGCGAGCATGCTGCAGCGAATCGATCTGCATCAGCTGGAATACACCTCACGCGAGAAGATGTCCATGCCGGGCCTCGACATCACGCTCTACAACGACAAGTGGGAGTTTAAGTTCTCGCACGAGTTGGCTGAACCGCTCATGCTGTTCGTGGGCGAGTACGGCCAGGACGCCATGCAGGAACGGCACTGAGATGTACAACGCGCTTGTTGAGGCGTTTCGCTCGGCGCAGGGCGCTTCGCTCGATGCCTATGACCGGGTCTGCGCGCTTGCCGCGCAGGTCCGCGCCGATGCGACGATCGTTCCCGTGCCTATCGACCAGGCTGGCGACTTTCGTCGGTTCCTTCGACGCCTCGTTGCGAGCCTGATCGATCGGGCAAGCAAGGAGTTCGGCATCGAAGGCGCACCCGTGTGCATCGACGAGACGCGCATTCCGGTGAACGGCCACCCGAACATCTGGGAGGCCATCCGCGCCGGCGATACGCCCGATCTCGACCGCTACTGGCGGGTGCTTGCCGAGCGGTACCAGGCCAGCGGCCGCGCGTTGGCGTACCGGCAGGTCGCCGAGACGCTCGCTGCGGCGCTGCAGTTCGATCAGCCCAATGCCGTGCGCCGGCACGCCAAAGTCGTGCGGCTGCGGCTCAAGGCGCCTTCGTTGCCTGTGGCTGCCGCGCGTCCGTCACGGCGCGTTGCAGCAGACGCGCATGCCGACGTGCGCGCGGCCTTGCTAGCGCTGGCCGCGTATGCGCAGGATGCGGGCGAGCCCGCCCTGGCAGGTTGCCTGCGCCAGTTCGACCATGGTGAGGTATTCGCTGCGCAGCAGCGGCGGACTTTCCCAGGGTTGGACGTCCTGCAATACAACGAGTACTGGGAATTGCGGTTCGCCGCGCGTCTCGGATAAGGCCTTCTAGCCTTCGTCGCCCAGCACCTGCAAGAGCCGGCTGCTGCCTAAGCAGCTTGGCACCTTCTCCTGCCCCGTCGACGACGGGGCATTTTCTTTTTGTGCGCCCGGCAGGGCGCACTCACTTGAGGGTGAAAGTCCCTTACACACCCGGCAAGGGGAAGTGTTAGCCATAGGCAAGGGTTCCCCGGGCGACTGGGGGTCTGAAGGAAGCCCGAGGCAAAGCGCTGGCCTGACGAACAGGAAGCGGATATGAGGCGACGCATCTGGGTAAGGCAGCAAAAAGGGCCAAAGCCCAGTACTTGCACGGAACGGTGCGGCGTAGATCCGACAGGCATAAGCGTGAAGGTGGGTGCGTCATACCCGGGGAGATCTGTACCGCTGCCACGGTGCTACCGGCGTCGAGAGGTGTCGGGATGGCGGTGCAGAAGTCAGCAGAGGCCATATTAGGCGAGCCGTTGGCGCTGAAGGGCCGAACATGAATGAGCGCGATTAGGACGACAGACCTCGATGCTTACCGACGAAGCCCAAATGCACGAACGAGTGCAGCCCACAGCGGAGGAAGGCGGGCGGAACCTGCCCGGGGCCGATGGGGGTGCGGAGGCTGGCACGGCGGCTGTTGGGCAAACGAAAGCGCGGGCGCCATCGCTGATGGAGGCGGTGGTCGAGAGAAGCAACATGTGGCTGGCGTACCGGAGGGTGGTCGGCAATGGCGGTGCGGCCGGGGTGGATGCCTTGGAGGTGACGGCGTTGCGTGACTGGCTGAAGGTGAGCTGGCCAAGCGTCAGGGCGGCGTTGCTGGGTGGTCAGTACATCCCGCAGTCGGTGCGCGCGGTGGACATTCCCAAGCCTTCGGGCGGGGTGAGGACACTGGGCATCCCGACGGTGGTGGACCGGCTGATCCAGCAGGCGCTGCTGCAGGTTCTCCAACCGCTCTACGAACCGGGGTTCTCCGAGTCGAGCTATGGCTTCAGGCCGAGGCGCAGCGCCCAGCAGGCGGTCTTGCAGGCACAGCGGTACGTGCAGGAAGGCCGGCGATGGGTGGTGGACATCGACCTTGAGAAGTTCTTCGACCGGGTCAACCACGACATCCTGATGTCGCGGGTGGCACGGCAAGTGAAGGATGTCCGGGTGCTCAAGCTGATCCGGCGGTATCTGGAAGCGGGGCTAATGCGTGGCGGGGTGGTCGAGGCGAGGAGGCAGGGCACGCCGCAGGGCGGGCCGCTGTCGCCGCTGCTGTCGAACATTCTGCTGACGGATTGGGACCGTGAACTCGAGAAGCGGGGGTTGGCGTTCTGTCGCTACGCGGACGACTGCAATATCTACGTCCGAAGCCAGGCAGCAGGACAGAGGCTGTTGGCCGGGATGATGACGTTCCTTGCGGAGCGGCTGAATCTGCAGGTCAATGAGGCCAAGAGTGCCTGTGCGCGGCCTTGGGCACGCAAGTTCCTGGGCTACAGCCTGACAGCGCATCGTCAGGCCAAGCTGCGTATTGCCCCGGAAAGTCTGCAAAGACTGACCGGACGAATCAAGGAACTGATGCGCAAAGGGCGAGGAAGGAGCCTGGCTCACACGATAGCGGTGCTGAATCCGGTGCTGCGCGGGTGGATCGGGTACTTCCAGCACACCCAGAGCAAGCGGCCATTGGAGGAGCTGGACGGGTGGATACGGCGCCGGCTGCGGTGCTTGCTATGGCGGCAGGCCAAGAGCCGTGCTACCCGCACTGTGATGCTGCGTCGGCAAGGCTTAACGGAGGATCGCGCGTGGCACTCGGCTCGCAACGGGCAGGGCCCATGGTGGAATGCCGGGGCTCGCCACATGGGCGCGGCCTTCCCGAAGGGCTACTTCGACGCCTTGGGGTTGATCTCGCTGCTGGATACTCAGCAGCGCTTGCAGTCTCGTTCGTGAACCGCCGTATGCGGAACCGCACGTACGGTGGTGTGAGAGGGCTGAGGGGGTGACCCCTCACCCTACTCAATCCTGCCGCACTTCGCCGGCACATTTCGTTTGGAGGTAGCATGATGCTCAACGAGAGCGAACCCTTGTGGCTTGCCCACTTCTCTGACCTGCATTACTCGCCCGGCAACCTCGCCGAGGCCGACCGGTGTTTCGGATTCGCAGTTGAAAATGCCATCGTCTCCGGCTGCCACGTGGCCGTCGTGTCCGGCGATTCGACGGACCACGGACTCGATGCGCACACGCCGGCGTTTGGATCGCTCGCGCGGCGCATCCATCGGCTCTCGGGCTACTGCCCGGTTTTGATGCTACAAGGGACATTTAGCCACGAACCGCCCGGCACGCTGGACGTGTTCAGGCTCATCGGTGCGCAGTATCCGGTGTACGTCGCTGATCGCATCCACCAGGTGGCGGTGTGTGACGGCGCGTTTCACCCGTCTGGTGGTCCCATCTTCACCGACGCGGAGTTTGACGCCCTGCTGGCCCAACACGGCATGCCCAAGGTTGTCTTCACCTGCGTGCCGACTGTCAACAAGGCGGTGCTGGCTGCGGCCGCTGGCGTGGCCAATGCGGCAACCGCGGTGGGTGACCACCTGGCCAGCTACCTGGTGGCGGCGGGCACGATGAACGCTCGCTTGCGCAGTCGGGGAATCGCCACGGTCGGCGTCTCGCACGGCACGGTCAATGGCTGCCAGACCGAGCACGGCGTGCCCATGGCAGGCTTCGATCATGAGTTCAGGATCGGAGCCCTGTTCGAGGCCGAGTGCGATGGCTTCCTACTCGGCCACATCCACCGTGCCCAGCAATGGGAGCGGGAGGGCAGGGTGGTTGCCTATCCAGGCTCCATCGGACGCTTCCACTACGGCGAGATCGGCGCCAAAGGATACCTGCAATGGGACATCGTTCCGGGCCGGGCGACCGCGCAGCTGGTGGAGACGCCCGCGCGCGAGACGGTCTGCGTGGACTTCGATGGCCCGCCGGACATGGACGCATTGGCTGCCGTTGCGGCCGAGGCTGCCGACAAGTTCGTGCGCGTGCGCTGGACGGTGAACGAAGAGCATCGGCAGCTGGTCGACCGCGACGCCATCATGGCGTTGTTCGGCAAGAGCGCGGAGCTGAAGATCGAAGCCCGCGTCCTGCCCGCCGTGCGCAGCCGTGCCGAAGGCATCAGCCGTGCGGCAAGCCTACTCGAGAAGCTTTCGCGGTGGGGGGAACTGACCGGTGTTGCAACAGGCCCTCTCGCGGAACGGCTGGCGCTACTGGAATCGCTTGACGCGCAGTCGATTGCTGACGGCGTGCTTGAGCAGTTGCGCGGCATGCCGGCGCCGGAACCCGCGGAATCGCCCGCCTGGTCGGAGGATTTCCCATCCGGAGCCAGCCCGTTCGCGACGCCCGTCGATGATGTACCAACTACGCGTGCCGAACCACTGGGCTTGACCCCTCCAGCAGCGCCGCAGATGGAGTGGCTGACCGACGACCTTTTTGCGTAGCAATACGCCAACACCTTGAGCATGCAAGCCATGTTCCGACTGCCTTTGTGGCAGTCGAAACCCGGTTTCACCCCGCGTCCTGGACGCATCGACCCAGCAGTATCCATTTCTTTCCATTGTCCCTGACGGGTGCTTCCCGTCCGGGGCGCACTCCGTCCTATCCTGAGGAGTGCAACATGGTCCTGTACCACGCCGGCCCGCAGTGGCTGTTCGTCGACGAGACGTCTATCAATCGTTCGGAGATGGCCAAGCGCCTGACCGATCAGCATGGATTCACCCCATGCACGCTGTACGAGCCATTTGGCGCAGGCCGGGGCGCGGTCATTGCCAAGCATGACCACATGCTGGTGATGGCGCTGGGCGAGGCCGGTGGTAACACCTTCTATGCCGTGGCGCCATCCAAGGAACTGCAGGACCTCATCTGGTCGTTCTCGCATGGCCTGGCTTCCCAGTGGAGCGAGCTGGAACTCCGCGCCCTGACCGGCGAGGGGGACTGGAATGCTCTCATGACGATGGCCGCAGCGCAGTTCGCGGCCGCACGCCGCTCGGTCGAGCGCGCGATCGCGGGCAACCCCGCGCATGACGCACCCACCGCCCAACAATCCATGACGGCAGACATGCCGTTGCTGGATGATGACGTGATGGAAGTGCCGCCGGACTACCTCCACTCCTTTACCGGCATGGAGGTGTCCGAATGCGCCCACTGAAGCTGACCCTCGCAGGATTCCACGGGATCCGTGACGGCATGCAACGGGACAGCATTACCGTCGACCTCTCTTCCTTGCCCGCTGGGCTGATCGCCATTGTCGGCCCGAACGGTGCCGGCAAGACGACGATCATGGACAACCTGCATCCGTATCCGATCATGCCCAGCCACGCGGCCAAGATGTCGGCCGACGCGTTTTCGTACTGGGACCACCTGTGCGCCCCGCGCGGAGAGAAGGATCTCGAATGGGAACATGGCGGCAAGATCTACCGGTCGGCATTCGCATTCCGTAACCCGGGCAAGAGCCGCAAGGCGGAGTACTACTTGTTCGAGAAGGTGGGTGGCGACTGGAAGCCGGTGCAGTTGGCCGACGGAACGTTGTCCGATGGCAAGGCGGAGACCTATGGTCTCTGCCTCGAGGCGGTGCTGGGTTCGGCCGAGGCATTCTTCACGAGCGTCTTCTCTGCCCAGAATCGTCGGCCGCTTACCACCTATCAGCCTGCCGAGATCAAGAAGCTGCTCGCCGAGCTGCTCGGGATCGACCACCTGCGCGAGTTGTCGGCCAAGGCAGGCGACGTCGCCAAGGCGTTGAACCGGGCTTTGGAGACGGTGCAGCGGGACGTGCTTGTGCTGTCCGGCAAGCGCGACACCGTGAACGCGATCGCCCAGGAGATTTGCCAGATTGACGAAGGACTCGACGCCGAGCGCGCCCGCCGCGCAGAACTGCTCACCAGCGGCAGCAAGCTGGAGCAGGAGCGTGCGACGCTGGCGGCCAAGCAGGCCGCTTCTGCCGGAACCGAAGCACGCTTGCGCGAGCTGGACCAGCGCCATCGTGAACTGACGGGCCGCCGGCAGCAGCTGGCCGGCGACGCCCGTGCTGCGGCGTCGAAGGCTTCGGCGCGGCGGCAGGATCTGCAACGCCTTGCTGCGGAGCACCGGTCCACGCTTGCACAGGCTGAAGCCATCAAGGCGGCAGCCCATCAGCGTGACGAAGCGCAGCTGGCTCTCGGCCGCCATCGCGGCGAACTCGACCGCCTGCAGAAGGAGCTTGCCGATCTGGAGCCCGTTGCCGGCCAGCACGCGGCGATCGCCAGTGAGCTAAGGGGGATGGAATCCCGCGGCTCGGTGGCGGCGCAGTTGGTCAAGACGCTAAAGGCCCAGACGGAAGTGATGGACCAGGTGCCGTGCGCTGGCCATGACATGCACGCGCGTTGTCCGTTGCTGGCCCAAGCGCGCGAAGCCAAGGGCAAGCTCGAGCCACAGGTCATCGAAGTGGCGAACCTGCGTACCAGCTACAAGGCAAAGCAGGAAGCCTTGCAGCAGTTGGGCCAAGCGCTGGCGCGGCTCAATGAGGTGCGCCGCGCCGTTGCAGCGCTGCGGCAGGAAGTCGAGCAGGGCAATTCAGATCTGCAGCGCCTCACGGGGCTTGCAGCGAAGAAGCCTCTGCTCGATGCTTCGGCGGCCGCATTGGACTTGGCGCAACGCGATCTCGTGACCCTGGACGCGGAGGACACCGAACGGAAGGCGCGGCTCGACCGTGATATCCGTGACGTGGACACGCAACTGGCGAGCCTGCAGCGCGAGCGCGACAGCCTGGCTGTGACGGACGTGACGGGCCTCGTTGCCGATCTCGATCGTCGGCTTGCAGCCAGCCGCGAGGCGGTCAGTGCATTGGACGGCCGGATCGAATCGCTGATCCGCCGGCAAAGCGCCTTGGCCACCGAGCGCAGTCTGATCGAGCGGGAGCTTGCCGGGCTGGACGGTCTGGAATCACGGGTCCAGCGCCTGTCCGACGAGATTGCCCAATGGAAGCTGCTTGCCAAGGGTCTCGGCAACGATGGCGTCATTGCCCTGTCGATCGACGACGCGGGCCCTGCCATCACCGCGATGGTCAATGACCTGCTGCTGGCGTGCTACGGAAGGCGCTTCACGGTCGCCATCCAGACCCAGACGAAGCTGGCCAATGGTGACGCCCGGGAGGGCTTCGCCATCAGCGTTCTTGACGCGGACAACGGCACGACGAAGGATTTCTCGGTGCTGAGTGGCGGCCAGAAGGTGTGGATCAACGAATGCCTGACGCGTGGAATCGCCCTGTACCGGGCGCAAGACACGCAGCAGCCGTTCCAGACCCTGTTCACCGACGAAGCGGACGGGCCGCTCGATCCGGAGCGCAAACGTGCCTTCATGCAGATGAAGCGCGAGGTGCTCCGGCTTGGCGGCTACGAGCGGGAATTCTTCATCAGCCAGACGCCCGATCTCGTGGATGAAGCCGATGCCGTCATCGACGTCGTGGCGCTCGCGGCTCTGTAGCGCCGCGACTCCGTTCCTTTCTGATCATGCCCGCATTCCCGAAAGGGGTGCGGGCCTTTTTTCTATGACTTCCGAGATGACACCATGAATGCAACGACAATGAAGCTGACCGCGGAGCAGGAGGAGTTCGTCGCCAACGCGATCGAATTGGGAAAGGCTCAAATCCGACAGGAGATCGCTTCGGGCCGCATACCGCCGACAGTAAAGACCTTCAGCGCGCTTCACGACTACGTCGACGCCAACGAATTCGGGGGACTGTGTGCGGACGATGGCGACCTACCGCGCCTCTTTCCCCGCGTCACCGAAAGCGATGCTGAAGCGTTTTGCGAGGCGGCAAACCAGGTCCAGCAGGCACTGGATACTTGGCTGGCGAGCGGGATGGAAAAGGTAAGCATGCTCATTTCGGGGCTGGTGGAGGATGCCCTGCATGCAGCCTGTCTGGCGGTGCAGCTGCGCCTGAAGATCGACCACGGCGACGTGGCCGGTGTCTTTTTCTCAGGCAAGCAGAAAGAGGACTTCGACGCGATGTTCTCGCGCTATGTCCTCTGTGAGGTCGCCATGCTCGCGTCTTCGGACGACAAATGAGTGTAGGCCTCCTCGACGGCGGATTGTCGCCGCGTGCGCTTCTCGCTAGAATCTGACTACTACCCGCGTCATCGACGCATCGACCTCGCTGGCACCAGTCAGCAAATTTCTTTCACCCATAGGGGCCTTCCCTATGGGCAAGGCTCCGTCCATTTCCGGAGCCTGTCCATGTTTATCCACTCTCGCGTTACTGGCACTGCTGTCCTTGCTGTGGTGGCGATGCTGTCGCTGGCGCTGTACTTTCGCGTCACGACTCCCGATGCGGCCCTTCTCCATTGGCAGTTGCTGTGTTGCTTCGGCGCTGATGCAGCCATGGCAGCGTTGTGTATCGTGCTTCGCGTGCGGGCCCTACGCAACACGCGAAAGCTCATGAAACTTGTTCGTCCGGGCTGGCTGTGAGCCATGCACGCACATGCCGCCCTCGCTCATCGAGGGTTTATTGCTTCCTATAGAAGGCCCGGCCAACAACCGGTGAAGCGACTTCATGAGTGTGATGCTCGTAATCGCCATCATGGGGCCCAGCATCGATGACATGGACGGCAAGCAGCCGGGCTCATGCGTGCCCGCCTATGAGGTCATGGAGCGGATTCCAAAGCTTGAACCCTGGCCAGTCTGTCCGACTCGATCCACGATCCGGTCTGACGGCCGTGGTGACATTCACGTAAAGCGCGAAGCGAATTTCTCGTTCAATCGTGCAGGTGCTGGCCTGCAATCTACATCTCACACTATGACAAAAATCATGATTTCGGCGGAACACGCCGCAAAGTTGCTGCCTCGCGGCAAGAAGGTACATACATTCATCCGCGTGTTTGCATGGGTGGGTGCAGACGTTGACCGTGCGAGGGTCCTGGCCGCCTTTGAGTCGGCCAAGGAGGTCGAGGTATCGTCGTATGCCGCCTGTCTTGACCACCACCTCGTGATCGAGCTGGACGGGATGCGCACATACATCAACACCAACCCGAAGGAGCTTCGCAGACTGCATCCGCAGGTTGCTGCTGGCTGACACTGAAGGAGCGTCAATGAACCCGATTGTCAATATCGGGCTGCATGACTCGGAGTTCGATGGGCTCTGGCGGCCCTGCGGAGGGCGCGCGCCGGCTTCAGCCAACTGGCTAGCGAGGTATTGCGGGTCGGTGGTTACGAGCGGGAATTCTTCGCCTCCCAGACGAGGCAGACGCTGTCATCGATTTCGTAGCGCTAGCGCTGCAGTACGCGCCTAAAATCCTGCCTCAATCGTGCCCGGTGCCCCAAATGGGGCGAGGGCGATTTCTATTTCGAACCAATCATGATTAATAAGAGTCTCTCTGGCGCGCTCTCAGCGGCCCATAGCGCCAGTGACCAGACAGCATCTGGGGATTCCGGACAACAACATGCCGGCCCGGGCGATGGTCGGTCGTCTAAGCAGCGATCGACGCCAAGAGCACGGCTCAAAGTACCCTATGCGCCAGCGCTGACTTTGATTCCCTTCCGGGAAAGCTGCCCAGCGGAATGGGCAGATTCATGTCCAACGCACATGGCGGGAACGCTGCCTGTAAGCGAAAAACCGGAATCCGACAATGACTCAATCTTTTGCTTCTGGATTGGTGACCAAGACCCGGAATCGGTAATCGATGAAGTCGCGGAGTTCATCGCCTGCTACTACGTGGCCGACGTATTCTTCGTTCGAGCCTTGCCAGACATGGCGCGAGTCTCTCTCGAAAAGCTTACTCGCTAAACCATCGACGGGAGGGCCCGTTACACTCCGGGCTGCGGGCCCGCTTCTTCTTGAAATCCTTCATGTTAGTTGTTGTCTTTACATGGGAAAAGGCCCGACATCTTCGGATGTCGGGCCTTTTCCCGTTGACGCCTTTTAGGCGATTAAGCGGCAGCGTCTTTCAGCTTCTTGAGCGGGCGCACCTTCACCTTCACGCTGGCCGGCTTCGCGGCGAACCATTGCTCCTGGCCAGTGAAGGGGTTTTTTCCAAAGCGCTTCTTGGTGGCCGGCACCTGAATGGCCGACACCTTGAAGAGACCCGGCAGGGTGAATTCGCCAGCACCCTTCTTGTGGACCGCGCTCAGCACGGTGTTCTCCAGGTGAGCCAGCACGGTCTGAACGGTCTTCTTGTCCAGCTCGGTCTGGGCAACCAGGTGTGCCAGCAGGCTGGACTTGTTGAAGGTGTCCTTCAGCGGCTTGGCTACCGGGGCGGCAGCGGCAGCCTTTTTGGCAGGAGCGGCCTTTTTGGCCGGGGCAGCCTTCTTAGCTGCGGTCTTCGTTGCAGTCTTTGCTACAGGTTTCGCTTTCGTGGCCATGGTCGTATCTGGTTGGAAATGCGCGCCTGCAAGCCGGATCTGACCTGCAGCGCACCGGCGAAGAATAGCAAAACCCGGCGCCTATGCAAGCAGGAAATTCCCCGCACTTCACTGGCGGACTCGCCGTGAAAGGGCCCGGGATGCGCGGCGTATACGCGCGGCAGCTGCCTTCGGCGAATCGCTCACCTGGCTCCAGTCATGATGCCACCAGGCAATGATGGCCGCGGCTGCGGCGTTATTCATCTCCGCGCGAGCGACGGCCAGCACTTCCGCAGCGACAGCGTCCCACCAGGCGGCACCTTCGCCGTCACTAGCCCGCGGATCAATCGCGCTGCGGTAGATGGCTTTGACAGTGTCCCGCGGGATGTCCATATGGCTCTGGTACGGTGCCGGCATTGTTGGTCCCTCTGTAGCGCTAGCGTGTTCCGCTAGATTGTTGGTTGATGGATGGTGGCAAAAATTCGGTCGCAGGTCCGGTTGCTGGCAAGTCCGAGCATTTGGCTGACTTCGTCCCGTGGTTGGCCCGCCAGAAGTTGGCGGCGGCAGAAGGTATTGCGCAGCGTGCGCGGGCTCGTTTCGACGTTGGTGGCGCCGATCGCGTTGAGGATTTCAGACACGATTCGGCCGAAGCTCATGTCGGTGATCGGCAGACCCTCTGGGGTAAGCGTGAAAAGCAACTCGCCCTCGATGGCTAGGGCCGCACGCCGAGTGCTCCAGGCCCGCAGCGGCGGTACCGCGAAGCTGGCCAGGTGAACCGTTCGGGCGTCTCGTAGTCCATGTGCCCGCACGACAAGGTAGGGTGGCGTCGCGTCCGGCCACAGATCCGCACAGCGGGCTGCGCGCGCTTCCGCCGCGGTAATGCCGGTACCGAGGAATGCCGCGACAATTGCTTGGCTGCGCAAACTGGCCAGATCGTCAGGAGGCGATTGCAGATACGCCTGCAGCCGTGCGTCCACGGCTTCGGTCAGGAACTGAGGCGTCGGCTCCTGGTCTGGCCAGCGTTCAGCTGAAAGCAGGGCAGCGGCTGGGTTGTCCTGCCGTACGCCGGTGAAGACCAGGTGTCGGCACAGCCGGTCCAGCAACTTCACATACCGCATGCGGGTTGCCTGGGAGTATGTGCGGCCATTGTGGGTTTGCCAGAACGCGTCGACGTCGGCTGTGCCAAATGAGGCAATGGTCGTGCCTCTTGCTAGCAGATGCCGACGAAAATGCTCGAACATCGCCTGATGCTGGACGATCGAGCGCGCCGAGAAGGGGCGGCCATCAGCGCCGGCCGCTTCGCGAACCTGCCAGTCCCCGTACGCTTGCGTTGGGTTGCTCAACCAGAGGGAGTCCATTTGGGTCATGCACGCTGTTATATACTGAATTTGGCCCATCGCACACCCCTGCCACCGCTACGCGGCGGATATGACTGCCAGTGTCACGTCTCAAAGTTGTTGAGTTTTGTTTCACAGTTAGTGGGTTGGATTCTCAAAGTTGGGTAAAAGGCGGAGGGAGGACTATATAGGTGCCAACCGGTGGCAAACCGGCCGGGACGCCGCCTCCGTGTACCCATTAACTGTGAGACAGATCGCACCATTAGCCCACTTACTGTGAGAATCCAGCCCAATTATCTTGAGACACAGGAGTCCAACTTGTTGATTCTTCGGGAGCCTGTCGTCCATTTACTGTGAGACGGGACACTGCCAGTCAGTGGTCAGAACCGCGGGCGTCCATAGCGGTTGCGGCGCGCGTCGAGTCGTGCGCGGGTGCAGGCGTAGCGAGGGTAGGCGGCGTCCAGCATCTCCGCGATCCGCTCCAAGCGGTCCGCCTGCGTGAAGCAGCACGCCAGCAGGCATTCCCAGGCGCAGTAACGCATGATTTGTTGGAGCAGTGCATACCGCCTTTCGGGAGGGAACTGCAGATTGCCGACCTTCGCCCACGCCTTGAGCCCTGCATGGGCCAGTGCCACGAGTTTGTCGGGCGTTGCTGGCCCGGTTTGGCACAGCTCAACCGCATCCCGATGCAGCTGTCGGTCAAAATCGCTCATGCCAGCACCTCGGTGGACGGATGGAGATCCCGGACGCTGACCCAACGCGGGCAGATTTTCGCGCGGCCGCGTACGAACTCTTCCACTTCGACGTCGGCGGTGGGGCCGCCCGGCCCCTGGAAGACGGAGAGCACGCGAGCCTGGCGCGAGGGAAGAGCGGGCGCGGCCCGGTAGAGCAGGGTGGCGATGGCGCCGGCCTCGATCCATCCGTACCCACGATAGAGCGGTGTGCCGTTGGCATGCTGGCCGATCCGGTGGCGGAAGACCGACGTCAAGCCGTCCAGGAAAGCGCCGAGCTGCGACCGCTGCATGCCGATGCCACCACTGGTTTCCTGCAGGGCAGGCAGTGTGGGACCGTACTGGCGGGCCAGCGCGGCATGCATGACGCGCCGATACTCTTTGCCCCCGGCGAGCATCACTTTGCCGATACGGGTTGGCCACGCAGCGGGCCGCAGGTAGCGCGACAAGTCGGCCACCATTTGGTCGGCGCGTTGCCGCGTCATGGGCTCATCGTAGGGGGCGATCTTGGTGTCGGGTTGCAGGAAACCGTGGCGCGCGGATAGGATCAAAACACGGGGCGCCGCATCGCTGCGCACGTGTGCCCGGTACGATTCGTACATCACGCCCCGGTATAGGTCGATGGCGCGCGCATCCCGATCGAGCTTTGTGCTCGAGCAGGCCATCAGGAGCAGGACCGGCTCGCTGGCATCGGGGCGGGGTATTGTTGCGTGGGGGAAAAGGGAAAGCTGCATAGTCGAAAGCATGGGCATGGAGTTGCGTTGCATTGCTTTTCACTCTACAGACCCGCCACCAAAGTCAAGGCAACCACGCGCCGCCGCCTGACGCGGAGTGGGCTGACAAGACGTCGAACGGGCCCTTCGCGGCCGTCAGGTGTTTATTGTTCGTGGTGACTCAGTCGGAGGACGCAGTCGGCGACGGTGTGGGACTCAGAAGCTGTAACCTTGGTCGCACCAGTAGTGCCAGTCGGAGACAGCAAGTCGAGTACTTTGGTCGGCTCGGACCGGAACGAGCTGGGCAAGGGGCACGACGAGTTCACGCCGGTTGTGCTGTGCGCGCACGAAGATGGCAACGCGGCACAGCTGGTCATGAGCGAGGACGATGACGGAGACTCGCTCGCCAGCACGTAGCGGGGACGCGGCCATGGCCTGATGTACCCGCGCTTCGAAGGGAAAGCTTAGGCTGTCCTCAAGATGGCAGTACCACGCCATCGCGCATTCTTCTTCGGTGTACGCGTCGACCACAATCTCCATCGAGATTCGCTGTTCGTGTTGGTTGACGCCTGGCTTTGCCATGGGGTTTGGGGTGGTCAGATGC
This sequence comes from Cupriavidus taiwanensis LMG 19424, assembly GCF_000069785.1. Taxonomy (NCBI): domain Bacteria; kingdom Pseudomonadati; phylum Pseudomonadota; class Betaproteobacteria; order Burkholderiales; family Burkholderiaceae; genus Cupriavidus; species Cupriavidus taiwanensis. The sequence goes on along the minus strand of NC_010529.1, from coordinate 127,917 downwards.
CGACAATGCGTCGCAGCAAGGCCAGATTATGTTCCCGCTTTGGTACGAACCCGTGGCTTCGCGGCTAACGCGACGACGGTGGGTGCAGCCGGGATCGGTTCGAACAGCGCCTCGATGTCTTCGGCGGAGAACTTGGCGGCGCCGGCGCCAGCTTCCGACAGGATGGCCTCGGCAAGCGCTGCCTTGTGTTCCTGCATCGCGACGATTTTCTCTTCGACGCTGCCCGCGGTGATCAGTTTGTAGACGAACACGGGCTTGTCTTGCCCGAGACGGTGCGCGCGGTCGGTGGCCTGATTCTCAACGGGGGTAGTCGTCCTTTTTGTGCAAAATCTTACGGTTTCCCCGCAAAGCCTTTCTTTATAAGGCGCTCCGGGCAAAGCAGACAGCTGCCTGCTGCCCTCAAGTGACTTCGGGAGTACCATGTCCGCCCGCGATTTCGGATCGTGTCACCTGGATGGGGGCGGAAGATGCCGGGCTTGGAATTTCGCTATGTGGGAAAAGACAGTTTGCCTTCTCGATTGTCGGAATTCGATGTCGAGTACTATTTCGCGCTGACCGACAGCGACGTTGCCGCAATCAACCAGAAATTTCGGCGTGCCGGCCGTGCCGGAGCCGCCATCCAGCTGGCATTTCTGCGGGCAAGTGGCCGTACCCTTGACCAACTGAACACACTCCCCCGTCAGCTCTTGCGCTACGTGGGCGAAAAGCTGGGGTTACCAACTCCGACGATCGCCTCGCTGCGCACCATCTATCAGCGATATCCGACGCTGTATGAACACCAGGTCTGGGCCTGCCAATACCTCGGCTTGACACGAATCGATGACGATCACTGGAGAGGCCTCGGAGCTTGGATGCGGCAAGATGCCGCCGAATCGCTTTCCCTTGAGGAGTTGATCCAGCACGCCCACTACTGGCTGTATGAGCGACGGATTCTGATTCCTTCGACACGAGCGCTGCTGAGCCTGGCTCGCTCAATTTGGGCGGGCATCGAGCGAGATTTGCTGCTGTCGATTGAGGCGGTCGTCCCCCTGGCGCAGATAGCAGGAGCCGAAGCTGCCGTGTTCGCCCAACATGCAACAGCGGGAACGACCGTGCTGGAATGGCTCAAGACCCCGCCAGCACGGCACAGCCCCTCAACCATGAATGAGACGCTGGCCAAGATCCGCTTCCTGAAGAGCCTCGGCGCGCATACTTGGGCGTTTGATGCCATTCCGATCGAGAAGCAGCGCGCCTGTGGCCAGCGTATCCAGGCTCGCCGTCCCGCCAAAGTCCGCGAACTGAAGACCTCCACGCGTACGATTGAGCTGGTGTTTTTCCTGCGTGTGACCTTGCTGGAGCTGACGGACGCGATGCTCTACCAAACCGGACGGCGCGTCTCCGACCTAGTTCGGCAGGCCTACAACAAGACCACGACGAAGCAAGCGCGCTCGGCGAGCGAATACCGGCAGCAAATGGTCGAGATCAAGGCCCTGGTTGACGATACCCGCCGCTCGGCCGAAGAACGGCTGGCCGACATCGGCAAGCTGCTTGAAGGCCTATCGGCCAAACCGCCGGCAAGCCACGCCGCCAGCGTGCGCGAAACGCTCACGGAAGACCACCACCGTATCCGCAACCTCGTGACTTCCTTGCGGGAGTTGGAATTTGCCAGCAACAGCACCGATCCGGCCCTGCGGCAGCTTGAGTTCATCGGTAGTCTGCACGACCAAGGCGCGACGGAATTGCCGCCCGATTGCAATGTGTCGGTGGGCGCGAGCTGGCGTGACCTGGTCGACGGCGAAGACCGTAAGCGCGCGTTGCGCGCGATGGAAGCCTGCGCGATCACGGGCCTGCGTAAGGGGCTGCGCCGCGGCACCGTGTGGATCAGCCATAGCCTGTCGTTTCGGGAACGCGATCAACTGCTGATCCCGCCCGCTCAGTGGGATTCTGAGCGCGACCGGTATCTGTCCACGCTTGACTTGCCGAACCAGGCGGACACCTACCTCAATCCCCTCATGGATCACCTGAAGGCAGGCCTCGCGGCACTGGACGAGGCCCGTGCGGCAGGCCACGTCACGATCGACACGAACGGCGTGCTGCATCTGTCGCCGCTCGAAGCGGCGGAAAGCGATGGCATCCCCACGCGCACCCGTGATCTGCTCTTCAAGGACATCGGCAGCGCGCAGTTTGCCGACATGATCCTCGAGATGGATGCCCGTACCAATTTCAGCGAAGTGCTGCTGGCACGCAACGGGGACGCGCACGAACTGATCACGCTCTACGCCGCGCTGCTCGCCCATGGCACCGAGCTCGACGCCAAGGGTGTCGCCGCCATGATTCCGAAGCTCGATCCGGCGCACGTCTCCACCGCGATGCGCGCGCTTGAGATGCCCGGGCGGCTGCGCCGAGCGAACGAACGGGTAGTGGAATTCCAGCGCACGCACCCGATCACCGAGTTATGGGGGACCGGTCAACAGGCGTCCAGCGATTCGATGAGCCTGGACACCTCGCGACACTTGTTCTATGCCCGCGCCGATCCTCGACGTCGCACTCATGCCGTCGGGATCTATACGCACGTGCTGGACCAGCACGGAATCGTCTATAACCAGCCCATGGTGCTCAACGAACGCCAGGCCGGCGTGGCCATTGAAGGGGTCATGCGCCACAATGAGACCCGCAGCGACGGCGGGCTGCTCCGGCTCGCGGTCGATACCCATGGATACACGAGCGTTGGGATGGCGGTGTCCAAATTGCTCGGCTTTGATCTATGCCCATGGCTGCGCAATCTGTCGGAGCGCAAGCTGTATTTGCCGCGCGGTCTGCAGGTAACGGATGGACTGTCGGCCGCCGTCTCGCCCGAGATCTCGCTCAAGGCAATCCGCGACGGCTGGGATGGCTTGCTGCGCCTAATCGCCTCCATCCACTCGGGCCGGGTGAGTGCAATCGTCGCGCTGCAGCGGTTCGGCAGCGCCGCCCAAGGCGACCCTATTCATCGGGCAGCTGATCATCTGGGCAAGATGCTGCGCACACTCTTCTTGTGCGATTTTTTCAGCAACATCGAGTTTCGTCGGGAGCTGCGCACGCTGCTCAACCGGGGGGAGTCGGTGCACCAGCTCCAGCGTGCCATTTACTCGAGCAAGGTACACCATGATCGCGGGCGCCGTCAGGACGAAATGATCGCGATTTCCGGATCGCTGACGCTGCTGACGAATCTGGTGATTGCCTGGAACACCCAGCGCATGCAAACGACGGCCGATGCTTGGCGCCGCAAGGGGCAACGGATTGAAGATGACTGGCTGCGCCGCATGGGGCCCGCACATTTCGCGCATGTGAATTTCCGGGGCATCATGAGCTTTCCGATCCACCTGTATCAAGACAGCCTGCTTGAGGTGGCACCGCAGCGGCGTGCGGTGTAGCAAGAAGAACGGACCCTCCGGAGCCAGACTGATCAGCTCCAGTGAGTATCGGTCAGCGGATCGTGCAACGTCACCTCAATGAAGCAATTGCAGAGGTCCGCGTTTTCGTGCATGTCCGCGAGCAGCACCTCGATGGCTTTCTCCAGCTCCGGCCCTGCGGTGAACGGCATGACGATTTCATAGCGGGGGCGGCGCTGCTCGAAGACGCGCATCTGGTACTGGGACAGGCAGAACTGCTCGATCCAGCGGCGCGCCTTCGACTTGCCGCGCACGAATTTGCTGTTGCGCTCGATGTATAGGTCAACCGTCAACCGCGTTTCAGGCACGGGCTTGGGCGGAACCGTGGGACGTCGCTCGGGCGGCGGCGCCGACGGTAGGGTGGCTGGTGGCGGTGCCAGCGCTGCTTCGATACGGTGCTGCGCGAATGGGTCTGCCGCGTCGATGTAGCGCATGGCCGAGCGGACATCCTTCCAGCCGACGTATTCCATCAGCATCTTGAGGTCCCACTGGTTCGCGTTTGCCCAGGTGGCAAAGCCGCGCCGCAGCGAGTGGCTGCTGTAGCGGTCCGCCTGCAGCAGCCCCGCATCCTGGAACAGCTTGCGCAGCAAGGGCACGACGCTGCTGGCTTGCAGCCCCGCTTCGGCGATCCGTCCCCAGCGATCGATCCGCCGAAACACAGGGCCCGCTGCCAAGCCTGACGCGGCCAACCAAGCCACATAGGCAGCCACCGGGCAGAGGCGCGACAAGGCAGGCGCCTTGTGCGTCGTGCCGGCGTGGTTGCGGTCCGTCTTGGTGTGCGGCAGGAAGATCGTCATGCCCCGGCCGGGCTCGACGGTGATGTGCTCGATCTGCAGCCGGCTCAATTCGTCCGACCGGAAGCCCCGCCAGAAGCCAATCAGCACCAGGGCCTTGTTGCGCGCCAGGACCTGGAGGTGGTGGTCATTGCCTGTCATCGAGGCCGCAGCAATTTGGGCGTCGAGCCACACCACCAGTTGCTCGAACTGAGCGAGCTGCAGCGGCTTGGCGCGCCGCTCTTGTGCGGGGTGCAATGCCTGGATGCCCTTGAGCACCTTCCGCACGTGTGGCGCCCGGTTCGGATCTGGGAAGCCTTGCGAGACGTGCCATTGTGCGATTGCAGCCAGGCGCTGACGCAGGGTGTTGATAGATAGCGTCTGCGCGTGCTCGGCCAGGTAACGCGCGATGCTGTCGGCGCTAGCCGCAGAAAACCACCCCATTCGACCTCGAAATGACGAATGGCTGCCTGGTAGCTTCGCCGCGTGTTGTCGCGGGTGGCGGCTTCCAGGTATCGGTCGACGTCGTGCATGGCCAAGGGGAGCAAATAGCGATGGTGCGGATGCGTATTGTCGCGCTTGTCTGGCCTCCATGACCATTTCGGAATCCTCTTGTGCGTTTCGCCACCTCGAATCGCTCCACGTCCGGGGCTATTCGTGAGGAGCTGCAGGGCGCTCTGCGCCGCCCAGCTGCCTGAACTTCTCCGTGATCGGGTCCGTATGGCGCCGTAGATCGCGAGCAGGTGTGCGGGCGCACGATCTTGCCGGTAAGGGGCATTCGTCAAGAGTTGCCCAGGTGCAACAACGCCCGGGCCGGTCGAGACCGCGGAAGGTTGCCCAGAGGCTGTGAGCCATTTCGTACTAGCGGGCCGGTTGGAGAGCCTCTCGCCAGGGCCTCACACGTGATAATCTGCCATTATCACCTGTCAAAAATCGACGAGAATCCGCTTGCTTGACGGCTCCATTTGGTATGTATATACATAGTACGTAATACGGTATCAAATTATAGGAGCACCATGGCCCGTGCCGGTCTAAGCCGTCTGGATGTCAAACGCGCCCGCGATTCGTTGATGGCCCAGGGGCAGCATCCGTCGATCGATGCAATACGTATCGCGCTGGGCAATACCGGCTCGAAAACGACGATTCACCGCTATCTCAAGGAACTGGAAGAAGAGGAAGGCGGGGCGCTCCAGCGGGCCGGCTCGACCTCCGATGCCATCCTGGATCTGGTAGGCAGGCTGGCGGCACGGCTGCACGAAGAAGCGCAGGCAGTGGTCGACCAGCAGGTCGCGGCCGCCACCGCACAGCGGCAGCAGGTCCGAGCGGAAGCCGACAAGCTGTCCGCTGATCTCGTCGCACTTCGCGCCGAACTGGCGCAGGCGCATGCCACCGTTGCCGAAGTGCGGGCCGCGCACAGCGACACGCAGACGGCGCTGCAGCAGCGGGCCCTGGAGGCCGAACGGCTGGCGCAGCAGGTCCAGGATCTCACCGAACGGCTGGCCGAACACGAAGGCTTCCGGCGCTCGCTGGAGGAGAAGCTGCAGCACGCACACCAAGCACTGGAACACTTCCGCAACGCCAGCAAAGAGCAGCGCGATCAGGAGGCACGCCGGCACGAGCAGCAGGTCCAACAACTGCAGGCAGAAACCCGGCAAGCCAATCAGGCGCTGATCGTCAAGCAGGGGGAGATCACGCAACTGAACAAGGACGGCGCACGGCTGGTCGCGGAGATTGCCGCCTCGGCCAAACGCAGCCGCGGCCTGGAGACGCAGGCGGAACAGGCACATGCCGGGCTGAACCAAGCTCGCGTCGATCAAGCCCGTGCGGAAGCCGAACGCGATGCCCTGCGCTCCGCGGTCCAGCAGCAAGCGGACGAGCTAACCGCCGAGCGTGCCGCGCGCGAGCGCCTGGCCGGCGAGTTGGCCAAGGTCACCGGACGGCTCGACGCCCAGCAGCAGTTGCTGGCCGACTATCGGACACAGCTCGGCGTGGCTGGTCCGGCAGCTTGAATGCGTAAGGTTTTGCACAAAAAGGATGGCTCTTGCGAAATCGGCGGATTTTCAACCCATTGATTCACAAGGAAAATCTGGAGGAAACCGTAAGATTTTGCACGAAAAGGACGACTACCCCGTACAGGATCGCTCGACTCGTGTCAGATTTGCGCGAGAGCGTCTCCAACGTGGCTCTCAGCCACGCGTGGAGTTGATCGAGTAGTGGACGCGCTTGCGCCTGTCGATACGCCTGGCGCACATCGGGTGGTTTGCCCCGGATCTGCTCTTCGATCTTGTAGAGCGCGCCGATGCGTTCCAGGGCCTCGGTATTCAAGGAATTGGGGCGAGCTGCATACAATTCGTAGAACTGCCGCCGGGCATGGGCCCAGCACGCTGCTTCGGCAACCCGTCCCGTTTCGTAGATCGCCTGGTAGCCGCCGTAGGCATCGGCCTGCAACGTCCCGTTGAACGATTCAAGATGCTGCTGCGGGTGGATGCCCTTGCGGTCCGGCGTATAGGCAAACCAGACGGCCGGCGGAGTAGCATCGCCCGACGTCCGGTCGTCACGCACATACACCCACAAGCGTCCAGTTTTAGTCTTGCCATTGCCTGGCGCGAGCACCGGCACTGGCGTATCGTCGGCATGGAGCTTCGTCGCCGCCATGACGTGTCGACGCAGTGTGTCGACGAGTGGTTGCAGCAGCGCCGCACTGTGACCAACCCACTTCGCCAGCAACGAGCGATCCAGCTCGACGCCTTCACGCGCATAGATCACCGACTGTCGGTAGAGCGGCAGGTGATCCGCGAACTTCGCGACCAGCACGTGGGCCAGCAGTCCCGGGCCAGCCATGCCTCGCTCGATGGGGCGGCTCGGCGCAGCAGCCTGGGCGATGTGATCGCAGCATGAACACGCCAGCTTGGGTCGCACATGCCGGATGACCCGGAAGCTCGCTGGCACATATTCGAGCTGTTCGGAGACATCCTCGCCAAGCTGCTTCATCGGCGCACCGCATGCCGTGCAGGTATCACGTGATTCGGGCCAATGAGTCTGGAACTCGCGCGGCAGGTGTTCTGGCAACGGCTTACGTTGTACCTGTTCCGGTGCCGTACGCGGCGTCCTGTGGATCTCGATGGGTGCGGCACCTTCGTCGGCCTCGAGTTCTTCTAGGCGAAGTTCGAGCTGTTCGATCTGGCGGTCCAGCTTCTCCGAGCGACGGCCGAACTGCATGCGGCGCAGCTTTGCAATCAGCAACTTGAGATGCTCGATCTCCGCCTTGTCCGTTGCCGTCGCTGCCTTCTGCGATTCGACCACGTCTTGCAGATGCCCGATGCGGGCATCGCGCTCCAGCAAGAGGGCTTTGAGCGCTTCGATGTCGTCCGGGTACGCGTTCGCCGTCGTCATGCCAGCAGTCTACGCGCCGGCACTCAGGTTTACAACGCCGAGATCGGCTCCGCCGTGCGCACCGGCTGTCGCCAGTCGATGCCTTCCAGCAGCATTGAGAGCTGCGCCTGGCTCAGGCTGACGACACCTCCATCCGCACGAGGCCAGACGAAGCGGCCGCGTTCAAGCCGTTTCATCAGCAGACACATGCCATCACCGCTCCACCAAAGCACCTTGACCAGATCGCCTCGTCGGCCACGGAACACAAACACGTGGCCGCTGAACGGGTCCCGCTCTAGCACGGTCTGCACCTTCGCGGCCAGGCTGTTGAAGCCAGAGCGCATATCGGTCACACCAGCAGCCAGCCACACCCGCGTTCCAGCGGGAAGGCCCGGCATCACGAACCCACTCCCAGCAAGCTCGCCAGCACGAGCTGCAGGACATCAGGCTCGGGCTTGCCTTCGAAACTCACACGCATGCCACGACATTCGATGACGAGCCCGGTCGATCCAATCGGCTCCGGCCTCGGCGGCGATGCTATCTGAACGGGCAGGAATAATTCCGAAGGCTCGGATGCTGACGTCGCAGCTCGCTCATAATCCCGCCGCCACTTCGACACGAGATTCGCGTTCAGGCCATGCGAGCGCGCAACTTCTGCCAGTGAGCTTGCCGGGTCCAGCGTTTCCGCCACGACCTGCGTGCGGAATTCCTTCGAGTAGTTCTTGGAGCCTCGCCGGCGACCCCGCGCCTTGATTTCCATTTCTTCTGGTTCCCACCAAATTCTGGTGGGAACCAGATTGCCGCCTATGGCTCTTCATGAACAGACGGTGCTGGGGCCACGCTTACGAAAGAAGCGGTTGTCGCTTTCAATGGTGTCGATAGCAGCTTCTGCCAGGCTACGATATTCGTCCACCCATCGTTCATGAATGGTGCGGAAGAAGTTGCCGTCTTGCAGCTGTCCAATGTGCTCGAGCTCTCCTTCAGCATTTTTGAAGACACTTGCATTTAGCAGCGTTGCGTGAACGTCCACGACGTGGACCACCAGTTGAATGGCTGCGTCGGAGTGTCGCTTTTCCAGTAGCGACACAACCTCGGAGACTAGTTCCGTAAGTATTGCTACGGTTTCGTCGTCACCGGGATCCTTGGGGCGCCCAAGATCTATTGACCACCGCAGTAGGGTTCGAGCTAGCACGCCGGGCGGGGGAGCATTTCGTACGCTGCAGATAGGCGTCTTGCTGGACGTTGGTGTGCCAGGACATATCGGAAGCAAAAGCCATGGTTGCCGACCAATAGCATCTTGCGCGCTCCAGTCCGTCATTTCGATCTTCTGCGCTTCTTGCAGCCGACTCATCCATAGGCGGATGGCCCAATCAAGTAGACGAAGGCGAATGTCCACGATCCGCAAGCCAGGGCGGCTGGTCAGTTCCACGCAGGCTTCGTCGTCGCCTAGCCGGAACCACTCAATTCTGGGCTGAGTCGGATCGCTATCATCTGGCGTGTTCGGTACCCATCCGTTTTGCTTTGCTGCGAGTAGTAGCTGAGTGGGTAGGCGCAGCGCCATCTCGCGCGGCAGTGCCACATGGACAGCGTAACTGGAGATTGCTCTTAGGCGGTGGGTATCAGAGAGGAAGAGGACTGTGCGGAAAAGGAAAATGCCGGTTAGAACTGCATTGAGGAGAAACCATCCGACGTTGCCCGCCATGAAGGAGGCAACCAAGTCCGCTTCGTGATAGGGAACAAAGAAGTACTGAAAGGTCATCCAGGCAAGTAGGCAGACCGAACTGGTTCCCGAGACGAGCGCTCCGGAGTCCAGAAGATAGACCTTCAGGCCAAGTTTTGCCGTTGCCCGCTGTTGGAGGTTGACAGCAACGAACGCGAACACTATTGGGTAGGACAATGCCGCGAGCGTTGCTTGCGTTCCCCACAGTGCTGTGAAGTAGGGAAGAGAGTCGCTAGCTTTGGCGTGCGCGAGGACTAGTCCGGGATACTCGGGCAGTGTTAAGCAAAGAATCGCGGCAAAGAGGACGGCCGCAAACACTGAGAAGGAAAAGGCAGCGAGATGGTTGCCGCAATACACCAGGCAACCATGCAGTCTTGAGTACTTGGTTGCCCTCCGCTCGGTGTTCTCCCGGCGCCACTGCTTCTTGAAGCGTTTTGCCTGATAACTAAGGGTATTGAAAAAGATCCCATACATTACCGTGCCAAGTGTGCCGTACCACACTGCGGAGTCGAAGTACAGGCATGATAGCGGCAGATTGTGCGTGGAGCGCCATTGGCTGCTTTCGTCGGCGACGGGAGAGTAATTTTCCTGCCGTTTGAGTTGGGTATCAACGAACTGTCAACGCAGTCGGGGGCGTATCTTGGTTAGGGCCCTTGTTGGGCTTGGTTGCAGAACGCCACGGCGCAGCGCCGGGGCCGAGCGCGCCGAAGCCGAGGCGGCGCTAGCGCGCCAACTGCTGGCAGACTTACGCCTGCCGCGCGAGCGGGAGGGCGCCGGTGGGGGCCGGCGCCAACCAGGCAGACAGCAAGGATAGCGACGGCAACGATGACTACGACATGACCATGGCGGAGCTGGCAGCAGCGGGGGGCTTCGATCCGCCGCCCCCTCCACCACCGCCCCCGCCGCCGCCGGTGGTCTGGTACCGCAACGCCGCCGGACAGAACTGGGACGGGACCGGCGAGATGCCGGACTGGCTGTGGCGGGCAGTCAATGCGGGGCAGAGCGGGGAGTCTTATCGGGTCGGATAGCGGCGTCAATACCGAGGGGTCTCCTTGTGATAGCGGATTCTCCTTATCTTGGCGCGCCCGCTTGCCAGATTTCCCTGATGGCTAGTCGACACGTGATAGCTATCCGTAACTTTCGGGCGTCTGTCTTGCGCCACGGTTGCCGACCAAGGACAATACTCCGTCAAGCGCTTTGAGCGCCTGATGCGCAACATTAGATCGGGTCGCCGCATGTCGTCGAGCCGATACCTTCTAGGGAGCGGCCTTGATTAGCGTCTTGCACGCAGATGCGTATTGTGGATTTTCGGGCTGGGTCAGTGACCACGATGCTGTCCACGCGACAGGCGCTCAACCTGTTTTTGTGGGGCGCGTTCTGTGGCCAGGGGCAAGTGAGCCGGAAGATACGGTGATCAAGCTTTACCCAACCGATTCGTGCGGCGTGGCAAACGAGGTCATCGGCTTTACGGCGAATGCCGTAAGGGGAGTCGACCAGCCAGCGAGGGGAGGAGTCATTCTGCTGAACCGGGAGATGTTGCCAGTCTTCGATGCCGATGTCACAGCCTACGTAGATCGGAGTACAGGTCTGGCCGTGTGCTGGGCTGCCACGTTGGTGCAGAATGCCAAACCGTTCCGGTTCTTGCGCCGTCTGTCCACTTTCGACCAGGATCAGCTTGCCGCTTTCTTTAGAAGCAAGTTTGCTCACATCCTCACTGGTGTTGACCATGCCACAGGTAACAGCGATCGAAGTGATGCCAACTTCTTATACTTGGACGATATGAAGTACGTTGCCATCGACCAAGGCGCGGTAGGTGGAGGCCCTTATTGGCATTCCTCCTGGCCAGACGAGACGGCCGGAAATCAACTCAACCTCGCGGCACAGAGGGAGATGACGGCATCCCAACTTTCGTCGTGGTATGCATCAGTGCTACAGGAGGGTCTTAAGACGCAAGACATCTGGCCGGAAGTGTCAAACCAACTGCGTAGGGACTTAATCGGCCTCCTGGACTCGGAGCAGATCGACACGATCGTTGAATACATGAGCACGCGCGCCAGCAATGGTACGCTTGCGCAAGCTTGCGGGCGCTTAATCTAATGGACCTCTCACTTCTTCTTTCGCGAACAGCGGCCGTACGCGAGCCAGTCTTTACTGGAGAGTGGGCGACCGTTTTCTTCCGTCCGGACCTGGCCAGTCAGCAGGACTTTGTCATAGGCGTCGCGGCGGTGATCAAGGGGGACGAGCGTCCGCTCCTTCGATGGCTTCCGGCGTTTAACAAGCTTTCAAGTCTTTATGGAGATGCGCTGAGCGGAACTGACCTTCGTGATTTGGTGAAAGGCATCGAAAACGCTATTGGCGCCAGCTTCCGAGAGGGTCTCTCCAAAGCAGCGACTGGGACGCCACACGTGCGGATGGTGAGTTGCGGTTACCTTGCCACGGATCATGTCGAGAAGGAACTCACAAGCTTGCTCAAACGCCAAGCTGGCGCTCTTTGGGTCGATGTTGCGCCACGCGAATCGCCGATGGATGATGATTGGGCATACATGGAGATGCGCAAAGCCCTGGCTTCGTTATCGAGAAAGATCTTTGTGCCAAATCGTGAATTGACCATCGGCGCAAGGAAACTGCATGTGGGACTAGACAATGGGAAGAGTTTTGGGAATATTCTCTCAGCCCGATATTCCAGTATGCAAACTGTCGAGCGTCACGTCTATAAGTCGCTAAAAGACGTTCTTGTTGCGCACAATCTTACACATCGACACGCGGCGCCACCCGCGCTGTTCGTTGTCTTGCCTGATCCGGAGACGCCGGTCGAAATGGCAATAGCGAAAAAGACCGGCCAGTTGCTTGAGGAAGTGCAGGATATGGGCGTCGTTTCGTATTCCGATACGCGGCCCGATGCTCTGGCTGGGCAACTCGAAGGCTGGCTCATAACAAATCGCTAAGCGGCCTATCAACCCACCTCGGCGAGCTTTTTCTTGACAGTGGTTGTGCTGCCAGACCTACACACATTTCGGTGCGCCGAGAGGGGGTCCCTTTGATTTCCGCGCAATTTACTGGGGTAGCCACCCCTAGCACCCATACGGGTTTCCGGGCGATGCTCAGTTGAAATCGCCGTCAAATCAGACACTTGCTGACTTGTCCTTTTCCGCCATTTCCCAATGGTCCTACTCCACTGGAGCCCTGGCACGGGCCGGCCGAGCGGCTACCCACTCCGTAGCCATCACCAGAATCTGCGGAATTGCGCCGCCTGATTGGCTGGTGGGAGCCGCCAGGGGCGCGGGCCGCTGTCCGACCTCACGCGCCAGCTCCTGCTCGCCTACTGCCAGGCCTTGCGACAGGGCGCGGCCAGCCCCGACGGTCGCGGCGATCGCACACGCCGAACGCCGTTGGCCGACGCCACCCGCATGCGCGCTGGACTCGTAACAGCAACCTATTGATTTAATGGGAATTTCAGGTGGGCATAGTCCGGAGAGCCGCATGAATGCTAGGGGTCGCTACACATTCAAATTGCAGAGAAATCAAAGGGACCCCGGTCAGGGGCCAAAATTGGAAGCACCCAGCATGAGTTGCATATATGGATGCGCGCAGCGCGTCCTCGGAGCGCTTCCACACGGCCTCGGCCGTTGGCCGACGCTGACGGCAATCAGGTAGTCAAGGTCGAAAATGTCGTAGCGCCGGTGCGGGCCATCTTATCCATCTTGTGACGCCACCCGCCACGTCGGAATGCCGACCCCGAAACTATCAAACCACTCCCGAATCCCGTCCGCCACAAAGCTTGGATCACAGGTAGCGGCGTCTGGAACGCATGCTTGGATGAGGTCTTCGACGTCAAAACGTCGTTCAGGCTGCGCCCGCCAGACGCGGTCGCAAGCTGGGATGGCGAGGTGCTGGTCTTGGATGGGGGCGTAACGCATGGCGCAGACAGGAAATGAAGTTTCCCATATTGACGGCCGCCTCGCCGATTTCTTGATCCATCCATTGCACTTCCGACAAGCCAATTGGCGACGGGAACTGGACCGTCAGGTCCTGGCTCAGCGTCATGGGGGTTTCAAGCCAGTCCGGCCAATTCCGGATTTTCAGTCCGGCGAACTGGAGTAGTCCGGCTAATTCCGGTTTCCTACAATCGGGTCATATGGCAAACGACAGCAGCAACAAAGGCGCTCCCCTCTCACGGTTTTTGACATAGCCCCCCCGTATGTCTATTGCCGATCGCGGGGCAACACCAAGGCCGGCCAGAAGGCAAGGCGCGGCGCGGGGCCGACCGACATTCCACGACCTTCCGCGGCAGATGTCGCCAAAGGGCAACGCGCTTCGTGTGTCTGGCGGCCAGTCTCGCATTGACGTTGAGCGCTGTTGCCGTTCCGAGCGCGACACGGGGATGGTCCTTTTGCTGCAATTGGATAGCCGATGGTAGTAAGTCGCCAAGCATACGTCCTTCCCGTTTATCGATATAGTGGGCGGCTAAACGCCGCCCACTATATCGATAAAAATTCGCTAGGCTGCATCGTCCGCCTACTATCGCTTGAATCGCGGGGTCCAAGACTCGATAAGAGATCGCTCTTCCTCCTCGTCTTCTGGGGAGGGTAGGTCGATGTCGTAAAGCACTGTCAGTGTTTTGCCATAGCGGCCAAGACCAACAACGTCTTCGCAGATCTCGATGCTGCGTCGGCCGCCGAACCAGTGTTGGAGATTTGAACCTTCTTCGACGCGGTTCCCGTGTCGCACATTGACCGGGTCCTGGTTGAACGCGTAGGTGGCTGTATTTTGCGGTACCGCTTTCCGCTTCCTAAGCCAATCAATCCCATCAAGATTCCTTAGCGCCTCAGACATAAAACAGTGGTCAATGATGCCGCTGCGGCTAACGATGATCGCCACAGCCTCGCGAGTGCATTGCGCATATCGAATTGCCGTGGCATGGATGGACGTCTTGCACAGCACCGCAAGTCTTTCGATAGCCGCAAGACCGACACCGGCACGCTCAAGTGCCGGAAAGAACAGATGGCGAGGCATCAGGAAGCTTGCGGCAAAGCGATCGGCCTCCGCTTCATACTTGTCTCCAGACAAATATCCTGCGCGTGACACATGCGAGCCGGCGTCGCCAACGATGACGGCATCTACGTGGCCGGGCAGGTAGTAGTGGCCTAGCTCGTGACCGACGCTGAAGTTCTCAAAGCCTTCATTCTCATGGTGCGTGGCATAGGCAATGGCGAAGTCATTGCCATACCGGACAAGCATTCCTGAGACACCTTCATTTTCCATGGGCTTCGCGACCACCTCGATGCCGCAGTCGCGAGCGATTGCTTTAGGGTCGACCGGAAGTGCAGCGATCCCAAGGCCCTTGATGATCTGTTCCGCGGCGAGAGAGGCAAAGGCATAGGGATCGGCTTTTATCATTATTTGCCTTTTTCCTGCGCGCGCTTGGCAAGCATGGTTATCAGATCGTCGGCCATCTTTCGGTCCGATGGTTGAAGTGACCCATAATGCCTATGAAGGCGATCCGCTCCAGCCAGAGCCTTGAAGTCCTCAACACGGCCTAGAAGGTAATCAGTAGTGACATCAAGGCTGTCAGCCAAGATGCGCAAGTTATCAAAGGATGGTTTTCGGGTGCCAGTTTCGAAGTGAGAAATCGCGGACGGCTGCATCCCGGCCTTTTGGGCTAGTTCGCCCTGGTTCAGGCCGCGATACTCACGCGCCGTTCGCAATCGACTTGGAAAGACGGCGGACGGTGAGGTGGGCGGGGGTGTTGACTGCGACATGACGAAAGCGTATAGTAAAAATTGACTGATTCGTCATGGCCCCGCGGGGCCTCTCTTTCGGTCAGGAGCATGACGAATTCGTCATATTGTAGATGACGCTTCTGGCAGCAGCAAGAAAGAAAGGAAGATTGTTATGGCTGACGCACGTGTAACTTGTATCAGTAAGCCCAACCCACAGAGCCCGCACGAACACATCACACATCTGGGTAATCCAGCCGCGGATTGGATGTGGACACGCGAACAGGTAATCCAAAGCATCGATGCCAAGACCAACACGTTCTATGTGTTGGACCCGTCTACAGGCAAGCGCGCCGACATTGGCGTGGTCCGGGACGCTGGGAAGGCACCGTATCTGCGCACACATGCGGACGGCCGCTGGAACAACAACCTGCTGGCGCTGAACCAGTGTCCGTTGTAGTAACGCCAATCTACCTAAGGAGGTCCCTATGGTGACCACGAAGAAGCCGGGTGAAAGCACCGGAAACAAGGGCGGGATCTACCAGGAGATTGGTCCGCGCGGTGGCAAGCAGCGGAACTACGCCACAGTGCCAGACAACAGGTCACTGCCCACGACGACTAAGCCTGGGCGTACCTGGACTCCAGTAAAGATCACGCCGAACAGCAGTCGCTAATCATCGCGTCACTTTCTACGGGCAGCTGGAATGCCCGGTTTGAGGCCGACACCGTTCACCAGTGCAATGGGGGCCGAGTTAACTTGCATTGAAGTGATGTGTTGTATGCATTGTTGTGCGTGCAATGACGCACGTTTAGACCTTTGAATTACTGCCTAACGAGGACCACTATGAATCCCCATGAGTTTCAGATTTTCATCAACACGGACCCCAAGAAGGTGACGGGCCCACAAATCACTTTCGAGAAAGTTTTGGAGTTGGCCAACATTAACGTGTCGGGCGTTGACCTTGGCTTGTATGACGTGGATTGGAAGCACGGTCATAAGGTGGGAAGCTTGACGCCCGGTCAATCGGTGGATCTCGAGAATGGGATGAAATTTGATGCTGGCAAATCGAACCGCTCCTAATGCCGACTTGCAGCGTCTCGTTGACGAGGGTTACGAGATCAGCCTTGAAGGCAGCCACCTGATCGTCCACAGGGTGCCTTATGTCAAGCAGTCCCGTACGCTTGGCTATGGGACTATGATTTCGACGTACGCCGAGCATGCCGGCGTACCCGCGATCCTCGACCACTGGGTGTTTTTTACTGGGTCGATTCCATACAGGGATGACGGTGTTTCGCTGGAAAGTGCGATGGTGGCTAATTCCACTCCCCAGACTGTGGCGGGGCGAACTGCACTTTGCCAACTTTCATATAAGCCGGAACCAATCGGCGATATGCTCAGTTGCTATTACAACAAGCTGACCCACTACATTCGCAAACTAGGCAGCTACGCTTCGGCCATTGATTCCACGGCTAGTGCGCGCGGGAGGGGTAGCTTTACACGCCGGGACACGGCGTCGGTTTTTCACTATCCGAACTGGGCCACTGCGAGGGCCGGGCTCGAAGCATACGAGGCCAAACTTGAGCTTAAAAAGGTGGCGATCGTCGGGCTAGGTGGAACCGGGGCTTATATTCTCGACGGTCTGGCGAAGACGCCGGTGGCAGAGATTCACCTGTTTGATGGTGATATCATCGAGCCACATAATGCGTTCCGGGTGCCGGGCGCACTGCCAATAGAAACTGTGTACGGTAAGCACAAGAAGACGGACCTTCTGCAGCAAACCTTCAGCCAGTTCAGAACCGGCATTGTTAGTCATCCGGAGATGGTGGCCGAAGCCAACCTCGGGCAATTGCACGATTGTCAGTTTGTATTTATTGCGGTCGACCATGGCCCGTCGCGCGGTCTCATCGCACGGTACTTGGCGAACGCCCGTATCCCGTTCATTGATGTAGGCATTGGTGTGGACAAGAAGCCGGATCTTCTCAAGCTACACGGCCGGGCGCGGGTAACATTGGTCACACCAGACACCGCGTATCTGGTTGACTCCCTTCCGACTGCCGATGATTCCGATGAGGCAGTCTATGGCAACATTCAATTGGCTGAGCTCAATTCGATCAACGCAAATTTAGCCTTAATCCGATACAAGCAGCATCTGCAGTTCTTTACGGATGAAATCTCGCCAAACGTGATCAATTATAAGTGCTCCTGGAACCAGTGCACCCATCAATGAAGATACGCACGATCCGCCCGGAATATGTGGAACATTTTCCAGCCAATTTAGAAGAGGGCGTCCTTTATATTAGTGAGGAGTTCGAGACTGCTGCCCATCTTTGCTGCTGTGGTTGCGGTGAAAAGGTTATCACACCGCTAAACCCAGCGAAATGGCGAATCCGGAAAGAGGGAGAGGCGGTGACCCTTTTGCCATCTGTTGGAAACTGGAAATACGCCTGTAAGTCACACTACAACATAATCCGGAACCAGGTAATCAAGGCCGGAGCATTCGATGCCAAAGCCATTGAATCGGTACGGCAGCGTGATCGGCGCGACATGGAGCGCTATGTCAGTCGAACCAATGCCGCGTCGGAAAGGCAGACTGGGAACAACCCTCCAACCTCGGGAACAGCGCCGGGACTTATTCGTCAGCTGATAGATTTGCTGCGCAAGTGGTGGAACACTTAGTTCTGCGCCTTTATCGGTAGGCGCCAGACCCCGCTAGTCGGTGGTTGAGGGGGATTTCGAACTACGATATAAGGGGCAATACCTGAAGCCGAGAGAGGGCGCTGTGGTGCACGCAAGGACCAAAACCGAAGTGGCAACCATCAAGCTAACGTTGCAATTCCGGGGGGGCTTGGGAGGCGGCGACCGTTGGAAAAGGTCGCCGATTTGCCAACATGTTTGAAGTGCTTATCCTTGGCTACCGCCAGTGCCACAGCATTGAGGTGCTGGCCATCGATCATCGGACGACGAGCCCGTGCCGCTCAAGAAGTCTGTCGCCAAGAAGGTGGTGAAATGAGGGACCTCGTTCCTCAGGTCGTCTCGCTGCCGCCGCTGCACGGGGGAAATATTCCATGAGTCAACCCGTGTTCTTCGAGGCCGAGCGCAAACGTTTCTTCAGGCCCCTGAACAGCTCACGTCGGGAGCTCGTTGTCGCTTGCTTGCGCGCTTTGTACGAGCGCCTGCACGGGCCAGCAGCCGACTATGCGCACACAATGACGCGTGACTTGCTACGCGAACTGCTCATGGCGGTCGTGCGTGACAACCCCGACCGGCTGACCACGGAAGCTGAGCCCGACGAATTCAGCAGCGCAGACGGTGAGCCAGTGCAACTGACGAACCTGCTGATGCGGGCCCTTCTGACCGACGGCTGGCTTGAACAGTTCGCAGACCGGCATGGCCTGGTCACGGCATTTCGATTCTCGCGCCCGGGCAAACTCCTTGCCGAGGCGCTCTGGATGCTTGACCGGCCGGGTCGAAGTCGCCAGCGAAACATGCGCGGCTGCCGCAATGCGCTCGAAGCAGCGCTTCAAGCCCGCGGCGATGCTCACGACCTGGTCGACGCCTACGAGTACGCCGAGAAGGTTATCGAGGACCTAACCGAAGGCATCGATTACTTCCAGGAACTCGTGCGCCACCTAATGCAGACAGCCTCGGTCCAACGGCAATGGAGCGAATTCGTCGAATTTCTTGACCGTTTCCAGCGCGAGTACTCCAAGCAGTTGACCGCGGACAATGCGATGCTCAACCGGGAAGCCATTCGACAGAACCTCGAGCGACTGCGCCAGGTAAACGATGCGAAGTTTCGTCGGATTGACGAGCAGTTGCACGACATCGCCCACTGGGCGGCAAAGGAGCACACTGGACCAACCGTCTACGAATGGCTACTGGGTCGAATCGAAGCAAAGCGTAGGTGGTCAGGATGAGATCATGCTCGCCGATCTGGTCAAAGCGCTCGTGACGCTGGGATCCGTGCAGAGCCAGCACGCGTAGCCTCGGAGTGAAGCGCTGCGCTTCCTCGCACCAGTTGTGCATGAGCGTGGTCGGCACGACGATCAGTGCTGGCCGGTCCAGCCTGCCACGTTCCTTTTCGGTGAGGATGTGTGCAAGTGCCTGGATGGTCTTGCCGAGGCCCATATCGTCGGCAAGCACGCCGGATAGCCCGTGCTCGCGCAGGAACTGCATCCAGGCAAGTCCCTGGCGCTGGTAAGCACGCAGGTCGGCCTTCAGCCCACGCGGCACTGGCACGTCCGTCACGCCACGACCCGCCATCAGACGCTGCGCGAGCAATCGGATCGATGCGTCGCCATGAAACTGCCAGCGCCCGGTCTGATCCAGGGCATGGAGTCGCGCCGCATCCCACTTGGAAATGCGCATGCCGGTGCCCAGCGAGTCGAACAGGTCGATCAGCACGCGCACGACCGGCTTGAGCCGGTCCGCCCGTAGGCGCAGCCGTTCGTTGCGATCGGTTTTCAGGTCGATCGCTTCGTCGTCAGCGATGGTCTCGAGCTGGCCTGACAGCCAGCGCGAGTCCCGACGAAAGAGGTCTGCCAGCAGTAGTTCCAGGCGCACCGTGCGACCATTGACGGTGATGCCCATCTCGACGTCAAACCAGCCATCGCCGGTCGGACGCAAGTTGCCGTCAATGGCCTCGATCTCGATCACGTTGTGTCGAAACGCGTCGGTCATGACGACGCGCCAGCCGCTTGCCCGGAGCGCGGGCAATACCAGCGTCATGAGGTCTGGCCAGCCGCCGTCATCCTCGGGGCCCAGCAAGCCAGGCGGAAACGCTTTCGGGCCCTGAGCGCGATGGGCCGGAATCTTTCGGAAACCGGCCTTCTGTAGCTCTGTCAGACGTTTGCGCTCGAGCTCAGTTGACCTTCGGATCTGTATGACTTCACCGCCAGCGGTTCGAACCAGGGTCGTGTTGCTGTTTGCGGGAAGGCTGTGACTCGCGTAATCAAAGCTGACCGTCGCAAAATCCAATCCGCCCTGGGAAGCAGACGGCGACCAGCCCGCGCCCCAGACCGGCAGGGTATCCAGAGCCAGGACTGGGACCGGTACGGAGTCGATCATCTGAATGGACGACGCGTCGGCCGCTGGTGGCGCAGGGAGGTCCGGGGCAATTTCACGTAGCACACTGCCAACGAGTGCCGCTTCGTCGAGCGTGATGGCCGGCATCGACAGGAAATCCGCGACCTGCTCCGCGGGCCACGGTAAGGCGAGGAGTCCGGATTCGCCCGAATGCGCATCCACATACCAGCATGGCTGGGTGGTCGTCAGCAACAGGGTGGCGGGTGGCTCGGCCTGCAAGACTGGCCGCACGCGTGAGTCGGCCTGCGCTTGCCACGTAATCTGTGCGCTGCGTGCGGGCCCGCTGTGCACGAGACAGGGCGTTCCGGGGTGCATCGTACCCACAGCGGAAGAGGCAAACAGGCGGCCGGTAGCGATCAGCTTCTCCAGGGTAGCGGCACCGGTTGTGCCCTCTAAACTGAAACCTCCGGAATAGGCGCCAGAGCGGCCCAGCCACAGCCCGCGCAGGATCGGCAGATCTTCCTCGGTGACAAATTTCGGCGGCTGGATCAGCGCTTTCTCCACGTTCTGCCACGGATCGTCCAGCGAGCGAATCGTCCCGTCAGCGCCCACGCGGGCCTTGTACAGAAAGATCTCGGCGCCGCGATAGGATTGTTCAATCACGTAAGCCAGTGCATGCGTGGCTTTGGCAGACTTTTTCTTGGCAGCGGGAGTGGCCGCCGTGCGTCGGGCGCGAAAACCTTCGAGCCAGGTCACCAGTTCGGCGCGCACGCCAGTGGCCGATGGCTTGGGCTGAAGCGCAAGCCCGGCGATCAGCAGCGCGGCAACGTGCTTGCAGTCAACGCCGACCGGACACGTGCATTCCCCTTCCACCCACATGTCTTCGTCGATGTCGTGGAAATACGCACGCACGTCGTACGGACGCGAACGTGTGCCTTGCACCAGACCCGCTAAAGTATCCCCGTCGATCCAGCGGAGTTCCGAGACTGCGCTCGCATAGGAGCGGGCCTTGGACACCGTGAAGGAGTCCAGCCATGCTGCGATTTGCCTGGGGTCGTAGGAGACAGACATCGGCCGAGGGCTTCAGGTTGACAACGCGGGGAGCATTCTACGCGGGGAGGCTGCCGGCGGATATGGAAACGATCCAGTTCCGTCAAGCCCGAACGGTCTGGACATGCCGGCGTCGGTCAGAGGGGAGGGCGCCGAGTGGCGCAGCCAAGGCGTCGAGGCCCGGCGCAGGGTGATCAGGATGGAGGCGTACGGGCGCGACTGCCGCCAGCGATGTATCGCCCACTTGTGTCCAGTCGTGGTGACAGCGGTCCCACCAAGCGGCGTCTTCGCTGTCGCTGGCCACGGGTCGAGGGCGCGCCGGTATTGGGTCTGGACGATGACCATGGTGGCAGAACGAATCGAATTGCGATGCGGGCTGTGCACGCCTCCGCTACGATGATGCCATGCTTCGAGCATGGTGCCCACGAGGTGCGCGGCTGCGCAGGCTGGCCCAGTCCGCAGCCGGGGACTGCCTGACGCCGCTGGTCAGTGGTCACATTGGGGGATTGCGGCGTCAGCTCTCCTCTGGCCGGTGCACCGAGGCGAGCGAAAGACCAGATGCCGGCACAGCCGATCCAACAGCGTTGCGTACCGCATGCGGTTGGCCTACCGGAGCGTCCGGTTCAAGGCCGCCTTGTTCGAGCGCACGGGGCGGAACTCGGTAAACGTGTCACCGCTGGTGTCACCAATTCGCGGGAGGGCGGCAAGAATGCGATTCCTGTGCGAACTTCGAAAGCCTTCAAAACGTTGTTTCTACTCCAAATGTGCGCCATTAGCATCATGGCTTGGTGACGCGCCGGCTAGATCGGGAACCCCGCTTTTTCTACTTTATCAGCAGGTGATATAGTTAGGTATGAAACGAGACACGGCTATTGATACCCTGCTTGACCTGCATGGTTCGATCCTCGATCAAGGGGGCGGTTACTGGATCAAGCTCGAAGCCTGGCAAGTCGAAATATCGAAGGAGATTCCCCATGGCATCAGGTACTCCCTCACCCTGCATGAGCCGTATGGCAAGAGAATTCTTGGGTATGACAACGCGCATGCAGTGAAGCCGCCCAAGAAATTTAAGTATGCCGGACGCATTTTGGCTTATGACCACAAGCACAGGCACGTGTCGGATAAAGGGGTGCCCTACGAATTCAAGGATGCACAGCAACTGATGAACGACTTTTTCGCAGACGTTGACCGCGTTCTGTCGGAGGTGAAGAAGAGATGAAAACCATTGTGATTGGCATCATGCCGCAAGAGAAAATCCGTGAGCGCGTGTTGGCAATTGCGCGGGGTGAGTACAGGCCGAAGGCCAGCGAGCCTAAGATCTGGTTCACTTCCATGAAGTCGTTGGCCGAAGTGCTGAGCGACGACAATCGTGCTTTGTTGAGGGTCATCACCGAGACCAAGCCGGAATCCATCTCAGAACTCGCACAAGCTACGGGCCGCAAGCCCGGCAACCTATCGCGTACGCTGAAAACAATGTCCAACTATGGCATCGTCGACCTCAAACGTGAGAAGAACCATGTGCGCCCGGTCGCCAAAGCTACGGATTTCCGAATCCTTGCCGCTTAACGACCCCCTCAGAGCCGCTGCGTGTCGCAGGGGCGAAGTCGCTGCGACCGTCGTCTAGCACGCAGACCTCACCGTCCAAAATGCCTCCGTCGAGGAGATTGGCGGGGGGCATTCACCAATGGCTCAGTTCGACCGCGCCGGCGAGAGAAACCAGCCCGGATGAGCCTTCTTGCCGATAACGCTCCAGCAGCCGCCGGAATTGCCGATCCGTGATCTCCCAGCCGTTCGGCGGCCACGCCTGGCCGCAACTGACCATCCACGACCGCCTGGACGATCTGGAGCCTGTCTAACTCACGCATGCTTACTGTAATGACCTCGGTTCCCGCCATTCCCGGGCCTATGAGCATCTCTGCTCCACGCCGCTCGAACGTGACCAACCGTGCCAGTCGACTACGTATGCAGGCGAGTCGTTAGCCCGGTGACAGCTAATCCCTCCCAACAGACTGTTCCGGCATGTCCGAGCCGATCCCGGAGACAGTCGCAGGCTCCGCCATAAAGTGCTTTCTACGCCACAGAGCGCATAAGAATACTTATGTTAAATGGTTATCGTGTCTGGATCGTTCAAGCGTCCGACGGCTTAGACAATGGGCTCAGAAACGAACGGAACCATTCCGTGGTAAATGCGCCGGACTTTCAAGTGTGAAAGTTAAGATATGGCGAAGGACTACAGGTAGTTGCGGGCGGCGTCTATGGTTGCCCGGGATGGGGCGCGCCCTGTCCGCTCCGAAGAGTTCTCCGAGAGGCTTTATAGGCACATTGCCTCGCGTTGAACCACGACGCATGGAGCACAGAGATGGTGCTGCTATCAAATGACCATCAAAAAGAGCGTGTCTCGTAACACATTGATTTTATTGGTGTTTCCACTTTTAGGCGATCCTGCGCAGCAAAGTACGAAGCTAGTTGTCAAATAAGCTATGCCCAGTACGGCACATACTTCATGAACTTGCGGCCTGCAGTCTCATCGTACGGCCGAAGCATGCCACCCTCCACGGCCTCCTTGATCAGTCGCGACGCCGTCGCACTGTTCTGGACCGGAATGCCGAACCGATCTCGCAAACTCGCATTGGTCATATAGTCGCGCTGGACGTACCGAAGGCATGCATGCAGGTAGCAAGCACGCACTCGGTCGGATTTGTCCATTTTCGTAAGTTCTTTGTGCGCGAATAAGGTTGCCCGCGTATGGTCGGAAACTGTCGAGAACTCCGGAGCGGGCAGCTGGTAAGCCTCCGTGACCGACACTACCTTATCCACGCCGCTTCCCCGTTCCTCGCAGATGCCGAAGCGCCGCATGAGGGAAGCAAGCCCTTCGTTCCGCGAACGCGGGGGCGTATCCAGGAATCTCTCGACATTGATGAGTGGACTACCAGGATTTGTCACCTCCATCCGGTCCTTAAAGATCTCTATCATCGGCCCTGCTCCTCCCAAGCCAAAATCCTGATGGATGAGCGCGTTGGCCGCAAGCTCCCGCACTGCCAATTCCGGATACATGGGAACATCCTTTCGGATAGCCTTGCCGATGATCTCGTTGGACGGCAGCAAAGCATTGATGTAACCGATCAATCCCTCAAAGCCAGCCGCGTACCCCTTCGCACCAACCTGCTCGCGAAGGGTGCTGACGCGATCTCTGCCTTCGTAGGCGATTACCCGCACTGCTTTGCGCCGCAGTCCACTGAAGTCTTCCAGGCGCTTGGCGAACAAAATAGCGCCAAGGTTGGTGATGTCCCAAGATCCGCTATCGTTGCGCCGGATCAGGCTTTCCGCGGCCAAGCGCTCCAAGACCTGGGAGCGGTTTTCCGGCAATGGAATTCCTGCCAGATCGAAGTACGCCGGATAGTCGAGGAGAGACACAACCTCCTCGTCCGAAGCGTCGCGGCGAGCGACCATTGCCTCGAATGGTGTCTCGTCAAAGATGCGCCAGAGCTCGCGCTCTTTTTCCGGAAATTCCTTCAGCTTCTTCTTCAGCGACCCGATCCTGACAAATTCATTGTGCATGAACTGAACCGGATGCCGGTAAGCGCGACCAACTTCGAGTACGACAACGCGTTGACCATCAACTTCCACGGACTCGAAAGAGAATAGAATTTTCGGGCTGAGCAGGCGCAATAGCCAGTTCTCCAGCTCTTCGTTGCCCACCTTCGCGGCCTTGGGGTCGAACATCGTGCCGACGAGTTCATGACTGGCATCGTCGACTCCCCATATCAAATACCCGTGGGCACGGTTGGCCAGAGCCGCAGAATTCGACAATGCCGAGATGTACTCACCGATTTGCTCGTGGTCCACTCGATTGCGCTTGAACTCAAGCCACTCGGTCTCCGTTGGCAGCTTACAGAGTTCGCGAACGAGGCTCGCAGGCCTCTCTTGTGCGGATGGTAGGTTCATGCTGACGATGAAAGGGGTGCGCTTTGCCTGCGGCGCAGACTAGAATTTTACCCGACCGAAATCGTCCGCTCGCTATTGGCGCATGAGAGCCAGGACTTCCGGTGCCGTCTGGTCTCTACGAATCCGCGGACAGGGCGAGGTTCCCGGCTTCTTGGGCTTGTAGCTGCAAGCGGGAAAGGACGAACGGAACTCACCGTAGGGACCGGTTCGAAAGGCCAGAGCCCCTTGCTTGCACAGGGGCAGCTCCTCTCTCGGATGCCTACCGGCATTGGCCGCATTCGGGCGGCCTCGACGCTGCGCGGTCGCCATTGGGATCTGGATGGTGCAGCCATGGCAATAGCCCCTGGCCGCGGCTTAGCCCGCACGCCGAGGCCGCCAATATTGCGGCGGCCCTATCGCGCTCCCCCGCCAACCGACGAGTCAGAAATGGTAGGTGATCGCCCCTTCGACGTCGCTGATGGAGCGGTTGGCGATGAGCTTGGCGATGATGGACTCAACCTCGCGCTCGGCGATGGCGTGCACCTTAAACATGGCGTGGATGTGCTTCGCCAAGGTCACTCGTCGGCGCGGCCGGGCAACCTTCTGCGAGCGGGCCAGGATCTGGCGCGTGAGCTCGGCGTTCGGCTTGGCACTGCCCTTCTTGTCGTTGCCTGACTGGGGCTGCGCGGCCTTTTTGGCGGGCGTTTTCACGGAGGCCGCCTTGGCCGCCTTCGGAGGCGTGTGGGCCGCAGGCTTGGCGTTCGCGCTCGGCTTTGGGAAAGCCGCCGGAGCCGGCGTCGCGCGCGCGGGCTGTGCGGGCGTGGGGCTCGGCTGAGCCGGACCAGAGGCTTGACCCTCGGCGGCCCCCGTGTCCGCCGGGCTGGCCCGAAACGCCTCGGCGAGCGCGGTCACGCGCCGCGCAGGAATCCCAAGCTTCGTGCCGAGCCAGGTGAGCAGAGAATCGAAACCCCGGTCGTGGGAAAGCACGAACACGGGCCCTTTCTCGCCCTTCTCCACCATGCGGCCGATCTCGAAGGCAATGTGGAAGTCGAGCGCGTTGGGCCCGATTCCGCTTGAGCGAACCCACCGGGCGCGCTCGCCTAGCGCCTGCAGCCCCATCGCCACTTCGATGGGGACCTTCTTC
The DNA here is from genome assembly GCF_000069785.1 of Cupriavidus taiwanensis LMG 19424. Classification (NCBI taxonomy): domain Bacteria; kingdom Pseudomonadati; phylum Pseudomonadota; class Betaproteobacteria; order Burkholderiales; family Burkholderiaceae; genus Cupriavidus; species Cupriavidus taiwanensis. The sequence goes on along the minus strand of NC_010529.1, from coordinate 101,781 downwards.
TGGATCTCGCCAGCGAACACCACCAGACGCGAGCCACACAACTGGGAGAAGTCGATGTCCTGGACGCTCTCGAAGTCGACCAGCACGACGGCGTCGGCGCTCATCATCTAATCTCCCGTCGCATCCCAGCCGATTGCGTCGATGCCGCGTCCGCCAAGGTGACGCGCCAGTCGATCCTCTCCCGAATGACCCCCATAACTCATGCCTCCCGATGTTTTTGGTTTCGACACCAATTTAACCCAAGGTGCGAGGTGTGAAGAGAGTCTTCGAAAGCCGGAGCTTGCGCTCTGACGATAGTGGCCAACACTCGGTCGAGATCACCCTTGATCGGGAAGCAGAAATAGTAGCGGCGACTGAGGCAATGGCCGGTTGAATCTGCGGTCGTTCAGAGCCGGTCGAGCACCAGGCCGTCGCCGAGTTTGGCTGCCAGGGTCGTCAAATTCTGGCAGAACTTCCGTTTTTCCTCTGGCACCCCTGGCTGGGCGGCTAGATCACTACCCTGACCCCGCATGGCGACAAAGGTGTCGCCGAGCGTGTAGGACAGCCTCGGCTATCCCGCCGTGCTGCATAGCGCGAAACTGGTGCCATCGCAGCATATAGCGAGGGCATCATGAAAGACATCACCATTGTCACCAGCGCTGGGCCTCTCATCTCGCTGATTGCCGGCATCCTGATTCTTGTCATGCCGCGACTGCTCAACTACATCGTCGCCATCTACCTAATCGTCATCGGACTGCTCGGACTGTTTGGCGGACATCTGCACTGAGCGGATGCTGTGACCTGTGCAGTTTTGTGAGGCACCGGAATTCGCCGGACTGCGATCCCCAAGAAATCAATGATTTGACAGCTAATTCCGTCGCGGCTGGGCCGTCTCAGAACCGGAGTTACGTGGACTGCGGTGAAAAGAAGCGCGAATTAGCCCGCAGGCACAGAATCTGCATGAGAAACGGGGCCTGTCTAAGGTCTAACTAGTACCAGTTCCCCATCAGGAGCACCATGAAGCCTCACATCCAGCACTCCCACCACGCCTATCGTGCCGGTGACACCCATCATGGCAGCCGGTATTACCTGATTCTAGGGGCCTGCATTCTGGCATTCGGCCTGCTGTATGTCGCGTGGTCGCTTTGACCAGTGGGCCGGTCAGTGAATTGCCCGGACAACAGCCATAGTCGGGGCGCAAGTTGGCAGCCTGCGCCGTTAGGGTCGTGCCGTCACAACTTCGTTCGTCTTCAGTGTGAATAATTGGTCGGCGTCTGCCTGCGCCAAGGCGCGTTCAGAACGTGTCTGATCGCACTGATACGTCTCAATCCTTTCCTTGTTTGGAGCGGTCCGCAGTACCAGCGTGACGGCCCCTTTGTAGTGCTCACCCCATCCGTTGTTCCAGTGAAGGGTAAATGCTTTTCCACGAACAACATTTGCTTGCATAGCACCGGTTCCTATTGTCAGATGCGACGACGCCGAGAGGTCCGGCACACATGCTTGGCGATGGTTGGGCCGAGAGGGAGAACCTGTTCAGGTTCCCAATGACCTGTCGAGGCGATCCGTTGCAGTATCGCCTGGATAGCTGGTAGTCGGATGTCGGTTTGTTGGGTCGATTTCTCAACCTTAGATCGAACCCGCAGCGCCAGTATTTCTGCCACAACCAATCGCGTCATCGTAGGCGGCAACCGGATTGACGCCGTCCCAGACCAGTTCGTTCATCGGCACGTCATCGTCATAGGCGATGATCAGTACGCCGGGCGGGAAGATTCCGCTTGTCACCACCTCCACCCGTGGGACCACTCGATAGCTGACGTACATATCTCCCCTTCACCGTCTTGGCGGTGCTTGCACGCTCTTGGGCGCTTGTTGAGAAGAATACCTTTCATCCGACCTGAGCAGCATACGCATTTCGGGTTAGGGGAATTCACTGAGTAAGATTTACGTCAGAAAGTCAACTTCCGGCGTTAGAATCCTTCCTCTAAATTTTCGCAGCAGACCACCATCGACGTGAGAGGCAGTGAGGCACAAAACTATCAGGGAGACACGAATGCTGAGTCCGCATGAATTTGCAACGCTGAAGGTGGTCAACGATGCGCCTGAACAAATCGAGTTGGACCGTGCGGACCTTCACGCCCTGCTGGAACGTCACTATGTAACCGTGGAACTTCTGGCTTCTGGGCGGCAGCTACCTCGCGTCACGCCGCACGGCCATTCATTCCTGCAAGCCGTTGCGCGAATTCGCTGATTGCGGACCCGCGAAGCTGACGCAGCCAGCGCGTCGGATTCCCGGCAGACCGAACTTGATGCCAGCCAGTCCCCCGCCGACGCACGCCGTGGTGTCGGTATCGTGACCGAATAGGATCGCGGTTGGACGACATCTTCGAACGACGTTTCCTGCATTGCCATGTGCGTAGACCAGACCGCATCGATGCAGTATCCGGATCCGCGTGGCTAATCAGGTTTCGGGAAGCTGCGCAGCACATCCACTCCATGCAGAAAAACCTTGCGCTCTCGTTCACCAGGCCAGTCTTGGTAAATCTCGTCAAGACCGCGGTCTGCCCATGACCACGGATCGGGAAGCTTGCATAAGTAGCCCCTTGCGACCAAACAGTAGACGCACAGACCGCCAGTGACCGGGGATAGGCGTGAGTAGGCCGTGACTGAAGGCGAGCATCTCGGACCAGTTCTTCGTCGCTGCCGGTATGCCACATTGCAAGCGGCAAGGTGGCGGGTTCTGTGTGAGACCCTCGGCAGCAGTCGAAAGCAAAAAGCGGCGAACCCTGTTGGGAGCGCGGCTTTTCAAATAAATGGTGGCGAATCCGGGATTCAGACCACGGTCTACGCGCCGGCTAATCGGTAGTCGAGTGAAATATAGCGCACCTTTAACTCCGACTAATTCCGGCTTCATACAGCTTTTCGGGTCCGAGCGGCGTGGCGTTCCGTCTAGGTGACAACTGTATAAATATACAGTACTCTGGTGACAGGACTTGCCAATGCTCACCGTCGCCCCTGAAACCATCCATCCGTCACTTTGGGTCGCCTCACAACTGGCCCGGGACAACGCGCGCACCGCCTCGACGGGCTATACCGCGCTGGACAAGGAGTTGCCGGGCGGAGGATGGCCCATCGGCAGCCAGGTGGAACTCTTACTGCAGCAACCTGGCATCGGCGAACTCCGGCTGCTGCGCCCCACGCTCGTGGCCCGATCTGGACGTCCGATCGTGCTCCTGGCGCCGCCGCACGCCCCACAAGCCCTTTCATTGGTGAGCTGGGGAATATCGCCGGAGCGGCTGCTGTGGATTGATGCGCAACGGACTGCCGATGTCCTTTGGGCGGCCGAGCAGACCTTGCGGGCCGGGACTTGTGGCGCCTTGATTCTCTGGCAGTCCCACCTTCGCAACGACGCGCTACGGCGCCTGCACCTGGCCGCACAAACCTCGGACACGCTCTTCTTCGTGGTGCGCCCCGCTGCGTGCGCGCGGGATGCCTCGCCGTCACCGTTGCGCCTGGCCCTCGAGCCTGCCGTCGGCGGCGTCACCGTCAACTTCGTCAAGCGCCGCGGGCCGCAGCAAGAGACCCCTCTGCTCGTCGCGCTGGAACCGTCCCCCATTTTGTTGTATCGCCATGCTGCGCCTGTGGATCTGCCTACGCCTGCCGTCGCTCCCTCTCGAAGTCTTCCGGCCGACCTGGTCCACCACTGAACTGGCCGTTGCCGTCCTCGACAAGGAACGGGTCCATCTCGCTACGCCCCTGGCCCTGGCTGCGGGCGTCAAGCCGGGCATGCGCCGCGGCGGCGTGCAAACCATCGCGCCAGCCGCCATCCTGTTTGATCGCGATGCCGGCAAGGAAGAGGACGCACTGGCGAGAGTCACCATGGCGACGCTGCAGTTTTCGCCGAATGTCGCCGCTGCAGATGAAGCTGCGGTCCTGATCGACGTCAGCACCACGCTACGACTCTTCGGTGGCCCGCGCAAACTCCGCCGACGGATCATGGGGACCGTCCAGACGATGGGCTTCAGCACGATGGTCGGCAGCGCCCCGACGGCGCAGGGAGCGTGGCTGCTGGCGCGCACCGGCGGTGGCACCGCCTTGACTACGGCGTCGTTGCAACGCAGGATGGCCGGCCTGCCGATTCACGCCTTGCCCGCCGCGCGCAAGTTTGCCGACTGGTTCGAAGGCCTGGGCTGCCTGACGCTGGAGGACCTGCGCCGCCTGCCTCGCGCCGGTCTGCAGCGCCGCTGCGGCGCTGACTTCCTGGATGCCCTGGATCGCGCCTACGGGGAGGCCCCGGAAATCTTCGAGTGGGTCGAAGCTCCCCCAGCATTCGATGCGACGGTGGATCTGCCGGATCGCATCGAGAATGCCGAACAGACGCTGGCGTATGTTCGCGGCCTGTTGGTGCAGATGGTGGGTTGGTTGACCGCCCGGCACCTGGCCATCAAGCGGTTCCATGTGGCATTGCGCCACGAGCGCGGCCGCGCGGCCATCCCGCCGACGACGATCGAGATTGCGCTCGCCGAGCCCAACTGGCATGAGGAACATCTGATCCGCATCCTCAAGGAGCGGCTCGCCCTCGTTGTCGTCGAAGCCCCGATGATCGCCGTGGCCGTGTCCGCGATCGACACGGAGCCCATGGCACCGCCCACGGAGTCCCTCTTCCCGGAACCCGGCGGGACGCATGCCGATCACGCCCGGCTACTCGAGCTGCTCAGCGCGCGCCTCGGCGCCGACAGGGTTCGCCAGCCCTGCTTGCAGGCAGACTACCGCCCCGAGGTGGCCAACGCATGGCGACCGGCCACCGAGAAGCCTGCACGCGTGTCCCTGCCGGCAGCCCTGCCTCGACCAACCTGGCTGTTGGGCAAGCCGGTCCCGCTCATCGAGCGGGATCACCGGCCGTTCTACGGTTCGCCCCTGCATATCGTTTCGCCACCCGAGCGCATCGAAGCCGGCTGGTGGGGCGGCCAAGTGGTCACGCGCGATTACTTCGTGGCGCAAGGTAAGGACCACACCTGCTACTGGATCTTCCAGGAGCGGATGGGCAGCCGCGAAGGCGACGAATCGCGGTGGTACCTCCATGGTCTCTTCGGATAACCGCCATGGGCGAGATTCTCGCAACAGGCCTGCCCGACTATGCGGAACTGCATTGCCTGTCCAACTTCTCCTTTCTCACGGGTGCGTCCCGTCCGGAAGAGCTGGCGGAGCGCGCGGCGCAGTTGGGCTACCATGCGCTCGCGATCACGGACGAATGCTCGCTGGCTGGGATCGTGCGCGCGCATACGGAAGCGAAGAAGGCCGGCATGCGCCTGGTCGTGGGGGCCTCCTTCCACCTGCAGAATGCCGACGGCTCCCCTGCCCTGTCCGTTGTGGCCCTGGCTCGCAACCGGGAAGGCTACGGCAACCTCTGCGAGCTGATCACGCTGGCCCGCATGCGCGCCGCCAAGGGTTCGTATGTCCTGACGCCACGCGATCTCGCCGCGCCAGAGGCGCCCCACCAGCACCTCAAGGGCCTGCCCGACTGCCTCATCATCTTCACGCCGGATTACGGTGCCCCGGCGGACAGGCTGGACCTCCAGGCTGCGTGGGTGAGCGCGACCTTTGCCGGACGGGCCTGGATGGGGCTGAACCTGCTGTACCGTCCGCTGGACGACATCCATCGTGGCACCGTCGAGGCGGCGGCGGCCCGCCACCATCTGCGCGTCGTGGCCACCGGCTGCGTCACCATGCACGTGCGCTCGCGCAAACCGATGCTCGACGTGCTGACGGCGATCCGTGTTGGCCGTCCTGTTCCGGAGTGCGGCTACGACCTGGCACCGAATGCCGAGCAGCATCTGCGCTCGCGCCTGCGACTGGCCAACATCTACCCGCACCGCTACCTGACCGAAGCGGTCCACATCGCCAATCTCTGCCAATTCTCCCTGGATGAGTTGCGATACGAATACCCTGACGAGGTGGTTCCGGACGGCACCACACCGGCCGATTACCTGCGCACCGAAACCTATGCGGGGGCCCACCGCCGCTTCCCGGCTGGCATCCCACTTGCCGTGCAGCAGCAGATCGAGCATGAACTCGCGCTCGTCCGGGACATGGATTATGAGCGGTACTTTTTGACGGTGAGCGATATCGTGCGCTTTGCGCGCTCGAACGGGATCCTCTGTCAGGGTCGCGGCTCGGCGGCCAATTCCGCGATCTGCTACTGCCTGGGCATCACGGAGGTCGACCCCGCACGCGGTAATCTCCTGTTCGAGCGCTTCATTTCCAAGGAGCGCGGTGAGCCACCGGACATCGACGTCGACTTCGAGCACCAGCGACGCGAGGAGGTCATCCAGTACCTGTATCGCAAGTACGGGCGAGACCGGGCCGCGCTTGCCGCCGCGGTGACGACTTATCGCCCGCGCAGCGCCCTGCGCGACACCGGCAAGGCGCTCGGCGTCGATCCTGCGATTGTGGATCTGGTGGCCAAGTCGCATCACTGGTTCGACGGGAAAGCGGACCTGCTGAAGCGCTTCGCTGAAAGCGGCGTGGATGCGGAAGCCGAGTTGTCCCAACGATGGGCGCACATGGCCGTCTCGTTGTTGGGTTTCCCCCGCCACCTGTCGCAGCACACGGGCGGCTTCGTGTTGGCGCGAGGCAAGCTCTCGCGCCTCGTGCCCATCGAAAACGCCGCGATGGCAGACCGGAGCGTGATCCAGTGGGACAAGGACGATCTGGACGCCTTGGGTCTGCTCAAAGTCGACGTCCTGGCGCTCGGCATGCTGTCCGCCGTGCGACGCGCGCTCGACCTCGTTGCGGAACAGCGCGGCGAGGCCTTCGAGCTGCAGGACATTCCGGCGGAAGACCATGCAACTTACGAGATGATCTGCCGTGCCGATACCGTTGGCGTGTTCCAGATCGAGTCGCGTGCGCAGATGTCGATGCTGCCCCGCCTGCAGCCGCGCACGTTCTACGACCTGGTCATCGAGGTGGCGATCGTGCGACCCGGACCCGTCCAGGGCGGCATGGTGCACCCTTACCTGCGCCGGCGACAGGGCTTCGAGCCAGTCACCTATCCGAGTGCCGCGATGGAAAAAGCGCTGTCGCGCACGCTCGGCGTGCCGATCTTCCAGGAGCAGGTGATGCAGGTGGCCATGCTGGCCGCCGGCTTCTCGGCCGGGGAAGCCGACCAGCTACGGCGCGCTATGGCCGCGTGGAAGCGCAAGGGTGGCATCGACAAGTACTACGATCGGATCGTCTCGGGCATGCTCGAGCGCGGCTACGATCGCGAGTTTGCCGAAAGCATCTTCCGGCAGATCCAGGGGTTTGGTGAGTACGGCTTCCCGGAAAGCCATGCAGCCAGCTTTGCGCTGCTCGTCTACGCCAGCGCCTGGCTGAAATGCCATGAGCCCGAAGCCTTTCTCTGTGCGATGCTGAACAGTCAGCCCATGGGCTTCTACACGCCCTCGCAGCTGGTGCAGGATGCCAAGCGCCACGGCGTTACCGTATTGCCTGCCGATGTGGCGGTGAGCGGTTGGGATTCCGCACTCGAACCCTTCCACGCAGGCTCACGGCCGGCGGTGCGATTGGGCCTGTCCCTCCTACGCGGCATGCGTCGCGAGGCCGCGCAGCGCATCGAGGAGGCCCGCGCGATACGGCCGTTCGCCAGCACGGCAGAGCTGGCGCGTCGCGCCGCACTCGATCGGCACGACCTGCAGGTGCTGGCCAGCGGCAATGCGCTGGCGTCGATCACGGGCGGGCGCCGTCAAGCCCTGTGGCAGGCCGCCGCAGCGGTACCGGACAAGGACATGCTGCGTGCCACCGAGCTGGCCGAGGAGTCCGCCGAATTGGTGCCGGCAACCGAGGGCGAGGAGATCGTTGGCGACTACCGGGCGATGGGCCTGACACTGCGTCGCCACCCGCTTGCCTTGCTGCGCCCGATGCTATCCGCTCGACGTTTCGTGTCCGCCGCAGAGCTGGCGCAATACCAGCCGCGGCAAACCGCTCGTGCCGCAGGCCTGGTCACCGTGCGACAGCGCCCGAGCACCTCGAATGGCGTCATCTTCATGACGCTGGAGGATGAGACCGGTGTGGTCAACGTGATTGTCTGGCCAGGGGTCTTCGAACGCTTCCGCAAAGAAGTCCTCGGGGCGAGGATGGCCGGCATCTATGGTCAGTGGCAATGCGAGGGCGAGGTCCGTCACCTCATCGCTCAGCGCGTGGTGGATCTCTCGTCGATGCTCGGCCGGCTCGATACGGCCAGCCGGAATTTTTGCTGACAACGCAGTACCCTGCGGATGTTCCGGGGACGCCCAAGTGTCGTGATCGTGCATTGAAAAGCACCTTGATCCCTTGCATACTGTCTCGCAACGGAACCTACCGGACGGCAGTACCGCTTGGCCTATCGTGACGGGGGCGATTGGATGCTAGCTGATAGCGAAGTGCCGCAATACCCGAGGGGCGACCTGCGACGCATGCTTGCAGTCCTCGCCGCGATCGACGAGATCCCCGACGCGACCCTGGTCAAGGTGGCGGCGCGGAGCGGCATCGACAAGAAGACGGTGACAATGTTGGTTCGGCAAGCGGCTGAGCAGGCAGCGGTTCGTATCGAGAAGCTCGGTCCCGTTTATCGATTGACCGATTGGGGGCCGGTGCTCAAGAAGTCCGGTGCCAAAATAGCCTTGACTGGTGCGCTAGCCGCGCCAACGACGCAGCCATGACGGATCTCACGCGAAGGGGGCTGTGAACGCTTCGAGGGTCGCTGATCACTTTGCCAGGCCGTCAACATGCTGCGTTGAAGCGATCGCGCCGGGAGATTGGCGTCAATATCCATTGGCGATTCATGTCTCACGGGATGGGCGCTGGGCCGGCATAGTGGCGGTGTCCAAGCGGCCCGGCATCTCGAAATGTATCGTCTCCATAACGCGGCAACCGAGAACCGTCGACGTCATCATCTGGCGCGGCGCCGAACTGGCGACTTCGGTTCAAGCAGTCCGATCTGAATGACGGGAAGCCTGAAACTCTGCGATGAATTGGATCGCCTGTTCGCATTGTTCCAGCGACAATGCATGAATGCTTGGCGTTGCGACGGCCATACCAAGCGACGCAATGACCCATTTCATGGCTTTGCCGCGAGCCGCGAAAGCATTGACGCCGTCGCGCCGCATCTTTGCCGCGACCAAAGGCTCAAGCGCATCGTGCAGCTGGCTTTTGCGCTCGCGCAACGCCGCGTTGGCCAGTCGACCGAGGGGCGCGTTGTGCTTGCTGCGTGCCCGCACGCCGATCCAGGCCTGGCAGGCGGTGCAAATCCACACAGGTCCGTGATCTTCGAGATAAGGATACGTTTCATCGCCCGCGCGTGCCAAATTCGCCTTGGCGCCGCAGTCATCGCATACCGGCTGGGGAAGCACAGGAATTGGGCGGCCAACGCGCATGGTCTGACCTCTGCAGCGCAAGTTGAGAAGTGAGGAATTTTACGGGATGCGCTCGACGCTACGCGGCCAGACGGTGCTCGTAGAAGGGACGGCTGCGCTCTTCGAGAACGGCATCGAGTGCCGCTAAATTCTTCGGATCTGGGTGCAACCATGCGTCGACGCTTTCGCGCTGGATCGGAACGACGCATCGGTCGTGACCAGCGGCAGCCACTTCGGCCGGCGGTTCATCAGTGATTGCGGCGAACGAATAGAGGTCGGCTTCGCCCTCCCCTCCTTTTGTGCAGGACCACAGGCAGGCCACCAGCATGTCCTGCTGCGGCTCCGGACGGAACTCCAGAACCACGTTCTCTTCAACCTCGCCCGGCGCAAGATCGCGATGCTCCATCTTATGGCGCGCGACGTTCTCGTAGAAGGCATTGACGATCACGATGCCGTGCTTGTAGCCGTAGAGCTGGCGCCAGGCCTTCTTCAGATTGTCGCGTCGCGCATTGTAGGTCCCGGGCTTCTGCCGTTCCATTGCCGCAGTCCAGCCTGGCAGGCGGCATTGATAGCGCATCGGAATGACGGTGAACTGGCCATCCTCAACGACGAGCACGGGCGCGTAGTGTCCTGGAAATATCCGCGAATCGCGAGGCAGCAACTCTGTGCGCTGCAGGTCGGCGAGGTTGCGCTGGGCGCGAGAAGTTTTGTCGGTGGCGATGCGCTGGTCGTTCTCCGCCTTCTTCGTCGGCTTGGTGGCCAGCGTGCGCTCGGCAGTCGTCAGACGCGTCTTCTGCTGGAACAGCTCTGCCTCAAAGACGCCAGCCTGCTCTTGTTCTGCTGCGGCGATCAGGTCCGCAATGGCACACTCACCCTCGTTGGTCGGCGCCTCGAATGCCGCACGCATGGCCCTGGGTAGCTTCGACCAGCCTCCATCACGTCGCTTTTCCCAGAAAAGATCGATAAAGCGCTCAAGGCTGATGAGTGCGCCGAAGTCGCGCACGTACTTGCGGTAGCTGGCCTGGATCTGCGCCGAATAGCACATGTTGGTTTCCTCCAGTAATCCTGTAGCGGCTCGGGATGCTGCCCTCCCCCAATTCTACGGTCATCCGAATCAATGCAGCAAAAAGCGGCGTCTGTTGCACGCGGCTTGTCGGACGCCGCCGGATAGCGGAGTGGTCGCGAAGCGCCGACGCTGACAGCATTCAGAGACAAGTTAGGAGATGAACATGCCAGGCAAGAACATCCACGTCGTACCCGCTGGCGACGGCTGGGCGATTGAGCATGAGGGCGGCGGCCAGCGCCAGGAATTTAAGCGGCAGGAAGACGCGATCGCGGCTGGCACGGCGAAAGCGCAGCAGGAACAGGTCGAATTGCTGATCCACGGCCGGGACGGGCAGATTCGGGAGCGCAATTCCTTCGGCCACGATCCGCGCGACATCAAGGGCTAGCCGGCGTGCGGCTGACAAGGGACCGTTCATTCGATGGCCACAACCCACGCGAGGCGCAGAACCAAGCGCGGCGAGACGGAGCCATCGCCGCCGCTTGAGCGCTATGAGAAGAAGCGCGATTTCAGCATCACCCCTGAGCCAGCGGGACGGAAAGCGCGGCGAAAGAAGCCAGCACGCTTGAGCTTCGTCATCCAGAAGCATTGGGCTCGCCGACTGCACTACGACTTTCGGTTGGAGCTCGATGGCGTGCTGCTCAGCTGGGCCGTGCCAAAGGGACCGAGCTACGATCCTGCGGAAAAACGTATCGCCATCCATGTCGAAGACCACCCGCTCGACTATGCCGCATTCGAAGGCGAAATCCCGCCCAAGCAATACGGCGCCGGATCGGTGATTGTTTGGGACCGCGGCACCTGGGTACCGGTCGGCGATCCCCGCGAAGGCATGGCCGCGGGCAAGCTACTCTTCGATCTCCACGGCGAAAAGCTTGCCGGCCGCTGGGAACTGGTGCGCATCGCCAAGCCCGGCGACAAATCCGAGCAGTGGATCCTGTTCAAGAAACGCGACGCGTGGGCGCGCACGTTGTCGGAATTCGATGTGCTGACGGCGCTGCCGGACAGCGTCATCGCCAAGCCCTTGGGCGCGCTCAATGCAGAGGATGGCGACAAGGAATCTGTCGCGGTCCTCGACGAGGATCCCGCCACCGCCGTCAAGCGCGCGCCCCGTGCCCCGCTGCCCGCAAAGCTCGCCCCGCAACTGGCCACGCTGTCGCCAACACTTCCCGCCGGCACCGGCTGGATCATCGAGAACAAGTTCGACGGCTACCGGATCCTGGCCAGGATCTCCGACGCCGGGGTCACGCTCTTTACCCGAAATGGGCATGACTGGACCCGGAAGCTGGCTTCGCTGGCGGCGGAGATCGAGAAGCTGGACATCTCGGAAGGCTGGCTGGACGGCGAGATTGTCGTGCTGCGCGACGGCGTGCCGGATTTCAACGCCTTGCAGAATGCCATTGACGGCCATCGCAATGACGCCATCGTCTACTTCGCCTTCGACCTGCCCTACTTGGAAGGCCGCGATCTGCGCAGCTTGCCGCTGGTGCAGCGCCGGGCCCAACTGGCCGCGCTGGTCGCGGAGCGCACGGAGCGCGTTCGCTTCAGCGAAGCCTTCGACGCGCCGGCGACCCAGATGTTTCAGGCGGCGTGCCAGCTCGGCCTGGAAGGCTTGATGTTCAAGCGCGCAGATTCGCCCTATGTCTCGGCACGTACGCAGAGCTGGCTGAAGGCGAAGTGCAAGCTGCGTCAGGAGTTCGTCATTGGTGGCTATTCCGATCGCGAAGGCTCCCGTACTGAGGTCGGCAGACTCTATCTTGGCGTCTACGCCGACGGCGAACTGCGTTACACCGGCGGCGTCGGTACGGGCTGGGACAGCGCCGCGGCGACGGACCTGCGCAAGCGGCTCGTGAAACTGCAAGTGGACAAAAGCCCATTTTCGACGGAAGCCCGAGCGAGCCGTCGATGGGGAGGCCGCCGCGCCACCGCTGTGCAATGGGTTAAGCCGACGCTGGTCGCCGAAGTGGAATTCTCCGAGTGGACGCCCGAAGGCCATGTTCGCCACGCCTCGTTCAAGGGCCTGCGCACCGACCATGCCGCGAAGTCGATCCGGCGCGAAGCGGTTCAGACCGCCGTGACACCCCACGGCATGGCCGCGATCAAGGTCACGAATCCCGAACGCGTGATCGACAAGACCGAGGGCATCACCAAAGTCGAACTGGTGCGCTACTACGAGAGCATCGCGATGCTGATGCTGCCCCATCTGAAGGACCGCCCGCTATCGCTGGTGCGCGCCCCGGAGGGCATCGATGCCCCGACGTTCTTCCAAAAGCATGCCGAAACCGCGATGCCGGGGCTGACCGAGCGGCCGGCGTCCCTATGGCCGGGACATGCCGCGCTGCTGACGGCCGACTCGGCCGAAGCGATTGTCGCGGCCGCCCAGATGAATGTGGTGGAGTTTCACACCTGGAACTCCACTGCCCGCGACATCGACCATCCTGACCGGGTCATCTTCGACCTCGATCCCGGCGCAGGCGTCGCTTGGGAGACGATGCTCGAGGCCGCCATGTTGGTGCACGCGCTGCTGGACGAACTGGGCCTGCAGTCGTGGCTGAAGACGAGCGGCGGCAAGGGGCTACACGTCGTCGTGCCGCTGGCACCGCAGCATTCCTACGATGAGGTGAAAGCCTTCTCGCGGGCTGCAGTTCAGCATCTGGCCGCCACCCTGCCCCAGCGCTTCACCGCACGTTCCGGCGCCACCAACCGCAAGGGAAAGATCTTCGTCGACTACCTGCGCAATGGCTTCTCGCAAACCACCGCCGCCGCGTTCTCAGCGCGTGCCCGGCCCGGACTTGGGGTCTCAATGCCTGTGTCGTGGGAGCAGTTGCCGAAACTCAAGAGTGGCGGGCAATGGACGATCCGGGATGCCCGTGAATATCTGAGCTTCCAGGTCGCGGACCCATGGTCGTCCTATTGGGAAACCCCACAGATGTTGACCGACGCGATCGAACGGCTAAGTTAAGCCACGGCGCATCCAGAGCGGCGTACCGTCAATGACGTGGCGCTTTTTTCATGATTGCCAGGGAGCCCAATTTGAATGAATGTCCAAAAAAGGCACCAGAGAGCCAACTTTCGGAAACAGGGTGCGCCTCATGGTGGCCGGTCTACCAAGTTGCGAGACTAACCGCTGGTTCTTCCGGATGATGCCGATCTCTTCGTCACTGATGGCCAATAGCTCGCTCACGGTTTTGGCGATCGCGCCCCGTAACGACCTCGCGCATTTGCGCACGACGAAGCGGTGCAAGCTGCGCTCGCAAAATGGCAGTCCTTTGTTACCCGGATATCCCTGAATGATCACCAATTTGCCTGATCAGGAGTCTGTCGAATGCATAACCGCGACTGCGCCTGGCGCAAGGTGACCACCCTTAACAGGCCGCTGAAATACCTCCAGCGGACGTCAGCGCGACGACTGGCTGAAGCGTTGCTTTGAGGATCCCATCCAATCCCACATTCATGCGCGGCGCAGATACCTTCACGGGAAGCTTGTTCACTATGCGGAGGCTGGAGGATTTCGTGCCGCAGTCCCATCCGCTGCGCTCGATCCGGACTATGGCCAACCAGGCGCTGGTGAAGATGGACCGGCTGTTCGCGCAGATGTACGAGGCCGATATCAAGGGTGGCCGCCCCAGTATCGCGCCGGAGAAGTTGCTGCGGGCCATGCTGCTGCAGGTGCTCTACAGCATTCGCTCTGAGCGCCAGCTCATGGAGCAGACGCAATACAACCTGCTGTTTCGCTGGTTCATCGGGCTGTCGATGGACGACTCAGTTTGGGTGCCCACGGTCTTCACCAAGAACCGCGAGCGACTGATCAAGCATGATGCGGTGATCCAGTTTTTCAACGAGGTGCTGGCCATCGCGCAGAAGAAGAACTGGCTGTCGGGTGAGCACTTCAGCGTGGACGGCACGCTGATACAGGCGTGGGCAGGCCACAAGAGCTTCGTGCGCAAGGATGGCGACGACCAAGACGATGACGCCGGCGGCAGCTTCAAAGGTCGCAAGCGCAGCAACGAGACACACGAATCCAAGACCGATCCCGATGCCAAGCTCTACCGCAAGGGCAAGACATCCAGTGAGCTGCGCTACATGGGTCATACCCTGAGCGACAACCGCCATGGCCTGGTGGTTAGCGCCATGGTGACCAAGGCGGACGGACACGCCGAGCGGGAGGCCGCAAAGGTCATGCTTAACGATGCCAGGCAGGTGATTGAAGACCTGAATGTGGAAGTCACCGTGGGCGCGGACAAGGGCTATGACGCGCACGAGTTCATTGAGGCCTGCCTGGAAATGAAGGTGACGCCCCACGTGGCGCAGAACACATCGGGTCGTCGCTCGGCCGTTGCTGATGCCATTGCTTCCAGCGCCGGTTATGCCGTCTCGCAACAAAAGCGCAAGCTGATCGAACAGGGCTTCGGGTGGGTCAAGACCGTGGGGCGCATGCGTCAGGTGATGGTGCGCGGTCTGAAGAAAGTCGATCAGATGTTTGTGCTGAGCATGGCCGCCTACCACCTCGTGCGCATGCGCTCGCTGGGACAAATCCGTCCGCAGTTGCAGTAATCGCGCTAATGAGGCCGGAATGGGCGCCAAAACGCGGAAAAAGCCGAGGCAGTGACGTCCGGCTTCCGGATTGTGAAAAACAGCGCTCCCAGCCTTGCGGGGAAAACTCATCGCTAGCGCGATGAGTACTTCAGCAGCCTGATAGATCGAAGCCGAGCAGCTTCGACACAGCCATTCCCACGTTCGTATACCCATGCGTATCAACGGCAAGCGCGAGCAGGCCGCCGTCCTCGCGCGTGTCGCTGTGGCGCACTGCCCCTTCGATTGCAACCCCCGCCTGGCGCTCGTTAAGGACGATGGGCTGGTTGTACACGATGCCATGCTGGTCCAGGACGTGCGTGTAGATACCTACTGCATGGGTGCGCCTACGCGGGTCGACACGAGCGTAAAACAGATGAGGTGATGTATCCAGGCTCATCGAGTCGCTCGAGGCTCGCTGGCCAGTTCCCCACAACTCTGTAATGGGGTGCGTACGTTGAAACTCGACCACGCGCGCGTTGGCGCGCGACAGCCGGCCCGACATTTCGAGCACACGCATTGTGTTCGAAATCGCCGCAGCATCGACTTGCTGAATCATGGCGGCAACGCCTTTCGCATCGATCTCGGTGCCGTGTGCCATCAGCGCGCCGTAGAGCGAGACAAGTTCTTTGGCATCGCGTGCCTTCCGCGCCAGCAGTACTTCGCTAAATCCCGTGTGGACATCCACCTCCATCATGAGATCCGCAAACTGAGCTGCGCCGATCGCCTTGAACAGCAGGTCTCGTGTGCGCCTCGGTATCCCGTCCGTCGGTAGCGCCTCAAGTGTCGAGAGGTGCAGAGCGCCATCCTTGCCGATTGTCACGCGTCCGGCTTCGCGAGCCTCCTCCAGCGCGGCGAGACTGGCCTTCAAATTCTCAGTCAATCGCTCGAGAAAGGGATCCGCGGTAGCTGGTAGACCCAATAATGATAGGTGCCGGTCTCGCTCGGACTCCCATTCTGACGGTGGAATCAACATCTGGTCACGTTCACGAAAGGACAGACTGTGGTTGATCCACACCGACCCGCGGCGCAGATCTTTGCGCAAGCTCGTGATCGCGGAGGCTTCCAGAGCGTGCAGTGCACGCTTTCGATCGTCGCAGTCGACCAAAGCGCGCCAGTTGGCGCTAATCGGGACGCCGTGTTCAATGGGCAACTCCGTCGCGCCGTCATCGCGCAGCCTGGCGATAAGCTCGAGTTGCTGTAGGCTAGGTTCTGTGTCCCGACCCGAGAATTCCAGTTCACATAGGGGTGCAAGGAGACTACGGATGCGTCGGTAATCATCAGTCAGCGTTTCGCGCACGCTGGCCGCATGGCTGGCTGGAGGCTTGTCCGGTAGCTCCCCAAGAAGTGCTCCTATCTCTGCAAGTCGGACTTCTGCCGGGCGCGTGTTGTCATGAACGAGCGCTTTGATCACGACCAGTTGTGGCGTTGTTGCATAAATCGAGATTGAAAACAGGGGCTCCTCGGTGAGGCTGAACTCAGGCGATACAGACGGATTGCGGGCGAGCGAGCGCGACCATGCGGTTGAGCACGCCCGCACGGATGGCCACTTCGGTGGCCTGCGACCCGATTTCGCGTGCCCACAGACTGTGTCCCGTCAGCGTCTTGAGGCGGTACATCAGGGTCTCTGCCAGCGAGCGCCGGTGATAGCCGCTGGCGGCTTTCCATTCGCGTCGACTGCTCTTCTCGATGACATCGATGGCCTCGTTACGCCAGGCTGCACCCGGCGTACTTTCGGACCATGGCTTCGCTCCATCGCGTGGTGGAATCGAGGGCTGTGCATCCCGCGCGGCAATCGCCGCGTGGCACGGCTTGCTGTCGTAAGCGCCGTCGCCTCCGATGGTATCGATCGGTGTATCAGCGGGGATTTGATCGAGCAGGTCGGCCAACACTTCGCCATCGCCAACGTCCTGATGGGTCATCAGCGCGGCACGGATTTGGCCGGTGTTCGCGTCCATGGCGAGATGGACCTTGCGCCAAGTCCGGCGCTTGGACCAACCGTGCTTGCGAACCTTCCACTCGCCGTCGCCGTAAAGCTTCAGTCCAGTGCTGTCGATCACCAGATGCAGCGACTCGCCGGTACGAGAGGCGGGCAGCACGACGTTCAGATTTTGCGCGCGGCGGCTCAATGTCGTGTAGTTCGGCACTGGCAATGTTGGGAAGGCCAGGGTGCGCAAGCTCTGCGCGAAGCCTTGCAGCGCGCGCAGCGGCAGGTGGAACACCTGCTTGAGACCGAGCAGACCCTGGATCAGCGCATCCGTATAGACGAGCGGGTGGCCACGCTTGGGCGACTGGGCTTTAGCCGGTGGCACGAGCAAGCTCTCTTCGACCCACATCGTCACGTCTCCTCGGGCTATCAGCCCCTTGTTGTACTGCGCCCAGTTCTTGACGCGGTAGACCCCCTTGGGCTCGGCTTGCTGTCGGTTGTCCTTGCGCATCGTCCCGGAAAAAATCCAAGACACTACGCCGCATCGTCAGAAGTTAACAGAGCCAGCGTTCCAGCCGTTGCGCGTAAACGTCAGCCCAA
This sequence comes from Cupriavidus taiwanensis LMG 19424, assembly GCF_000069785.1. NCBI lineage: Bacteria > Pseudomonadati > Pseudomonadota > Betaproteobacteria > Burkholderiales > Burkholderiaceae > Cupriavidus > Cupriavidus taiwanensis. The sequence goes on along the minus strand of NC_010529.1, from coordinate 84,257 downwards.
CCGACCCCGGATTTATGCAACAACGCCCCAGTTGTTGTCGATATTCAACAGAAGAGCGAGCCTGTTTCGTTGTGGTCTTGTTGTAGGCGTGCCGAACCAGATCGGAAACGCGGCGCCCTATTTGATAGAGCAGAGAATCGGTCAACTCGAGCAGCGTCACGCGCAGGAAAAATACCAGCTCAAGAGTGCGCGCCGACCCTTTGAGCTCGCGGGTCTTCACCGGACGGCGCGCCTGAATCCGCTGTGCCCACGCACGCTGCTTATCGATCGGCACGGTGTCCAGCGTCCATGTGTGTACACCGATCTCCTTGAGAAACCGAATCTTTTCCAGCGTTTCGGTGATCGTCGTCGGACTGTGCCGGGCCGGCGGCGTCTTGAGCCAGTCGAGAACGGTCATGTCTGCGGCGTCGTGTTGGCTCGATAGCGCTGCATCGGCGCGCCTCAGTTGCGTCTCAGGGACGGTCGCCTCGATCAGGGCGAGCGTGTCGCGCTCGGTCTCAGCCCAGACCGATCGTCCGAGATCTCGCAACGTCCGGTCGGCGGGAATCAGAATCCTTCGTTCGTACAGCCAGCAGTTCGCGTGCTGGAGTAGTTCGTCGAGCGTGAGCGACTCCTTGGCATTTTTGCGCATCCATGCTTCGAGGCCTGCCCATTGGTCCGGGCCGATTGACTTCAACCCCAGATGCCGTCAGGCCCAGATCAGGTGGTCATAGAGCGTTTTGTACCGGCGATATAGGGTCCGAAGCGATGCAATGGTCGGCGTCGTCAAACCGAGCCGCTGGCCGATGTAGTGGAGCAACTGGCGCGGCAGCGTACTGACTTGGCCGAGGCTATGCCCACTTGCGCGCAGGAATACCAGTTGGATGGCCGCCCCAGCGCGCCGGTCGGGACGAAAGCGCTCATTGAGCGCTGCGACGTCGCTGTCGGTCAGTGCGAAATATCGCTCCACATCGAAATCCGACAACCGCGTCGGCAACCGGTCCCTTCCCACATAGCGAAATCCCAAGCCCGGCATCTCTTGCCCCCATCGAGATGGCGCGATACGAATCGCGGGCGCATATGTTACGCCCTCCTCTCATTCGTAGCCGTCAACAAGTGTGGGCTTGTCGGAAAGCGTTGTGGACAAAGGCTTTCGGGGAAACCGCCAGATTTTGCACGAAAAGTACGATTAGTGCGCCAGGAGACTGGCAGAGAGTAGTCGATGAAAGTTCGATACAGGAAAGGAATAGCGAACCACCCTGGCCCCGAGTCATGCGGCGGCACCCGCGAGGGTGCAGCCGAAGCGTTGACAGGGGAGAGTGCAGGCCAGCCATTGAGCCGCGAAATCATTCTGTCTGGAGCGCCGACGCTGTTGATCGAAGCGGAAGGCAACATCGTCGAGGGCGCTAAACGCGAGTTCTCGGCGGGCTCCACGCGGTCGAAGACCCTGAGCATGCACAGAAGCTCTCTGCACAGGAACTGGGAGATCTCGCCAGTGCCCACCGAGCAGCTGGCGGTGGGCGGGTCGGGGAAGGCCGATGGCCGTACGCCCGACATCGACGCTGGCGAGAAGTCAGATGCTTGCGTAGTACCGAGGAACGATCCGAACAACGACGCGGCCGCAAAGCCGGCGTCTGCGGAGGATCGGGAGGGAAGGCGAGCAGCCAAGAGGAACGCCGAACAATCTCCCGCGCCCCGGACACAGAGCCGGTCCCGCGCGTCGACGGGGTTGAACGGCGTACGCGAAGCAGCCTGTGCCCAAAAGGCATCGGGCAAGAAGGTGCAGTTCACCGCGCTGATGCACCACATCACGCCGCGATTGCTGATCGACAGCTTCATGCATTTGAAGAAGTCGGCGGCGGCCGGGGTTGATGGAGTGACATGGCACGACTACGAGGAATGCTTGGTCGAGCGGATAGGCAAGCTCTGGGACGCGGTGCAAGCTGGCCGCTACCGTGCCCTGCCATCAAGGCGAGTGTACATACCCAAAGCGGACGGCAAACAGCGTCCGCTAGGCATCGCTGCGCTGGAGGACAAGATCGTCCAGCAAGCGGTGGTGACAGTGCTCACACCAATCTACGAGTCCGACTTCCTTGGGTTTTCCTACGGGTTCCGGCCCGGACGTGGCCAGCACCAAGCGCTTGATGCGCTGTGGGTGGGGCTGCATTGGAAGAAAGTGAACTGGGTGCTCGACGCAGATATTCGCTCGTTCTTCGACACGGTCGACCACGGGTGGATGATGCGGTTCCTTGAGCACCGAATTGCGGATAAGCGCCTGCTGCGGCTCATCCGCAAGTGGCTGACGGCCGGCGTCATCGAGAACGGGGCGAAGACGGAAATACGGGTAGGTACCCCACAGGGGGCGGTGATCTCACCGCTGCTCGCGAACATCTACCTGCACTACGTCTTTGACTTATGGCTCCAGCGATGGCGTCGCCGCGACGCTAAGGGTGACGTGATCGTCGTGCGATATGCTGACGATAGCGTTGTGGGCTTCGAGGCCGAGGCTGATGCCTCGCGATTCCTGGAGGCCTTAAAGGCACGATTTGCTCAGTTCGGGCTGTCGCTCAACGAACAGAAGACGCGAGTGTTGCAGTTTGGTCGCTACGCGGCCAGCCTACGCAAGCGCGCTGGCTTGGGCCGGCCGCAGACGTTTGACTTTCTTGGGTTCACGCACATTTGCGCGACCAAGCGGTCGAATGGCGGTTTCATCGTCAGGCGGTTGACATCGAGCAAGCGGATGCGTGCCACACTCAAGGCACTGCGGCAGGCGCTGTACCGGCGCCGGCACGAACCGATCGCAGTGGTCGGCACATGGCTACGCCGTGTGATGCAGGGCTACTTCAACTATCACGCCGTCCCGGGCAACAACCTGCGATTAAGTAGATTCCGTTCTGGGGTCTGCCGAGCCTGGTTACATGCCCTCCGGCGACGTGGGCAATATGGGCGAATGTCCTGGGCGCGATTCCTCCGACGGGTCGCGCCATATGTACCGTCAGTTCGCGTTCTACACCCTTACCCAACACAGCGCTTCTTCGCGTCATGACTCAAGGCAGGAGCCGTATGCGGTAGCCCTGCACGTACGGATCTGTGCGGGGGGCGGGGGGTAACCTCCGTCCCTACCGCGATCCCCGTCACACCCTCCCCATTCCCACCAAGCAGGTGATGACGTGGTGCAATGGCGGTAGCCGGCCAGTCTCAGCCATTCGCGTCTAGGCGGTGAATGGCTGAAGTCAATCCTACTTCGGCCTTCAAGAACTGCGCAGCCGGCCTATTTTTAGTTCCGCTCAGCGCGGAACAAGGGATGAAGTCCAATTACCACCAGATCCTCGACATGCATTGGCCCGACGAAACGTCGGGCCAATGTGGTTGCTTTACCTGTGCATTCGATGGTTCAAGCAGTACAGACGTAACTTGTTGCACTGTTCGGGTCGCCCCCGACATACTTTGGCCACGCGGGATACTCGCATACCGGGCGCTTTCTACCGGTAGTTGGCGGAGTAACATCGGTAACGATCAGATCATGGGGTTCCACCCCTTTTGTCACCCAATAGTCCAGGGCCGTCAGGCTGTCGTAACCCCCTTCAAATTGGCCGCCGAAGCCATGCGCTGCGCCCGGGAGCAAATAGAACTTCAGGAACGATGAGAGCTGGGACTGCCCATAGGCTGCAAGCAGGCGGTTGTACAAGTCAACGGACATCTGCGCAGGAATAAACTGGTCCGCCTGCCCATGTTGCAGGATCAACTTTCCGCCTTTGTTTTTGAAGGCATCGAAATTGACGCTCGTTCCGTCTATCAACTGACTCACCGCTTGTGTCCGCGCGGTCAGGGCGCCGGGATTCGTGAACCCGAAGGTAAGGATGTCGAGGCTCGGGTCGCGAGCAATTGCATACTTCACCAGGGCATTCGGGAAGGCATAGAAGAACGATGCCTTTGCCACATCAGCCGTGGCCGGATCCGCAACGGCGTCCGCTGCTGATGAACCCAGGGACGGATACAGCGGCCCCCAAAAGTCGGCACCAGCAAGTACTTTGTAGCCCGGGATGGTTCGAATACCATTCGCGAAGTCGAAGGTAGTGATGAGCGGCGTGGCGATTGTCGCCACGGTATTGAGTTGTGCATCCGACAGACACGTGTCTCCAGTGTCTGCACCGCCTGGACAGCGCAGTGTAGCCGCGTCAAATCCGCACGCGCCTGGATTGCTGATGACACCATCCGCTACCCCATCAAGGGTATCGCACTGCGACATGACCGCGTCTCGCAAGACCTTGCCCTTAGCGGCATTGATAAACCCGCCGGGTGAGAGGGAGGCTTGCGAAATTCGCCCCATCTGGAATGAGAGACCAAGCAGCCCGGACGCAGGATAGCTGGCGATGACGCCATCGTAATCAGACGCATACTTTTGGGCCGCAACGAGCCCCATCCGACCTCCTCCAGATCCCCCAATGAAGTAGCTCTGGCTCGCGGATTGCCCATATCGCGTCTTCATCAGAAACGTCGCGACGTCGTGCGTCTTTTTTATGTGGCTTCCTGCATAGTTTGCTAGTGCCTCATCGTTTGACGCGAAGGTCCCGACGAAGTCATTGGCTGCCTGGTGGCCAGCATCGCTACCGTAGGTGACATAGCCTCGAGCCAACGGGGCAAGGACACCGCTCGGCTCGCCATACGGCGAGAATCCCGATGCGGCGAAGCCAGTCGTGTCAGGAATGACTCCATCAAGTCCACCACCGCCAAAGTGGAGCGACTTCCCGTTCCATGCCGTAGGAAGGTCAACTTCGAATTGGATGTCGGGTGCAGAAGAGTCAACGGGATGAATGCCGCCCAGTACTTTGCAGAACTCACCGCTCGTATTGCCGCTGTCGCTCGCAGCGACCAAAGTTGCAGAAGTTATCGTTGCCCCCGTAGAGGCCAAGCCAATATTTCCTGCTGGAATGGCAATGCCCTTCAACTCGCCGCACAGTTCCGTCGGTGACTTTTGCGCAGTCGTTGGGCCAGGTGCACCGACTGATGGGGCGCTCTCTTCACCCCCACATCCAGCCAGCGAGATCGCCAATGTTGAGAGGACGGTCAAAGCCCCAACGCTACGCCAAACCTTATCGCGAGCATGATTCATAGTTGTGTCTCCTTGCCATGTTGTACGCAGTGCTCCGCGGTCCCATGCACTTCACTGCCGACTCCGATCGGCCATCGTGCATCGACGCGTGCATCTGGATTGCCAACTCCAGTGCTCACGGAACCCACAGCAGGAACAGTAACGATCGTCGCGTGCGAAGATTGTCTTGCATAGGACAAAGCTGTGCGTGCGTCAGGATGCAGGATCATCAGAGGCAACGGGGTTGCGTCGTGGGCACGGGGTGACAGTGCGTGGCATAATCGGCGCACCGCCATCGCGTGGACCGCGGTCCCCATGCGGAAACAGAACTACGGCAGATTCGACATGCAAGATCTTCCGAATGGACACCGGGTCCGGATCCGACGCCGTGGCGCCGACAAGCATCCCCTTATTCTTAAAGCGGCGCGCGAACTTGTGGCGCAATCAGGCTTTCGCGAAGCGCAGATGACTGCGATCGCGGATGCTGCCGGCATCGCGATAGGGACGCTTTACCGCTACTTTCCCTCCAAAACAGAGTTGATGATCGAAGTCGTCAAATCGGCGGCACAACGCGAAGTCGAAGTTGTAGCGGGAATTGCGATGCGAGACGGCGCCGCCTGCGAGAAGCTTGGCGCGGCCGCCTGGACCTTTGCCAGCCGGGCGCTCCGCGGTCGACGACTGGCCCATGCGCTCGTCGCTGAACCTGTAGAACCCGACGTAGAGTCAGCGCGCCTGACTTATCATCGGGCCCTCTCCCGAGTCTTCAAGACAATCATCGAACAAGGCATCACCGAGAAGGCATTCCCCGCTCAGAACGCCGCTGCTTCAGCAGATTGCATCGTTGGCTGCCTGTTTGAAGGCCTCGTCGTGCCGCTAAGCAATGAGGCCGCTGAGGCGTCGACGTCCCTGAGTGCGCATGCCACCGCAATCATCACATTCTGCCTGCGCGGAGTTGCGGGGCAAATGCTGTCCTTCCCTCCCCCGAGCGCCGCGTAGTAACGCAGGGCCGCCTACCTGGTTTCGCGCAAATAGGAATCCAAATTGCACTTAAGAGTGCCACGCGACCGATGACGAGTAGCGTAGTGCACTTTTAATAGCCTTAAAGCCGGGAAATTTCCTGCTTTTACTGAGCATTAGGGCTTGACATGGGCCGTTGAGCCGCTTAGCCTTAAGTGGAATCATGATTCGCTTAAGATCATCCTGTCGGCGAATCGGCGCTCCGCAGCCGAACGCGACGCAAGGTTGACTTCCGTTCGTGCACACCGTACGCAGCGAAGAAGAGCCTTCCCACGGGCAACCAAAGAGAACTCGCTATGCAATCGCTATCCCCCGGCTTCGGGAGACAGATTTCTCGGCCGCCGCTGCCCGCTGAGACGACCATGCGCGCGTCGCTCGCGTCATTCTTTGGGAATTCCGCTTGGTTCGATCGCCTGACGGACCAGGAAAAAGCGCGCGTCATGACGGACTCCTTTGAAAAGCACCTGACCGCCGGAGGCACGGCCTGTCACCGCGGCGCCCCGGCCGATCATTGGCTTGGAGTTGTCGAAGGTATTGTCAAAGTAGATACTGCATCCGCATGCGGAAGAGCCATTACTTTCGCCAGCATGCCCGCGGGCGCATGGTTTGGCGAGGGTGCTGTCCTCAAGGACGAACCACGACAGTATTCGGTAGTGGCATTGAAAGACAGCCGGATCGCCTATGTACCGAAAGCGACTTTCCTCTGGCTGCTCGAACAGAATCACACATTTAGCCGATACGTTATCGATCAGCTCAACGCACGTTGTGGCTACTATGTCGGCCTAGTGCATAACCTGAGGCTTCACGAAGCAGCAGGTCGTGTGGCGTTCTGCCTCACCGAATTGTTTCACCGTCAACTCTACCCTTCGACCGACCGGACCCTGGCGCTGTCGCAGGAAGAAATTGGACGGCTCACAGGACTGTCGCGCCAGAATACCAATCGAGCGCTTCGCGAACTTGCTGATGCAGGCATGGTTGCAATGGAATACGGCGCGATCCAAGTGATCGATCTTGAGGGACTTCGGCAATTCGCCCACATGGGCGACTAATCCACGTTTGCGACAGCAGTCGTGCTGCATCGCGTCGGAGATGCAGCACGACCGATGATCAAGCCATCTCAACGGCGACGGCGGTCGCCTCACCACCGCCAATGCACAGGCTGGCGATCCCTCTACGGCCGCCAGTTTTCTTAAGCGCTGCCAACAGCGTGACCAGGATCCGCGCACCCGAAGCGCCGATGGGGTGACCCAAGGCACAGGCGCCACCGTGGATGTTGATCTTGTCCCGGTCCAGCCGGAGATCGCGCGCGGCCGCCATTGCGACAACCGCGAATGCTTCGTTGATCTCCCAAAGATCGACTTCCGATGCGGACCATTCCAGTTGCCCGAGCAGCTTCTGGATCGCCCCGATTGGCGCAGTGGTGAATGTCGCCGGAGTTTGCGCGTGTGTCGCGTGACCGACGATCCTCGCAATCGGTTGCAGCCCCATCGTCTCTGCGACGGATTGCCGTGCAAGAACCATTGCGGCAGCCCCATCCGAGATCGAACTCGAGTTTGCAGCCGTCACCGTCCCGTCTTTCCTGAAAGCAGGCTTCAGGGTGGAAATACGGTTCAGATCAGCCTTGCGGGGCTGCTCATCACTTCTTACCTGCACCCGCCCCTTGCGACCCTCCAACGTGAGTGGCACGGTCTCCCAGTCAAAGTCCCCGGCTTCCATTGCGGCTTGCGCACGCAGCGTGGACGACACCGCCCATTCGTCTTGCGCATCTCTTGTGAATCCGTACGTAGCAGCACAGTCCTCCGCAAAGGTTCCCATCAAGCGTCCGCGCGTGCCTTCGCTGTAATGGTCTTCAAGACCATCAAGGAACATGTGGTCCAGGACCGTCCCATGACCCAGTCGATACCCGCCTCGAGCCTTCGGTAACAGGTAGGGCGCATTGGACATTGACTCCATGCCGCCCGCGACCATGATGTCGTTGGTCTTCGCCACAAGCAGGTCGTGCGCCAACATGACCGCCTTCATACCGGATCCGCATACCTTGCTGATCGTGGTGCACGGCACGGCGAGACTCAGGCCGCCGTGAATGCTGGCCTGGCGCGCCGGAGCCTGGCCGACGCCAGCCGGCAGCACGCATCCCATGAGCAATTCCTGGACAGACGTTACATTCACGTTCGCGCGCTCCACGGCCGCACGAATGGCAGCGCCTCCCAGTTCCGGGGCCGTCAATGGGGACAACTCTCCCTGAAAACCGCCCATTGGCGTTCGCGCTGCAGACAGGATGACGATGGGGTCGATGTTTGAGTTCAGCATGATTCCCTCACTTTGCTGCCATACGGATGGCACCGTCGAGTCGAATGACCTCACCATTGAGGTACGAGTTGCCAATCACATGCTTGACGAGATCCGCGAATTCCTGCGGCTTGCCCAACCGCGGAGGAAACGGTACAGACGCACCGAGCGACTTCTGCACTTCATCCGGCATGGCCAATAGCAATGGGGTAGCCATGATGCCCGGCGCAATCGTGACCACACGTATCCCGAAGCGCGCGAGTTCACGCGCCAGCGGAAGCGTCATTGCCACCACCGCGCCCTTTGAAGCTGCATAAGCGCTTTGGCCGACCTGTCCGTCAAAGGCAGCAACAGATGCCGTGTTGACGATAACGCCGCGCTCCCCATCGCCTGTTGCCTGCTGTTCCGCCATCAGGGCGGCCGACAACCTCAGCACATTGAACGTGCCGGCAACATTGATCTCCAGCACGCGCTGGAATGAGGCCAGCCCGTGCACGCCGCTCTTGCCAATCACCTTCTCAGCGGGCGCAACGCCTGCACAGTTGACGAGTCCTCGCAACGGTCCAAGCGCCTTGGCATAGTCGAAGATTTGCTTGACGCTTTCCTCTTTCGTGACATCAGCCCGGACGAAAATGCCGCCCACCTGCCTGGCAACAACCTGTCCCGAGTTCGAGTCAAGATCGACGACGACCACTTTCGCCCCTGCCTCCGCCAGCGCCATTGCGGTGGCGGCCCCGAGGCCCGATCCGGCCCCCGTCACTACGAATACGTCTCCGACCCCAAGGGCGTTGTTCCCAGCCATCGCGGTGCGTACCTGATGAGACTGGATAGCCCTCCGCTGGTTATTGATATCCTCGACCCCCTGGCGCCGGCGGGAGAGTTGATTGGCGAGTTCGAATATGAGCAGTTTCTTCAGCAGGGCGATCCGGCTTTTCCGGGTCTCTATCCCGAGGATGAATGGGACGCCATCGCTCTGAACTACACCTCGGGCACAACCTGGATTGTATGTCGCGGATCCTGACACGATGAGTGCTGTGCCGTGGGATGGCAAGACTCAGGGCGAACTCATGTTACGTGGCAATATCGTGATGAAGGGGTACCTGAAAAACCCCGAAGCCACCCAGCGCGCGTTCAGTGGCGGGTGGTTCCACACCGGCGACGTGGCAGTGGTGCATCCGGACGGATACATCCAGATTACCGATCGATCGAAAGACGTCATTATCTCGGGTGGCGAGAACATCTCGTCCGTCGAGGTCGAAGATGTCTTGCACCAGCACCCGGCGGTGCTGATTGCCGCGGTTGTGGCGCAACCTCATCCCAAATGGGGAGAATCGCCCTGCGCGTTCATCGAACTCAAGGATGGGGTGAGCGAACCTGCCGAGGAGGGAATCATTGCCTTTTGTCGGGCACGACTGGCGCACTACAAATGCCCCGTGCGCGTTGTTTATGGGACCTGTCAGAAATTTTGTGTTTAGGGCATAACATGTCGCCAAGGAGCATGTATGCCACGCAAAACCAAGACCAGCCAGGCCGCCGACCGTGAGCTGCCGACCATTCCCGAGGACCTGATTGCCCATTTCGTTAAGGGTCCGATGACCGCCGAGGCGGTGCAGGACGCCTCGATGGCGTTCAAGAAGGCCCTGATCGAGCGCGCCCTGGGGGCCGAGCTCGGCCATCATCTGGGCTACCCGGCTGGCGCCGAGCGCCCGGCCGGCACGGCCAACCAGCGCAATGGCAAGAGCGCCAAGACGGTTCTGACCGACGACGGGCCGCTGCGGTTAGACATCCCTCGCGATCGCGACGGCAGCTTTGATCCGATCCTGATTCCCAAGCACGAGCGGCGCTTCACCGGGTTCGACGACAAGATCATCGCCATGTATGCGCGCGGCATGACCTTGCGCGAGATCCAGGCGTTTCTGGCCGAACAGTACGGCACCGAGGTCTCGCCCGAGTTCATCAGTTCGGTGACCGATGCGGTCATGGACGAGGTCACCGCCTGGCAGGCCCGTCCGCTGGAGGTGATGTACCCGGTGGTGTTCTTCGACGCGCTGCGGGTCAAGATGCGCGAGGACGGCGTGGTGCGCAACAAGGCCGTCTACCTGGCCTTGGGCGTGCTGCCCGACGGCACGCGCGACATCCTGGGCCTGTGGATCGAGACTACCGAAGGCGCCAAGTTCTGGATGAAGGTGTTCAACGACCTGAAGACCCGGGGTACCCAAGACATCCTGATCGCGGTGACCGATGGCCTTAAGGGCATGGAACAGGCCCTGGCCGCGGTGTTCCCGAACACCACCCTGCAGACCTGCATCGTGCATCTGATCCGCAACAGCCTGGAGTACGCCAACTGGAAGGAGCGCCGCGCCGTGGCGGCGGCGCTCAAGCCCGTGTACACGGCCCCCACGGTCGAGGCCGCGCTGGCCGAGTTGGCGGCCTTCGAGAACGGGGAATGGGGTCGGCGGTATGCACCGATCGGCGCATCCTGGCGTCGCGCCTGGGATCAGGTGATCCCGTTCTTTACGTTCCCGCCGGCGATCCGCAAGATCATTTACACGACCAACGCGATCGAGAGCATCAACGCGCAGCTGCGCAAGATCATCAAGACGCGCGGTCACTTCCCCAGCGACGAGGCGGCGACCAAGCTGCTGTGGCTGGCGCTGCGAAACATCACGGTGAAGTGGGGCAGTTCAACCCATGACTGGAAGGCTGCCATGAACCAGTTTGCGATCCTCTACGAGGAACGCTTCACCCACCCTTATCGTTAAGATATTGCTGGCTCACCGTTCCATCGACGGTGAGCCTTTACCTGCCCTGCACACAAAAAAACTGACAGGCCCTGTTTATGGGCCGCTACCCAAAACCGGAACCGGAAAGATTCAGAAGTACCGGCTACGTGAAATCGCTTGCAGCCGCGATGCCATCACTGATCTGGCTCGCTCGCAGTGAATCCGTCCCTCCTTTTATCACCCGATTGCTTCCAACACTTGAGCAGATGACCGTTCTCCGCCGTCGCAGCCATTCGGTAGCCCGCTGGCAAACGTCGGAGAAGGGTCGGAAAGAGCCCACCGGATAGAAAGTGCCAGGTTCTTGCCGCGCTCTGGGCGATTCACGAGGCATGACTCGCTTAAAGGAGAGTGTCAGTATCAATGCAGAAAACCGGCGCTCCAGCCTGCCGAACAGCCAGCCTTACCTGAGAGTGACCTTTGCCTGAAAGCGCGATGATTATCCAGCCGGTTCTTAGACGTTGCGGGAGAGCTTGACCCTGCAACCGGGATAGTTCAGGCAACCCCAGAATGCACCAGCTGGTCCCTTCCGCTCGACCATCTTGATTCCGCAGGCCGCGCATGTCGGCGTGCGATAGTCCCCCCGAAACGCCTGCTTCAGCAGCGTCGCTTGCTTGTACTGATCGAGGGCGCGTATCCGTTCGACAATACCCGCACCATCAAGCAATTGAATGCCGGCTCGCTCCGCCGACTCCTGCACCGGTCGCCCGACATAGCCAGACAACGACCAGAAAACGCCCCGACGCACCTTGTGTTCGTGCATGACACCGGCAAGCGCGCGGACCTGCTCCACCTTCACCGGCTTGCGCCATGCCTTGCATTGGACCACGGCCACGGGACCATCCCGGCCAGCCTTGTACAAGGTTGCGTCGATGCCGCCATCGGGACCGTGGGGCACGGTCTTGACGGTGAATCCCATCGCCTCGTAGTACCCAACACAAAGCAGCTCAAATCGCTTCCACTCCAGCTGCTGGAGGGCATCGAGCGTCCAGCTATTGATTTCCGGCTTTTCCGCTAAGGCGGCTGTCCGCGGCGGCGGGCCGACGTCCTCCCTGGACCCCATGGATTCACCGGAGGATTGGGATGACTTCCACCGCGACGACGATCGACTCGTGCGAGAACTCCGAGCCCTCACGGGGATTTCTTGCTGCCCTGCCCTTTCCCTACGCCGCGCACGGATGTATGACAGCACACCCAGAAAGCCGAACATGGCGGCAGGCATCCAAGCTAACGACTGGCTTAACACCGCAATGCCCGTCAACAATGGGCTCGATCCGAATATCGCTGGGACGACCCCGCGCAACACGATGTAGGCACCCACTGCGAGCGCTGCAGATACCCACCACGGCGCATCGATCAATATCTCGCTAAGCGACGGCTCCTTCCTTCTGCGACCCATTTCTCTACCTGTTGTTGTTATCCACTGCAGCCCGCGCCATCCCCCTACCGGCAAATCTACCCGATCTGACACGCACAACGGGTTGCAACGAGCCAACACCCCACCGACTACGGGTGGCAGAGCCGCCAGCCCCTACCCGGTAACTTCGCGAACTCCCGCCATAGTTTCGCTTGACGGCATCCCTTAAACTGCATCCTTCGCGCAACATCACACAAAAACCATGAGAAAAGCAGGTCGGGTCAAGACGTGGCATGCAGACAAGGGCTTTGGTTTTATCAACGTCCACGCGGACACGGATGTGTTTTTTCACATCACCGCCCTACAAACGCGTGCCGTGACGCCAACGTCTGGCGACCGCGTGAGCTTCGAACTCGGCAAAGGCCGGGACGGCAGGCCACAAGCCTTGAACGTTGCCATCGTCGGCGCAACGAAGGCGCGGTCGGACACGAGTCTTTGGCCGGTGTTCGCGGGTCTCGCGGCGTTGGGCCTCATCGCCGGCGGCGCCCTGATGGGTTATTTTCCACACCAGGCCGGCCTGGTCAGCCTCGTGACGAGCCTCATCACGTTCTTCGCCTATGGCGACGACAAGACGCGGGCCAGCCGGAATACGTGGCGCACGCCTGAGACCACCCTGCACCTGCTGGCGCTCTGCGGCGGTTGGCCGGGCGCGCTCGCCGCCCAGCACCTGCTGCGACACAAGAATCGCAAGCGGGCGTTTCAGGCGATGTTCTGGGGCACTGTCGTCGTGAACATTGGCGCGATGGTGCTTTGGCGAGCCGTCATGGCGGCCTGAGAAAGGGAAAGCCGAAGGCCGCGGTGAGCCATGTCCCGGCAAATTGCGGCTTACGGGCGTTATGTCGAATGTGCCGTGACAGACTTTCCGGGGTGAAAGCCGTCGCCGGCTTGCACGACCTTGTTCCAAGCCCGGTGCAGCATCTTCTTGCTGAGGCATCTGCCCTGCCGTATACGTATATGATCGTCGCCGGCTTGCCACGACGTCTGGGGGCCGAGCATCGGTCGCCGGGACGGACTGGCTACCTGCACGGGGATTCAGATTGCCAAACTGTACTGCGTTAGGATCAACACCGTTTGCGTCAGGCCTTGCGCCGAAAGGGTGGTCAAATACTCCGAAGGAGACTTCGGTGGATTCTTCAGAGATGCACGGTGGTCCGCCACTGCCGCTAGGACCTTCCCTGCATTCAGATCAAAGAGGTCCACGACGAAATCGTCCGGGTGGATCGCTTCGACGTTGAACTCCTTGAGCGCTGCTTCCGGAAAGTCCTTCATATTGAAGGTGATGATTGCCTCCGAGCCGCTATGAATTGCGGCCGCGACCACATGTCGATCGTCAGGGTCAGGCAACTCAATGGACTCAATAAGGTGTTCATAGCCGAAAACTAGCGAATCGCGAACGCTTCGGTTCATCAGTTCGCGCGTGCCTGCAAGACGATCCGCGGAAAGCTCCGGCCGCCGCGCGAGGAGGTTGCGAACCCACTCGTCATGAATTTGATTCGTCCATTTTGCACGGTACAGGTCGGTCAGCGCGAGCCGCATCAGCAGATCGCGCAGCGGAGCAGGATAGAGAACGCAAGCATCGTAGACGACAGCGAAGTTGGAGGTCATGCTCAATAGCCCATGTCCAACTCTTGGGCCTGCGCTGCGAGTTCGTCTAGTGCCTTGCGTCGCTCGTCATCAATGCGCTGCTTGTAGCTGACAACGTCCTGGTAGAGGACGCGCCGATGCGTGTTGACTTTACGGAACGGAATCTCGCCCTTCTCCAGAAGTTGAACCAAGTATGGGCGAGAGACGTTAAGCAGGTCCGCCGCCTCTTGCGTCGTCAGCTCGGCGTGAATTGGAATGATGGAGACGGCGTTCCCTTGGCCGATTTCGGCGAGAACCTCGACGAGAAGCCTCAGAGCAGAGGTGGGCAATGTGACACTATGCAACTCGCCCTTGTCAGTCTTGAAATCGAATTGCTGCGTATCGGATCGGCTGTCCAGTGCCACCGCCAGGCTACGGCTCGATTCCCGAGCGATAGCGCTTTCGTCTGCCGAAGGCAGCGTCGTGTTAGTGATGGTTGCGTGCATGGAAGTCCCCGGATCGTACGTGTGACGGTATGATAATTCGAAATAATCGAATTCGTAATATCCGAAACGGTGAAAACTCAGCGAAGAGGATTTTTAGCAACGTGCGCGCGTAAGAACTTGTGCTTTTTTATGCACAAACGCACGGTGCTGTGTGCACAGCAGAGGAAAGGTGCAGACGCATGGGACCCCCCCGTGGGAGGTTGCGCAATAGACAAGCGCGAGGCGGCGTCATACGAGTGATACGGGCTAGTTATCGAACCTTATCGCAGCTTTCGTGCAATGTCCGCCGTCACCCACGTCCCAGCCCCAGCGCGGGTCGATGGCGCGGTCGCCACTGAGGAGACCGCGCCCCGCTGCTCGGCGCGCTACTTGGGCGAGCACGCGCCCCGCCGGCACGCCGCCTTCAGCTCGGCGATCTCATCGTGATGGGTATCGGTTTGGACGCGCGTGAGAAGGCGTACGCTGCCGGCGTCGATCCGCAACGCATCCACTTCCAGGTATTTTCCCGAGCCGGCGGTGAGCTTGGAGAGAACCAGCGCCTGGATGCCGTCGCCGGTGATGTCGGCGAACTTCGCGCGCAGCTTACCGTCATCTCGAAAGATGGTGCCATTGCGCGAGAATACCGCGCCGGCGTCGAAATGCAGGAGCTGCGCATCCTTGAACACGGCGACGCTGTAGCTGCCCATCGAGGCCGCTTCCAGATCGCCCTCGGACAGCACAGCCACCCGCTGGTCCGGCAGCGTGATCGCGACACCATCCTTCGCCATCGCAGGCAGGCCCGCGAACCCGACCGAGGCGGCGGCGCAACAGATCAGAACGCCCTTCTTCACAGAATCCTCCTTAGGCATGGCTCAGGGTCATGCTCGGCATTGCACACTCAGCCGAACGAAGAATCAAGAGGCGTGCGGGACGGGCGCGTGCGCGCGGACTCTGGTAAAGGCGCTGCGGGGCGCCAAGTAGCACTCATGGCATGGCTGCTTCTATCCAGATTACGCCGACTGGAAAGCCTGGGCTGGGATCTGGTACTGAGGCCAGCGCCGAAGAGGCCAAGCTCGTTGACAAACTGGAGGAGTTCATCGTCTACCTGGACAACAGTCGGAGCTGCATCGTAGTGAACTACGGTGACCGCTATCGGCATGAGGAGCCCATTGCATCAGGGTTCGTCGAGTCTGCCGTCAACCAGGTGGCCAGCAAGCGATTCGTGAAACGGCAGCAGATGGCTTGGCGGCCCCGGTTCGCGCACAACCTGCTACAAATCCGGACAGCTATGCTCAATGACCAACTCCGATCGTACATTGAACGATGGTACCCCTTCATCGCCGGAGAAAAGATCGCCGCAATCCAGGCCGCCACTCGAATCGATGGAAATCCGGTAACGGACCGTCGCAGCTGGAGTGAGCCTTATCTCCCTCTCCTTCAAGCCACCGAGACACATGGCCGAAGTCTGGGCGCCAAGAATGATCGCCCCCGGTTTGGCGTAGAACCGCGCCACCTCACCGGATCTGAGTCGGCCAACTTCCTTCCCATCGACTGACAGGACGGTATCGCAAGCGCTGCCGTAGAACCCTTGGTCCCGGGTCACGACCAGCGTTGCAAACTCGCCGGGTGGCGGCGTTTGCAATCCGCTAAGCCGCTCGGAAGGTGCTGGCGCCGCCTGACTTGCGGCTATCGGCGTGGTCGAGCATGCGGAAACCAGCATGGTCACCACGCAGGCAGAGACGATTGTGCTTCGGATTAACACGTGGCCCTCCAGAAGGCTGCGACGCAATGCGTGCAGGAACTAGGCGACGATTGCGGGTCGGCTCAGAATTTGTGCCGGATACCCAAGGCGACGCCGAACATATTGCTCTGCCCGTTGCCCAGCACATAGCTGTTACCCAGCGACAGACTGTTGGCAAAGACGGTCGCGAGCGAGTCAAGCATCAAGCCGGCGTTCTTGGCATAGGCAGTGGTCACGTAGACATCGGTACGCTTGGACAGCGAGTAGTCGGCCACGAAGGAGATCTGCCACGGATTGGCCACGCTTGTATTGCCGTAAAGGTTCTTGAGATCGTCGTAGTTGTACTCGAGCGTGAGTGCCAGCGCCGGCGTGACCTGATAGTTGGCGCCGACCCAGTAGAAGTCATCGCGCTGGATCAGGGCATCGGCCGCATTCCTGTTCTGGCCCCAACGGTAGCCGCCCATGATCTTGGCCGGGCCGAAGGCATAGCTGGCGCCTACCGCGGCTTTCTTGATGGTGCCGGTGCCGGTGCCGATGGTGGGATTCCACTGGTCATAGCCCGCGGTCGCGGCGAACGGGCCGAACGTGTAAGCCAGCGCCCCGCCATAGGCGGTGTCGCGCCGGAACTGCCCCGGGACTTCGCCATTGCCGCCGATCGGAATGGGGAATCCTACCGAGGCGGGCAAGGCCACCCCGACGCCGAAGGACCAGTGCGCGAGCGCCGTCAGTCCCCCGAACTTCCCGGTGTACTTGACGGTGTTGTCCGCGCGGTAATTGGGGCCGGATTGCATGACGACCGGCTCATACTGCGTGGCATAGGCGGTCGGAGAGAAGTTGGCCAGGGCCTCGAACATCGAGGTGTATTGCCGGCCAAGGCTGACCATGCCAAGACGGCTGCTTTGGACGCCCACGTATGCCTGGCGGCCGAACAGACGGCCGCTTTGCTGCGACAAGCCGTTGTCGATGCCGAAGCCGCTTTCCAGCACGAAGAGGGCCTTGATGCCGCCACCCAGGTCTTCGTTGCCGCGCAGGCCCCAGCGGGAGCCGGATAGCCCTCCCGAAGTCAGACGGTAGGCATCGTTGGCCGGTCCCGGATTAAAACCATTGGCGGCCGTCGGCACGACGCCGGCGTGGTTGACGTATTCCACGTTGGCGTCGATCACGCCGTACAGCGTGACGCTTGACTGCGCAACGGTTGCCAGTGGCCATCCAAGCAATGACATCAAGGCCATTCTTTTCAGTGCCATGCCCGCTCTCCTCTCGTTCTTTTTTGTTGGTGGTTCAACCACGGCTTCAGTCGCTGCATGGCTGACCTTACGGCATGCTGCCAGGCAACCTGTTCGAGCATAGGAGCGTAATACGCTCTCCGCCAACATTCGATGACTGGAAACGCTCGAAACGGAAAAACAGTGTCGGCCGGTTGCAACAGTCGCCAGTGAAGCGCTCCCGGTGCGGAGCGCCTAGAATGCTGGTGAGCCAAGGCTCACAGGAGTTTGATCAGAAGTCGTTTTGGTGTCTGAAGTCCAAACACACATAACGTATCGAGGAGAACGACATGTCCGCATGCAAATTGCCCGCATTTGGTTTCGCAGTCCTGATGGCACTGACTTCGATAGGCGCGGCCGCCCAGACACCCCAGGGATCGCAACCGGGTGCGGCGCCATCCGACGTTCCCGCAGCGCCCCCGACTACGGCCCAGGCCAAGGCTTTTATCGCCGAGCGCTTCAAGGCGGCCGATGCCAACCATAATGGCAAGCTGACTCGTGACGAGGCTCAGGCGGGAATGCCAAAGGTCTACGAAAACTTCGACAAGATCGACGTGAAAAAGCAGGGTTACGTCACCGAGCGCCAGATCGGTGCCTACTGGATGAAGAAAACCAAGGACCAGATGCAGAAGGAAGATCCGATCTGGAACTGAAGGCGCTACGGATTCTTTTTAGCCGCAGAGGATGATGGAGCGGGAGAATTCGAGCCGTATCTTCCGCCCGCGGTGGTCCCGCATGCACCGAATCGATACTAAGATAAGAAACGCCCCCGACCTGCAAGGCAACGGCAACCGCAACCGCTTTAGGGAGACCGCTAGTCCCGGCTCAGCCCACGGCATTGGCGTCGCAGGACAGCTACGCTGCTGGCGGGCACGGCGGTCGACCGATACGGCTCTTTAGTACTTGGTGTCCCGCTTTTCCTGACGGCCCTCCTGCTTCGTGTCGCGCTTGTCCTGCCGGCACTCAGCGTTGCTCTTCTGATTTTCAGCCCGGCAGTCGACCTTTCCCGAACGCGCCTGCTGTTTGGCTGCCTGGTTTGCGTCTCTGCCTTGTTGACGCTGCTGCGACTGCTCGGTTGCCGGGGCAGCGCCCGATAGCGCCAGAAGACCGGCCACGGCCAGCACCCTGCCGGTCTGGCTCCAACGTCCGTTTTTCGATTCGACCATTTTCACACTCCTCCTTGCTTGGTCAGGATGACGCTCTGCTCTACTGCCAGGCCGCATTCGCATGCTCGTGTCGAGCAGACTTACGCAGCCTCTGTGAAAATTGATCATCCCTCGCTACCATTCCATATTGGCACATGACCGGCGACAAGGACGAATGGGATGCGGACATCATTCGTCAGAATAAAGGTTGGGCCGCATCAGGTGCTAGCCATAATGCAATCGGCAGGGAATCCGACATCTGAGGGCTATTTCGTTATAGCGGCCGGCAAGGCGAACCCAGGCGGGGCCTTAGCCCAAGGGTAACCCTTCGACGCCATGTTATAGCCAGTGTCATAGAGCGCTCGCATGTAATCGGTGTCGAACTCTTCCTTGTGGGGCGCCTTGAAACTCGCCGGGATGAAGGCAAGATTGAAATCAACACCATCACGCTCTGCAGTCGCATAAATGCGGTAAAGGTCGCCGATACCCTGGCTTTGAATCAACGAAGCGACCGCGCGAGAGGCAATGCTCATTGTGGAGCGCTCAACTTGCGCCCAATCCGCATCGAGTCTGGCGTTGCGGATCACATAGAGTTTGCGCTCCCGCTTGACTCCGACCGACGCCGCCTCGTCGTTGATGCGTATCCCAGCCGGATAAGCGAATACCTGTGCGACGATTCCCCCGTCAACGTGCATTTCTTGATAGGGCTTTCCGTCGACTACGACGTCGACCATCATCGGTGGGAAGCCGCCCGGGATCGAAGCTGACGCCACCATGACCTTTACGAACAGATCTAATGCCTTGGGGCCACCATAGCTTGCGATCTTACCCATGTCCCAGATGATTGCGCGCCTTGCATCAAGGTCGGCAGTGGCGACCAACAGCATGCGACCTTTTGCGTACTCCGCTGCAATCTCTTTCAGGAAGGCCTCCGTCACGGATTTTCGCGTCAGCCTTAGCAACGGCGCATTATCCGCCATGCCATCGCTCAGCACGCCTGCCAGAAAGCTACGCGGTTCCAAGACGTCTTTCGGGGAAATTGTCGTGTAGACCTCTTTCAGAGTCCCGTCGTACTTCGGCCCGAGGAAAGCGAAAGGGGCTATCAGGGCCCCGGTACTGATGCCGGTGACGAGCTTGAACTCCGGTCGCGTCCCAGTTGCGGTCCACGCATTCAGAAGGCCAGCGGCAAATGCACCATTGTCGCCACCACCAGAAATCGCGACGAACACCGCCGGTGGCATCGGGCCTTTGTGTCCCTGCCGCGCAAGGTAATCCCGTTCTCGTCTCAGTGCCTCGAAAGCCGCTTCAGTGAATTCGGGAATGTCAATCCCTGCTGTGTAGCGTACCCCGGGCATGCCAGGGATTTCAGCTCTCGCTGTTACGTCGTAAGCGACCGAGAAACGGCGTCCTAGTTTTGTAGGGTGAGTCTTGGCAGGCTTGCGTCCGCAAACACTTTGCGGACGCAAACCATGATCACTGACGATATTGATGTTGACTGCTTTCCACTGCGAGTAGTGCGTGTCCGGCGCAATGGGAAACGCGATTACGAGCCGGTGGCCAACCGGCGTTTGATTGAGCTGTGTCTTCGGCCTGGCGCATCGGTGGCAGGCATAGCGCTCAAGGCTCAAGTCAATGCCAATCAACTGCGCAAATGGATTCGGCTGCATCGGGAATCGAGGGCAGTGGAACACGGTTCGCTGGCGGCGTTCGTGCCGGTTGTTCAGGGAATCCGATCTCCTGAAGTCGAAGCTGTGGTCACTGCGCCGCGTCGCACGACGGCTGTGGCAGTTGAACCGCAACCTCAGCCGTCGCGACCAGTCGCGCTGCTGAGTGCGAAGTTGCCAAACGGCGTAGCGATTGAGCTCGCATGCGGTGAGCGTGACGGTGAACTCGTAAAGGCGATGATCGAAGCGTTGGGGGCGAGCTGATGTTCCGCTTCGACGAAGGGCTGAAGGTCTACCTGCACCGGGAAGCTGTGGATTTCCGCAAGAGTATCAATGGTCTGTCGGCGCTGGTCGAGCAGTCGCTGGGGCTCGATCCGTTCGCACAAGCGGTCTACGTGTTTCGCAATCGACGAGCCGATAGGATCAAGCTGCTTGGCTGGGACCGGAACGGATATTGGCTCTTTTTGAAACGACTTGAGGCAGACCGTTTTGCTTGGCCGCGTGGGGCGGCAGTGGCGACGCTCTCGGTCGAGCAACTTCACTGGCTGCTGGACGGCATCGACATCAGTGCCGTCCAGCGGCACCCGCCGCGACATTACCAACGGGCCGTGTGAACGCTGCATGACATCGACGGTCAAATCCGCCATGTCGTCAACGCCTGTCACGATTACCGCCGCGGAACTCCAGCTCTTGCGCAATGCCGCCAAGGAGCGCGATGCGCTCAAAGGCAAACTGCGCGTGGTGACGGTCGAGCGTGACCTGCTGCTCGAGAGGCTCAAGGCCTTCCAGCGCAAGCTGTTCGGCGCCACGAGCGAGGTTCGGGGATCGCAGCAGAAGGACCTGTTCCTCAATGAAGCCGAGACGCTGGCACCAACGGCGGCGACACTTCCGGCACAGGAAGAAGAAGGTACGCCAGAGATTGAGGTGGCCGGTCACAAGCGCAAGAAGCGCGGCCGCAAGCCGTTGGACCCGGCGCTTCCCCGCGTGCCAATGCGCCACGAACTGCCGGAGTCAGAGCGGGTGTGCCAGCATGATGGACAAGCTCTGGTTGAGATGGACCTGTCAGAAATTTTGTGTTTAGGGCATAACATGTCGCCAAGGAGCATGTATGCCACGCAAAACCAAGACCAGCCAGGCCGCCGACCGTGAGCTGCCGAGCATTCCCGAGGACCTGATCGCTCATTTCGTAAAAGGCCCGATGACCGCCGAGGCGGTGCAGGACGCCTCGATGGCGTTCAAGAAGGCCCTGATCGAGCGCGCCCTGGGGGCCGAGCTCGGCCATCATCTGGGCTACCCGGCTGGCGCCGAGCGCCCGGCCGGCACGGCCAACCAGCGCAATGGCAAGAGCGCCAAGACGGTTCTGACCGACGACGGGCCGCTGCGGTTAGACATCCCTCGCGATCGCGACGGCAGCTTTGATCCGATCCTGATTCCAAGCACGAGCGGCGCTTCACCGGGTTCGACGACAAGATCATCGCCATGTATGCGCGCGGCATGACCTTGCGCGAGATCCAGGCGTTTCTGGCCGAACAGTACGGCACCGAGGTCTCGCCCGAATTCATCAGTTCGGTGACCGATGCGGTCATGGACGAGGTGACCGCCTGGCAGGCCCGTCCGCTGGAGGTGATGTACCCGGTGGTGTTCTTCGACGCGCTGCGCGTCAAGATGCGCGAGGACGGCGTGGTGCGCAACAAGGCCGTCTACCTGGCCTTGGGCGTGCTGCCCGACGGCACGCGCGACATCCTGGGCCTGTGGATCGAGACTACCGAAGGCGCCAAGTTCTGGATGAAGGTGTTCAACGACCTGAAGACCCGGGGTACCCAAGACATCCTGATCGCGGTGACCGATGGCCTTAAGGGCATGGAACAGGCCCTGGCCGCGGTGTTCCCGAACACCACCCTGCAGACCTGCATCGTGCATCTGATCCGCAACAGCCTGGAGTACGCCAACTGGAAGGAGCGCCGCGCCGTGGCGGCGGCGCTCAAGCCCGTGTACACGGCCCCCACCGTCGAGGCCGCGCTGGCCGAGTTGGCGGCCTTCGAGAACGGGGAATGGGGTCGGCGGTATGCACCGATCGGCGCATCCTGGCGTCGCGCCTGGGATCAGGTGATCCCGTTCTTTACGTTCCCACCGGCGATCCGCAAGATCATTTACACGACGGATGAAGTTGACAAGGCCGGGGGGTGCTTTCGCTCGTTTATGGCGTCCGTATTGGTGGCCACGGAGCGCGTACCGCACTTGCCTGCGGTCGCGCTTGCTTCCAGCGCGAGAACAGCCGTTGGTAAGCGTGCTCAGCTTGTTCGCCTGCCGCACGCTCCAGATCCCGGACGGACTTCAGATTGTAGGCGGCGGCAGACCCCTTGCGGCTACCGCGACGCGCAGGCATGCCTGCCTGCAGTTCCAGCTCACGGGTCTTGCGCGCAGTCAGCGCCGGGCGGTCCCCGCGAAGGCTTCGTTACGCGTGAGGACGTGCCAGACGATGATCGCCACCTTGCGTGCCGTGGCAACAGCCGCGATCTGCTGACCGCGACGATCCCGGATACGAAGGAAGAAGGCTCGGACGGGGCCGGCCGTTTGGGCTGCGGCCCAGGCAGCGTCGACCAGCATGGCACGCGCATAGGAACGTCCGCGCTTGCTGATGTGTCCGTGCTTTGCTGGCTGCAAGCCGGATTGGTAGACCGAAGGATTGAGGCCAAAGTAGCTGACCAGTTTCTGCGGCGAACGAAAGCGAGCGATATCGCCAATGGCCGAGATCAACCCGATCGCAACGGTGGTGTTGATGCCGGTGATGGTCAGCAGCTTGCGCAGCCTGTCGTCCTGAATAGCGGATTGGGCCAGGACGCGCTCAACCTGCTGCAGATTCTCTGCCAGCCTGTCGAGCTCATGCAACCGCTGGTCAATCCCGATGCGCTCGTCCATGGGTAGCGGCTGAAGGCTCAGCCAGGCCCGCCCTTTCTTGCCAAACAGGTCTGTCGCAGGACACCGTGCGATGAGATGTGCGGCAAGGACAGCGTGAATCTCATTCTTGAGCCGCGTCCGCTGCCGCACGATCTGGGCGCGGCGCGACACCTGCCGTCGCATCGCTTGCGTGGCCTCGTCTGGAATCCACACCTCGGGCAGGAAGCCACTCGCATAGAGTTGCGCAAGGATCGCGGCATCGATCTTATCCGTCTTGACGCGCGCTTCTGCGATCAGGCGGACTTGCAACGGGTTGGCGACAATCACTTTGCCGACATGACCTGTCAGCACGTTCGCGATGGCGATCGTGTTGCCGGTCGCCTCGAGTACCACGTGGTCGTCGGGCTTTAGCTTGGCAGCAAAGTGTTCCAGCTCGTCGCGTCGCAGTCCGACGCGCCCGCCGGCGCGTAGCCGGCCATTCTCCAAATAGGCGATCTCGGCCACCGATCGCGATACATCCAGTCCTATCACTCGCATTGGCGTCTCCCATGGGAAACATCGCAAATGGGAGCCGGTGGGACAGCACGACAACTACGGATTCGCGCTCGCAGCGCAACCGGGCGGGTCGCAGGGGCGGCCAACTACTAACACGAGCTCGCAGCTCAACGTATATGAACGGCCTGCCCACCCGAAGTGCTCCCCGGTGCCCCTGTCCCGGATGGTCGAACCATACACCAAGTTACACGGTGAGGAGAGGAAGGGCACCGGTTCCTATCATGCCGGTTACCAACGCGATCGAGAGCATCAACGCGCAGCTGCGCAAGATCATCAAGACGCGCGGTCACTTCCCCAGCGACGAGGCGGCGACCAAGCTGCTGTGGCTGGCGCTGCGAAACATCACGGTGAAGTGGGGCAGTTCAACCCATGACTGGAAGGCTGCCATGAACCAGTTTGCGATCCTCTACGAGGAACGCTTCACCCACCCTTATCGTTAAGATATTGCTGGCTCACCGTTCCATCGACGGTGAGCCTTTACCTGCCCTGCACACAAAAAAACTGACAGGCCCGTTGAGATTGGCGTGGAGATCAGCGAGCAACTCGACATCATCCCCCAGCAGGTCCGAGTGATCCAGCACCAGCGTGTCAAGTACGCGTGCCCGTGCTGCGACGGCAGTATCAAGGTGACGCCCGCCCCCGCACGCATCATCCCCAAGGGCTTGCTGACTGAATCCGCGCTAGCCTGGTGCATCACCTCCAAGTACCAAGACGCGCTGCCACTGTACCGCCAGGCCGCCTTGCTGCACCGCTTCGGCGGCGACCTCTCGCGCAGTACATTGGCCGCCAGCGTAGTACGTGTCGGCGAGGCCGTGCAGCCCATCATCAACCTGATGCGCGACCATCTGCTGGACGATGACCTTGTGTACGGCGACGAAACTACCGTCCAGGTGCTCAAGGAGCCCGGCAAGCTTGCCCAGACCAAAAGTTACCTCTGGGCGCAGATGAATGGATCGGGCCCGCCGGTACGGCTGTTTGCTTACAGCCCAACGCGGTCAACGAAACATGCTGCGGAGCTCTATGCCGGCATCAAGCCAGGAACGGTGTTGATGACCGACGGGTACGACTCGTACGACAAGGTCGCGCACGCGAATCGACTGATCCATCTTGGATGCTGGGCTCATGCCCGTCGTTACATGATTGAGGCCGAGGAGGCTCTGCCCAAGGAGCAGCGCGGTGGCGAACATCCAATCACGCAGTTCATCGCGCTCATCGCCAAGCTCTTTGCTGTCGAGGCTCGGACTCGCGAGATGAAACCAGAGC
The DNA here is from genome assembly GCF_000069785.1 of Cupriavidus taiwanensis LMG 19424. NCBI lineage: Bacteria > Pseudomonadati > Pseudomonadota > Betaproteobacteria > Burkholderiales > Burkholderiaceae > Cupriavidus > Cupriavidus taiwanensis. The sequence continues at coordinate 59,104 of NC_010529.1, read as the reverse complement.
AGCGCCAGCAGATCCGTGCCGAGCAGAGTCGGCCTGTGCTAGACGAAATCGAAGCCATGCTGTTGCAGCACCTGCACACCGTGTTGCCGCGAAGCAAGTTCGGCGAGGCACTACACTACTTCCATAACCAGTGGCCCAAGCTCGTCCGTTACGTCGAGAACGGCGCCTGGCCGATATCGAACAATGTGATTGAGAATTCGATCAGGCCGTTCACCGTAGGGCGCCGGAACTGGCTCTTCTGTGACACCGTGGCTGGCGCGAACGCAAGCGCGAATCTGTACTCGATCATTGAGACCTGCAAGGCCAATGGCGTCGATACGTACCGCTATCTCGTCGCCTTGTTCAAGGCGCTGCCGCTCGCGAAGACCGCTGACGACTACGAGGCCTTGCTGCCTTGGAATCTCAAGACATCCGCTGTTTAGCCGACCTCGTATCCGGCCGCAAGAGGCGTTGTTAGTCGACCGCTTACGTTACGTCAGCGGGGACTGCCGGCAAGCGTGCCGGGGTAGTCGAGCACCCCTGCAGTACGACCAGGACCAGGGCAGCAGCGATCAGGGAGGGAACAGCAGATGTCAAGGCTGCTCCGCCGATAACCCTGCGCAGGCACTCCGCTGCTGCGAACAATCTGCTCATGACGTCGCCCTCGGTTGCGCTGAGTGGCCTGATCCGTGCCGCGGACGGCTATAGCTGCCTTTAAGCTTTCATCAAGGCTCTCACCTTTTATAGGCTACACGCTGAACGATCGGGTCCGGCCCTGCTAAAAGATGATGGGGACATTTCCTTTAGTTGCTAAATTCGCCCGCCTGGCGAGGGAAGCACTCACGGAATCCGTCACTGCCCTTTTCCGCTATTCGCGCGAGGTCACGGGCAGCGTCCGAAGAATGTGCGGCGCAGGCCTGTCGATGGCCGCGGACAGCGCTCCGTTTCGTGCAGGTGAAAGAGGCGCGGCCGTCTGTGCTGAAGCCATAGGCAGAAAGGCGCCAGCACCCCAACCATGGCTAACACGTCATCGTGGGTGGGTGCCTCTGGCCCGCGCGCATGCTCGCGGGTAATGCTGCGAAGATCACGGGAGTACATGGATTTCCGAACAAACCTTCGACTGTGGCGCGATCTGCAAGTCATACTGACCGGAGCAACGGACAGGATACTGAGATGGCTAACCCGTCTCGGACTGGTGAAACTGGGACGCAGCGACGTAACCCTTGTATGCGACCATGCGCAGTTATTTGTCCTCGCCTGCCGGTGCCGTCGGCGAGGAGGCGCGACGACAGTCCATCCGGTTTCCGGAGCAAACATCAGCAGAACTACTCCGCCGAAGCTTGGAGAGAAACTGGCCCGTTTCAGTGGTTCTCCCCGGCCCCGCACGGCGCCGCGGGCTTACCTCGTGCAGCCCCTTCCCCAAGATTTCCACACTCATGTCGCTTGCGACTAGTCCGAATTGACGTTGGCTAGCGGCTCGCGCCCCCGTATCCTCGTCTGCGCGCCACTGGCCAGCTATCACAGCCTTCTGGTGCGCCATGCAAATTGAAACCATGCGAGGATGCCACCAGATGCAGTCATTCGAAGGTAAGGTTGCGTTTGTCACCGGCGCGGCTACTGGCATCGGTCGCCAGACTGCGCTGAGCTTCGCCAGGTCCGGCGCTGACGTCGCACTGCTAGATACCGCCACGGTTGCCGCTGAGGAAACCGCGCATGACATCGAAAAAGCCGGGGCCAAGGCCATCTTTGTCCGCGCAGACGTTGCGCAAGGTGCGGACGTCGCCGGGGCGATAGATCAGACCATCCGATCCCTGGGCCGTCTTGACTTTGCTTTCAACAACGCCGGCATCGCTCCGCGCGGCGCGCCGATCTGCGATTTCTCCGAGGACGAGTGGGACAAGACCATTGCCGTCAACCTGAAGGGCGTCTGGCTGTGCATGAAATACCAGTGTGCACAGATGCTGGAGTACGGCGCAGGGGTCATCGTCAATACGTCCTCCATCATGGGGCTCGTCAGCGGACCCGGACTGTCGGCTTACTCCGCCTCAAAGGCCGGGGTGCTCGGACTGACCCGGTCAGTTGCGGTGGACTACGCCAGCCGCGGCATCCGCGTCAACGCCATTTGCCCCGGCGGCATTGCGCACACGGCTATCACCGACCGCCCAGAGAACCAGCAAGACATGGCCCAACTGACGCTCGCAACGCCCATGCAAAGGCTGGGCGAGCCGGCCGACATTGCCAGCGCCGTGATGTGGCTCTGCTCGCCCGGCGCAAGCTTTGTCACTGGCCAGGCCATCGCTGTCGATGGTGGCTTCACGGTCTGGTAAGGCGAAGCGGTCGTCAAGTACTCCCCAAGGAGGCCTAAGATGTTCTGCTACGGAATCTGTTCCGTCTGGATCGCGTCCGCCACGGCAACGATACCATCCCGCTTTAGGGGCCCACGATAAAGCCCCCGGCTCGGCTTGCCGAGCGGGCACCGACGGTCGAGCGGCGGTTGCACTCGGAATCGGTCGATACCGTCTCTCGGATCTGAAAGCCTGTTGAGGGTCTCGAAGAGATGATGAACAGTATGCGGAGATCCGTGACGTGCCGCACCGCCCTGCCCCGCCGATGACGAAGACTTCTCGCCGGCGAGCAGATCGGCGATACCACCGCCAGTGCCGCGAGACATACCCGGCATAATGTCTAAACTCTGGCGCTGCGCGCGTACGTTATCAGGTAACGCAAAAGAGAGAGTCGAGAACTAAATGCGAAAAAAGCATACGGCAGGCAACCTGCCTGCTCGGCCACGGGATTGCAACGTGTCACCACGCGAACCGGCACAAATTCATTGTGCTTCTACTAGCGTGCCGGAGCATGGAAAATGCGGCGGTCAATACCAAGCTTTGTCCCAAAGGCATGCATTCATCGGCAGGTTTTCGCGTAGTTGTCTGGCGCGTCGAGACGCTACAGACTTTCCTGGTCGACAAATCGGCCGTGCCTGCGTAGTGCTGGCAGCAGCACTTCATCCGCATAAGGGCAGCCGGTAAAGCCCGGATCGGTCTGGCCCGACTTCCTTGCTTCATCCGCCGCGTGGGACTCCTCCGCGAGCAGGCGTGCAAGCAGCGCCTCGTAGCCAGCTTTCCACGCTTGCGCGTCTGGAAATACCACGCGCAACTCCTTAAGAATATCCATCCCGGCAAAATCCAGGTCGCCCCAGAAATGAACTGGGCGCGTGTCGTCGGTGCCATGCAGCCATGCAAGAAAGCTACGCCCCAATGCCGCATTCCGCTCAAACACGCTCGGGGCAAAGTAGACTGAGCTGCCACCCGGCTGGCGCAGCCTCCTCGCGCTCGCCTTGTATCCGGATGCGAATATCAGGACAAAACCCTCGGCGGCGCTCAGCCTCCCCGCCGCCATCGACTCGAACGTTGCGGCATTCTCCACAAACAGGACCGGGGCGGCAGGATCGGCTGTACGCGCAGCTACCAGCAGTTGCACCGGCTTGTCTGGAAAGGGGCAAACTTCCGTGTCAAGCAACAGGGCAATGGCCTCCTGCTGGCCGTTGAGAACTTTAGACAGGCCCCAGAACTGCCGGCTTGCTACCTCATGGAGCATGAGGCTCTCGCTCGCAAGCGCCGGGATGCCCGCGAAACGCTCTAGCACCTGCTCCGGTGAACGCGGAAGGATGAGGATCGGGCGGGACAGCAGCCGCTCGCACAGCGCCGCGTTGTTGACGCGCGCTGGCACAGCCTTCCGCCACTGAGCCATCCAGGCGACCACGGCATTGGGCTGGCGCCCCGTCTCGTCGCGAAGAAACGCTTCCGCTTGAGCTGCGATGACGAGCTTCGGTGAGCGCTCCCAGATATCAAGATCCCGCTGGCCACGACGCTGGTCTAGCATCAGTGCAAATCCGGGTTGCGCCTGCAGCGCTTCCAGGGCGCGCCATACGAACATGCGTTCGCCGTGAAGGTCGATCGAGAAAAACTCCGGCCACGTCCCGGCACTCAACGGGAAGCCGATATCGCGGCGTCTCTCGGCAAACGGCTTTGCCTCGATACGGTCCACCAGTGCATTCAGCAACGCGGTGAGCGCGTCCGGCCGGCGCCCCGGAATGTCGTCGGCGCTCATGCCCCCATGTCCGAGATCAACTGCTTGCGCGCCTCTTGCAAGTCGAACTGCCATGCCGCTTCACGGCGCACCGCCTCCCGACGTTCAGTCCATAGGGCATGTAGTCGGTCGGCCTTCAAGAGGGAGCTGTCCACCTCGGTAATCTTATCGAGTTCGCCTGCCAGGCCCTCAACCTTCATCAGAGAAAAACGATGCTCGAAGCTGAACAACTCGAGCAGGGGACCGGACGCGCGGGACGGCATGGCAACCACCAGTTGCAAGCCAAGGTTCTCATTGAGATAGCGCATCACAGCAGCGGTGCGGCCTTCGTCCATCTTGTCGAAGGCCTCGTCGATCATCATGAGCTTCAGGCTCGGCGTCTTCTCGAACTGCCGAAATGCCTGGGCCAGCACCGCGGCCCGCACCAGATAGGCTGGCGTCATCAGCTCGCCTCCCGAGAACGTCGCCATTCTTGCCAAGGACGCCTCGCGCCCGTCCTCCGAATATTTGCGGATGTCATATTGGCGATAGTTGCGGTAGTCCGCTATGTCCTTCAGTCGCCGCAATGCGTGGTCGCGGTTGGTGTCGAGCAATAGCAGCTTGATGTCGTCCAGCGCCACGACGCTTTCGGCAGAAAGGACGCCTTCGGCGGCCGAGAACAAATCCACCGGCGTTTGTGTCTCGGCCAGCCGGTTCAGTTCTTGGAACAGGTCGAAGTACTTTTTGTACTCCTTGACCATCTGCCCGTATTCGATCTCAAAACGGTCTTCGCCGAATGCCAGTCGCTTGAGCTTCTCATTGAGCCGCTTGAGCGGATCGATGCCCTGCTCCACCGCGGTGCGTACGGCCAGCGCGAAATGCGTGCTGAAGGTGTTGTTGAAGCTCTTCTCGGCGTCCCGCAGCTCGCTGGTGTTGTTGAGAATGCGCACTTGGTCGAGCCGTTCTAACATGGCCGAGATCTGTCGCCGGGCGGCAGGTACGCCGCCATAGGCTTGCCACTCGTACTCCCCCTGGGTTGACTGGCAAGGCTGAAAGTCGACCCGCTCATCGAACGAGGATGACAAGAGATTATGGGCCTCCAGTTTCCGCTCGAATGCCTCGCGCTCCTGGCGGTAGATCCCGGCTTGCTGGCGCCGCCGCCCATCAAAGGACGCGGCGGTCTGCTCCTTGGCCGCTTCCCGAGCGCGCTGCTCCAGCCGGACTGGATCGAAATGCGGATTGAGCCGGATCAGTTCAGCCACGCGGGCGTTTATCTGGCGCACGGCATCTTTGCACTCAACAAGCTTAGCTTCAGCGTCACCGATGTTCGCTTCGAAGCCACGCGCCCTCCCCTCCGCTTCGCCTGCTAAGCGTGATGCGGTATTGGATAGGCGGTGGTGGCCCTCCAATAGCTGCTCCGCACGCGCCACGCGCCGCTCCAGCACGATGAGATCGGCGTCATCTAGGCTGGCGAGCTGCGCCGCGAGACTATTCAGTTCGCGCTGCGTCTCACCCAGCTTGTCCAGCATTGGCGCGACAGGCACAAGCTGCAGGGCGAGCAGACGCGCACCCCACGCGGCCAACTCCGCAGCGCCTGCGCGATGTGCGTCCCTTTCCTGCGACTTTTCGTCGATCTGCCGGACGAGCCTCACCACGCGCTTGCGCCGGGCCTCGGCACCGAAGGCCAGTTCGCCGTCGTCCACCCATGACGAAAACATCTTGAACCCCCCACTGGCCATGCCGTCCACGGTCAGTGCCTGTGGCGCGCCGCGCAGCGCCTGCGCATCCGCTACCTTGACATAACGGCCGTAACTTGCAACCAGATAGGCGCGCGCGGTCTCATCGGCGATCACCAATTCCTGCAGCACGGCGTCGGGCGACAGCGCCTGGTTTTCCGCCCGCCGCTTGGCCAGTTCGCCCTGCACCACGGAAGCCTCTCGTCCTTGTCTAGTCGCCACCAGCTCGTGTCGCAGCGCCCGGATGGCGCTCGCCTCGTATTGCGCGTCCACCAGGATCACGAAGCGGTTGCCGCCCAAAAGCCCTTCGATAGCGTTCTGCCAGCGTGAGCCCTCCCGCGGCTGGACAAGGTTGCAAAGTACCCTGGGACGGGCGCCCGGCATCTGGGCCTCGAGATATCGGACTGCGACCTCCACATGCGCCGGCAAGTCAAAGTGGCCATCTTCCAGCCCTTGCCGGCGCCGCTTCAGGTCGTCGATTTCTCCTTGCAGGGCGGCAGCGCGATCCGACTCCCGCGCCTGCTCCTGTACCACTGCCCCATACAGGCCGTCGGCGCCGTGCAGTCGCTGCGCAATGGGAGCCAGGGCGGCATCCAGCTTGGCGAACCGGTCGCGCCGCAGGCTCGCGGGTTCGATCTGCGCGCCTGTCAGCATCGCCGCCAACTCACGCGCGGCGGCTTGGCCGTCCGCGCCATCGATCGCCGTGGCATCGACAACCAGCCGCTCCACATGGGATGCGTAGGCGGAGGCCGGTCCTGCAGGCAGTTTGGCCAGGGCAGCCAGTTCGTCGAGCACGCCGCGCAAGCCCGCTAGGGCGGCCAGAACGTCCAGCGCGATACGGGATCGCCCATCGGTGGCCACGGCTATCTCGCGGCTGAGCCGCTCACGATCCTGCGCCACCGGATTGCCGTTGAGCCGACCCTTGGCAGTGCCATGCAATTCCGTGGCGCGCTTCAGCGCCTGTGCATGCCGGTCGGCAAGCGCCTGCTGCTTCTCGACATCGGCTAAGGCAAGACGCCGGCAGGCCTCCAGCCTTTGGATCTCCTCCTCGACATCCCGCTGTCGGCGCAGTACTTCGCCCAGTTCGGCCTCCATGGCCTCTTCGAACGCGGCAAGGAACGCATCCGCGTGTGCCTTCAGCACGCCCAGCCGCTCCCGGCACGCCAGTAATTCGGTGGCGATCTTGCGCAGACGTTGCACGTTTTGCATGAGCGAAGCGATATGCCCGATCTGATCGGAAAAATCAGGCTCGGCCAGCACCTGCTCCCGGATCAACTCGTCCACCGAGCCGACGGTCTTGCGAGCAATGGACTGGACGAAAGCCCGCGCCGCCGCTTCGGCCTCGCGCGGCCCGACCAGCGTCTTGCCACCACCGCGAAACTCAGCATAGAGCTTGCACAGATAATCTTCGATGCTGTTCTCGAACGGCAGGACGCGCGGATAGCGCTGGCGCAGCCGATGGTAGATATCCTCGACCTTCACCGCGGTAATGGAATTGCCCTTGCGCGACTCGATGAAATCCGCCTCCATTACGCGGCTGCCTGGTAGCACAAAGTAGAGCTTGCGCGCCACGTCGACGCTGCGACCTTGCTCGCGCGTACCAGACACGGCAGCTTCGACGGCCACCACGGCGGTGAATGGTTCGGCGGACTCCCACTCATCGGGCGCGAAGACGGCGACGACATAGGTGTGCGATCCATACGGCCGGACGCAGAGGTTGTCGCGCATGCCTACCGCGTAAGACGCCAGCGTCCGCCTCACCTTGCCGCCCGCGCGCGAGGCGCCGCTCTCGTCCTGCGCCGAGTTGAACACGTTGATGTGCTGCTTGCCGCCGGTCATGACCAGCTGGATCGCGTCCTGGAAAGAGGACTTCCCAACGCCGGTCGAACCCGACAGCAAGGTGGTGTGGCCAAAGGGGTATTCCCGGGACACCACGAAGCCCCAGTTGACCAGGATGAGCTTCTCAAGCCTCATCGTCGGGCTCCGGCGACGTGACGGCCGACACGGGCGTCCGTGTTTCGGTCAGCAGGGCATCAATGGCGGAATCCGCCACGAACTGCAGGATCGTCCCACGAATGGCGACCAGAGCGTCAGCATCTTCCACCTCGGAATCCGCCCGGTAATCGATCAGACGGGCACGCTTCAGGTCGGCGAAGAGCTTCTCCCGCGCAGTCTTGGCCGGCAGTGAGCGGCGCGCCTGCGCAGTCAGCGTGGCATTCAGGTATTCCACGGTGACAAGCGCTTCGTTGCGCTCGTTGATCGAGCCTTGGCGCAGGCTTTCGTTGTACAGCAAGCGCAGCACCAGGCAGCATGCCACGAAATCGGCGGAGAGCTTCGCCCGCACGGCGTCCACCGCGATAGCATCGTCCTCGGCGGGCAGTCCCGGCACGCGCGCCCCCGGCGGGTAAAGCCGAAAATAACTCTGATGTCGCTCGTGCAGCAGCCGGAACCCGCCCACATCGAAGTACGCATTGAGCAGGCCTTCGATACGCACGGCGTCGTCGTAGAGCTGACGCTCGATGGCGCTGTCCTCCCGGTGCAAGATGGACAGCCCGAACAGGCGGCCAAGGATCTGCCCGAACGCCTCCGGCCGGACGCCCCCCGCCTTCAGTTCCGCTTCCACCAGTTGCCCAATCGTAATTTCATCCATGGCCGATGTGGCGCCTCCTGATTGCATAGTCAGTGCCCGACATGATGGCATTGTCCAGCGGCTCGGCATCTAGCCGCTCCACGTCCAGTCCCTCATGGTCCCGTGCTGCCTCGACTGCCCGCAACAACGATAACGCCTGGATAGCATCGTCGACCGGCAACTCGGATAGGCGCAGCGCGCCCGTACCACGCATGGAACCGAGCAAGTAATCCACGACATCGTGATGCGACAAGGAGAAGGCCCGCTCCTGCGCTTGCCGCACGAACTGACGCAAACGCTCTTCTCGTGTGATTTCCGGAACGATGCTCACGGCCTGTGCCCGGTTACGCTCGGCGGTCTTTCTCGGCTGCACCGCGGCCGGATCATACAGCGCCACGCTTACCGGTGCGAGCGCCGCTCCCTGCCGCTCCAGCCACGCGCCCTGATCCCGCTCCGGCATCTCCCCCAGGCGGCGGATCAGGGTGGACAATGCCGCCCCGCTGCCTGATGCCCCCATGAACAGACTCTGCGACAACAAGACCACATGGCGGCGGACATAGCTTTCCATGGCCCGGAACAATTCCGGCTGTTTCGTCCGGCAGGCCGCGGTCACCATCTCGTCGATCCGATCAAGCATCCATCTCAAGATCGCCCCGTCCGGCGCGGCCTGCGCGGCCCATGCCGCGTGGTTGGCCAAGTCATCGTCAATGGCCTGCATCTCGGCCGCGCTCAAATCGTTAAGACGTTCGATTAGCGCCCCGATGTCCAGCCGGTGGCGCTCGGCATTGTCATAGACTAGGCGGGGCGAGAACTCATCACGAAAACGTCGCTCTACGAACTCGATAAACCCATCCCAATTGCCCTGCACATGCGCATCGAGCAATATCTTGCGAGCCAGGTCGTAAAAGAGCTCGATATCTTCGGAGAGGTCGGCAATGACCCGATCGGCATACTCGTAGGCGTCGAGCAGGTCCTCCACATCGCGGCGCTCGATGAAGGCACTCAGTGCATTCTTGCAGGAGCGCATGTTGCGCTGACGGGTCCGTTCGCGTGGGCGGTCGGCCAGCGTCAGCGCCTGAGCGAAGATCTTGCCGGCGCGGGTGAAGCGATAGGCGGTAACCAGTCGGACGCGATCCTCGGCGGTTTCCAGCCAGCCGTCCGCAACAAGGAGGCGCACGATGGCGCTTGCCAGCTTCTGGTCGTCGGCCAGGTCACCGGCGGCGAATCCGTCGTCGCCATCTTCACCGGCAGGATCGGCCGGCAGCGTGGCGGACTGCATCGTCTGGACAAAGAGGTCACGCAAGTCCTCGCGCCCAAGGATGGAGCGGTAGTCGGCATGGGAGCCATAAAGCCGCGCATAGAATGCGCGGATGCAGGCAGCGATCAGCTTTCGCCTCTTCAGCGTCAACGGACGAAAGAACTGCGGATACCCCGAATCCACCATCGCGGCTGATGTCCCCCTTAACACTCTCGCATTGCACCTGCGTACCATCGACACAGCGAACAAAATCGTACGATACCACCCCGCCCTGCACTGCGCCGCCGCGCGACCTGTTTCAGGGATTCCATTACGCCTGGCGCCGGCGCACCCAGTGCTGGGCTGCGCCCTGGCGACCCGGTAGGTGCCTTACGAGCCGGAATGGGTACCGCAGTTGGACTTGGCCCAAATACGATGGGGGACGGAACCTCACCGGGACCCGCTCGGCATCGAGCCACCCGCCAGCACCACGGCCTGCGTCTGCGGCCGGGCCGTCACCCATCTATCTTCGCGTCGCATAGCGCTCGCCCCTGGCATGGCACCACCGACCGGCGCAAACCTCAGGCCGTCATCCCATAGCCCAACGCGCGAATATGTGTCCGGAACTTATCTTCGTCCTCGAGCCGCACTACCACATGCTTATCACCGGCGCGCAGACACAGATGGGCGGTCTCCTTGCGAGTGGCCAGCATGGCTGCCATTTGCGCGTCATTGCAATCAATCAGCAGCGTGGTCCCCGCAACTTTCAGCGCCTTGCCCTGCTTGCCAGCCCGCTTGATGAAGGATTCCACCGTGTCTGGTACCGGCTGGTCGTCCCGGGCCTGCAGGAATTCGCGAAGTTCGGCGATGTCATGCCCCCTCTCGACCGCTACGATGGCCTTCTGAAGGTCGAGCCGCCAGAGTCTGTCCGCCTCTTCGGTTGCCCACATGTCCAGAACCAGAGACTCTTCTGCCGACAGACGGCCCGCGATGACCTTGACCTGCATGCCGGGCATGACGGATAGCCTTACGCTAGACTGGACCGGCGCCGGCGTGTAGTGGCCGCTGGCGCCAAGGCAATAGGCGCCCAACGAGGTCACGCGAAAATAGGCCAGGCCATCGTAGCGACTGAGGAATTGGAGTTCGTCCGTTCCCCACATATCGTGAAAATTAGGCCGAGCCCCCGCCGGTTCGGTGTATGCGATATCAATGATGCCAAGTGGCGCCACATACTCGAACAGGAAGCAGAGCATATACCGCAACTGAAGAATGTCCCAGTCATGGTAGCCGCTGTGCCCCAGGCTGCCGTAATCCGGCTCACAAATGTAAAGACTCCAAGGGTCGCGGGCCACGTCGAAAGTATGCCCAGTTGCCACCATGAAACGGGAAAACGCGTCGATGCTGATCCACTTCCCGGCCGGACAACGCTGCAGCATCTCTGCGATCGCCGCGCGGCGCGGCGCCACTGCAGCCATCGCACCGCCCTTGGCTTTTTGCCCCTTGATGACATCTATTCGGCTAAATTCATCCAGCGACGTCGCTTTCAGCCATTTCCGCCAGATTTTGACAAGCACGTCAGCCGTTGGCGTCGTCAGGGCTGTCAGTCCAGCCTTGCTTAGCACCAGCTTGCTCCCGTTACGCTGCACAAGCCCCGCTGCCTGAAGCAGCATCGGCCAAGAAAATGCCTTGATCGGCCCTATCTCCTGATCGGTGGGTCCCGGCACGGGCTCGGCGTAGTAGTCGCTACCGGACAGTTGCCCGCACAACAATTGCAACGTCGCCGTGCCCGGCAGCGCTGTCTTCTCGCTGACCTTAAGCTTTCCCTGATCCACCAGACGCAGTAGCAGCGGTAGATCCGCCAGGGCATCGCGCTCACACAGCCGCACCGACAATGGGCTTTCACCGTATATGCCGGGAAGCGAATCGACCGTGTCCAGCCGGACAGGCTCTGGCGCCGGCACGAATGCCATGAGCCGCTCGTTCAGATCGGCTGGCACGTAGCGCCATCCATTCTGATAGTACAAAAACAGGCACAACGCCGTGGGCGGCCCATGGTGCTCGTGTCGGCGCCGCTCGTCCCGGACCGAAAAATTCGGCAAACGCCCATACTTGGCTCGAAACCGCGTGGCATTAAAGCAGCCATCCTCCGCATAGGTGGCCTCTGCTACCGCCAGACGTTGAGTCTTGTCCAGCCCCTCCCACAGCGCTTGCAGCCTGTCGCCGGCAAGGTTGCGCAGGATCTCTTCAACCAGCCCACTCTTCTTTCCGATGCGTGAGGCTTCCGGAAGCCAGCGCATCAGCGATTTCAGATTGTCTACCGTGAGATTGTTCAGCGCTTCAGTGAGAGAAATTATGGGCATAGGCAACCTGGGCAATTCTTCAGAACACTTCCGGCCTAGTAGCAGGGGCCAGAAATCAGCAAACGTGATGATAGTCCGTACATTGACATCCTCCCAATCAGCGACGGCAAGTGGGTCACTTTCTACAAGAACGGCGAGGAAGTCTGGGCGTGCAATGCCCTGTATGCCGCTGCGCATTTCGATTTTTCTGCCGTATCCAACGCCTGCACGCCGACCACCGGCTGAGATGCGGGTGCCGCCGGCAGACACCCTGCTCTTCACCTCCAAACATAACGCCCCGGTAATCAGCAAAATTTCGCTCTTCGTGCCTTATGTTTAAAGATTGCACGCAGCAAGCGGTGAAGGCCTGCGCAGACCGTTCCATTCGCAGGACGCGCTTTTGGCGAAATGTGCACCATAATTATCAAAGCTCACCTACCATATTGCACCTTATGTGGCGAGTTCGATGCATTGCGCTCCTTCCGACGCTATGACGTTTCTGGCCAAGTGCCTCTTGCACGCCAGGCGTCAGCCCCTTCAGCACGTAGATTTGCTATACTTGTACAAGTTATAGTACTAGTAATCTAAGGAGGTCGGTATGCGTACCATCCATTTCTCCGACGCCCGCAGCAACCTAAAGGCAGTCATGGACCAGGCCATCGACGACCACGACGCTGTGCTCATCACACGCCGCGACGCGCCGAACGTGGTCATCATGTCGCAAGACCAGTACGACAGTTGGATGGAAACGATGCATTTGCTTAGCTCGCCGGCTAACGCCGCGCGCCTGCTGCGTTCTATTCAGCAGCATCGCGCTGGCATGGCCGAGAAGCACGACCTGATCGACCCGGACGCTGAATGACGCGCCGGTTGACCTTTATGCCAGATGCCTGGGAAGACTATGTCTATTGGCAGGGCCAAGACAGGAAAACGCTCAAGCGCATCAACGCCCTAATCCAGGACGCCCAACGCGAACCGTTCGACGGGCTCGGCAAGCCCGAGCCGCTGAAAGGCAACCTGTCGGGCTACTGGTCGCGGCGAATCGACGACAGCAACCGCTTGGTGTATTTCGCCAACGACGATGAACTGACCATTATCGCTTGTCGGCTTCATTATGGCGACAAGTAAGCCCTAAAATCCGGCTCCTAACACAGCTGTTCGATCACGCTCGGGTACCGTCAGCAAGGACCCGAGCGACAAAGGTGCCCGCGGGCCCCAAACAGTAAGTCCAGCAGTTTTCGGGATATTCGCCTGTATCACCCTTCGGCCCGATAAGCAGTTCGTTATCGGACCTTATTGCCCTGCCGCCGCAACGCCGGCCGAGCCTCCCTCCGCCCGCATCAAGCATGTGACGACGTCAAGTGCAATGGCAGTAGCCGGCCATTAGCTGCCCTTGGCGACTGTCGACTCCCCGGCACTGACCTACAACCCTGTCGGTCGGTCCGTCGGTTGACGAATGTCCTCCGTTCGATAGAATGAGCGTTCACTCACTCATTGCTCTTTATGGCCCGCCCTCTCAGTGCAGACAAGCGCCAAACGATCCTCGAGGCGGCCACTCGGCTGATCGCAGAGGAAGGACTATCCGCCTCCACAGCTCGCATCGCGAGGGCAGCCGGCGTGGCCGAGGGGACCATCTTCATCTACTTTGGGAGCAAGGACGAGCTGGCCAATCAGCTGTATCTGGACCTCAAAAGCCAGCTGCGACTGGCTTATTCGGAACCGCCGGGCTCTAAGGATTTGCGCGAAAGTCTTGGGCAGTTTTGGTCCGCCTACGTGAGCTGGGGGCTGGCGCATCCAGCGCAGCGCCAAGCGATGGCGAAGCTCAAAGTCTCCGACCGAATCACCCCCACAACGCGGGCGTCGGCCGCGGAAAGCTTCCAAGTCGTCAGCGGCCTATTGATAAAGGCCAGGTCGCTGGGGGCGCTGCGCAAGCAGCCCCCGGCATTCGTCGGCGCGCTGATGGTTGCGATGGCCGAGGCCACTATCGATTCGATCGCCGCGGAGCCCAAGCTCGCCAAAACCGCTTGCGCCGACGGCTTCTCAGCATTCTGGCGCGCCATCGCGACGGGCTGATTTCTAACGAGCGCCCCGCCGTTTTTCGACCCAATTGAAGAAGGAACGAAGATGAATGTACCAACCCGACGCGATTTTCTCGCGGTCGCGGCCCTAGGCGTCGCCGGACTCGTCGCGGGCTGCACGTCGCCGGCCCGACGGAATCCACACAACTTGGAAGGAAGCATGATGATGCGTAAAGTGAGTTTCAAGCGAGATGGCTTGACGCTGGCGGGAAACCTGTTCGAGCCCGAGAACTTGAACGAGAGCGGCCGCTACCCGGCGGTCGTCGTGGCGGGCTCTCTAAGTTCGGTTAAAGAGCAGATGGCGGGCGCTTACGGGCGCACGCTCGCGGAGAACGGGTTCGTGGCGCTTGTGATCGACTACAGTCACTATGGCGAAAGCGAAGGGCAGCCTCGGCAATTGGAGTCTCCCGCCGCAAAATTGAGCGATCTGAAAGCCGCCGTCTCGTATCTAACTGCCTTGCCTTATACGAAGGCTATCGGGATGGTCGGAGTGTGCACATCAGGCGGAAACGGCGCTTACCTCGTCGCTGCCGATGAGCGCGTCAAGGCGTTTGCGACGGTCGCTGCATTCCTTCCAGACCCCGAGTTAAACGAACGTCTTGTCGGCGCGGCGGAAATTGCGCGGCGTCGCGCGGCGGGAGCGGAGGCGAAGCTGAGATTCGAGCGGAGCGGCGAGCAGGTGACGGTGCCGACCTACAGCGTGGATGATCCGAGCGCCCTGAATTACAACCCGAAGGGAAATTACGACTACTACTTCAACAAGGCGCGCGGCGGCGTTCCAGAGTGGAAGAACGAGTTCGCCGTGATGTCGCACGGGCCGTGGTTGGATTTCGATCCGGTGAGCAAGGCGTCGGCCATCAAAGTTCCGACGATTATGGTTCACTCCGACGGATGCGCCTTCCCTGAGCAGGCCAAGAAGTTCTACTCGCTCCTGGGGGCAGTGAAGGAATTGGCGTGGGGGGACGGCACCCATTTCGACTATTACGATCAACCGGCGCAGATCGACTATGCGGTAAAGAATGTCGCCGCCTTCCTCCACAAACATCTGTCTTAGGGAATGTTCTATGACACGTGTGAGGCTACCGACGAGATCAAGCCTCCGAGCGACTGATCGCCAGCGTCAAAGTGCGACGGCTGGATGCTAACGCTCAATCAACCAAACGGTCGTCTGCCTATGTGTTCCTCCTGCGGAGCCCCCTTCGGGCGGGTCTGCACGGGTCCGACTGACTGCTTTGAGGCGACGAGTTCAGGATCGCGGATGTCGCTGAAGGGTCGTCCTCTGCCCTACGCGGGCCGGCCCAGGAAGCCGCTCAGTTTTGCTCGGCGTCGGACCGTACCCGGCCAAAAGGAGCCACTCGGGAGCGGCCGCCGCTCCGGCGAACGGTCGCGGGGGTGCACCCGGCTTGGCGCGCGGTACCGAACGTCACGGTCTTGCAAGTTGTACGCCGCACTTCTGCAATGGGGCGGCGCTATACTTCGCAGCGATGCGTCCAGCGCATCCCCGCCCCGCACCGCGAGAACCCACCCTATGACCGAAGCCACCGCCCTGACGCCCGACGAACTCCAGGAGCTTGACGATCTGCTGGACGACCTGCGCCAGCGCGCTGAGGAAATCCCGCAATGGGAGTTCTGCGACGGCTTTCTCACGGCCCTGGTCTGCACGCGCCGCTGCATCCCCGCTTCCGACTACCTGCCCATGCTGCTGGGCGACGGCGCGGCGCTCGACGTGGCCGAGGGCAGCCCGTTGCCGTTGCTACCCGCGTTCCATGATGCGGCCCAGCAGGCCCGCTTCATGGAGCTGTGGCAGCGCCGATGGAACGAGGTGGAGCACCAGCTCGACCAGCCCGTGGAGACGCTGGAGGACGAACGCACCTTCCAGCCCGAGGCCATGGACATGCGCGGCGCCATCTTGAGCCTGCCCCAGGAAGAGCGTGCCGAGATGGACGGGCGGGAAATCCCGTCGTTTGGCCAGGTGTGGGCGCTGGGGTTCATGTTCGTGGTGGAGAACTGGCCCGAGGAATGGGCCACCCCGCGCGACAAGGAGGCTGCTCAGTGGCTGGACGACGCGCTCGACGGCATCGTCGCTCTGACCGAGGACGACACCGGCCAACCCGAGGTCTGCATGTACAGTGAGGATGGCCCGCCCAGCACCAGCCTGGCGCGCGTGGAAACCTTCGGCGAGGCGATCTGGGCTGTCTACGACCTGCGCCAGATCTGGAAGAGCCTGGGCCCGCGCGTGGAGGCCGTGGTGAAGGGCGACCAGCCCGGTCGCAACGACCCGTGCCCTTGCGGCAGCGGCAAGAAGTTCAAGAAGTGCCACGGGAGATAAGGGCAAAGCGCTTTCTCGCAGTTTATAGCTGCATGTACCTTGTCTTTCGAGTGGCGGGCCGCCCGAATTGCTCGGGCGAGTCGGGTGAGGCTGGCTGGTCGTCGCCGCCCAAAGTCGAGCGACCGGTGGCCAGCCGGCGATTTGCTCGCGGGGGCCGTGTCCGTTTAGGCTTGTTCGACGCCTGCCAGCAACGCGCGGTGGCACACTCACATTCCTGCGGATGACGGCAGGCATCGAACAACCCTAAACGGCAAGAGACGATTGATCTGGCGGCCGAGGCGCTGCCCTGCGCTCAGCCCAGAAAACCGAAGCGGCAGAACTACAGAGTCATGGCCTGGCGACGAGCCGTTGGCGAATCTGCCAGGCCAGCACGTCTACCGACCGAGTCGCTGGGGCAAAACGAAAGCGACCTGGTGCGACCCACTCCCCAAGACGCATCCATCCGTCAGGGAATATGCAGACGTGCAGGTCTTGATTATTGACGACCACACCAGCGAGCTCTGGATGGGTAGTGACCCCGCGGCAAGCGATGCCGAGGCGCTCCAGATGACGTCGCACGGCACTTGCTCGCATGGCGGCCTACCCCGGTTATCTGGCCATTTTGGGGTCGACTCTAGGAGCTCGTCAGTTCGCGTGCGCACCGAATGGACGATGTGCCGGGCGCGAGGCGTCATTAGTCCCTATTGGCTCATTATTCTGCAGATGGCCGGTAGCATCAAAAGTCCCCATGGCTTGCGTTTCAAAATACGCCAATCTCTTCGCATCCAATTCAATTGCACCACTCGGTACCCCTTCCCCTCTTTCATAGTTTCACGATCACGAAACTATCCGAGCCCACCAGCGTCCCAGTATTGGAGAGCGTTCGCCAGCTCAGGACTCTCGACAACGAGCACGCGGCCGCGAGTCAGCCTCTACAGCCAAACTGTGCTCATTCTGCAGACGATCGTGCATCGTCTCGCAGCGAATCAACATCATTGTTGCGGGTTCCTCATCCGCATCGGCTACGTCAGCCTCTGCGGCGCTGCGCAGATAGACTTGCCGGGAGACAATGGCGACGATCACAATGATGACACCGACGCAGAAGGCCCGGGCCAAGAATTGAAGATGTCGCGTCATGGAAATTGCCGGATAGCAGGAGTAGTTGGGTGGCGAGACTACACCAGGATGTCGCGGCGTGATGCTACGCCCGTTGCAGGATTGACAAGCGGCCCCATTTCGCCATACGAAGGCGGGACCGCGCCGCCCGTGACACCACATCGGGCCTGCATGCCAAAGACGATCGCGCCCCTACCGCGTGGCAATTACTGGGCCACGCCGCACGCGCCCTTTCCGCTGGACAGTCCGAACGGCCATGCCGAAGTCTTCCCCGGCGCGCATTGCGTCAGCGACGGCAAATGGGTCGTCTTCTATAAGCACGGGGAAGAGGTTTGGGCGTGCAATGCCATGTATGCCGCGGCCATTTCGACTTGGCGCCTGCCTCCAGGGACAGAGCGCCGACGGCGGACTGAGCGACTGGCTGCGACCGCAGCCGGCTGGCCTCTCAACCAAACATAACACTCCAGCCCACAGCAAAAAAACGCCGATCTGGCGTTATGTCAAATTGGCTCTGCTTGTGAAGCAAGCGGAACCGCCAGCGTCGGTTTGCAGAATATTGTTCCCGGATTTTGCAGAATTTTGTGCCTGGCCCCATGGGCCCGGCTAATGGGCGCGACTGCGAGGCGGCCAGAGCATGGCGGTAGCCCCCTCCCACCCCGTCCGCGTGGCCCCGACTTGGCACCGTGATCGCGCGGCACCCCCTGACGGCAACCGTTCCCGGCTCCGCAAGCCGTAGTGCGCCGCCAGCAACGGATCGAGCCGTTGGCAAAGGAACAAAATTACTCAAAACGTCGGCCGGAGGAACAATCTTCAGCAAAATTCCTTGGCATAAAATTGTTCCCGGCGCCTCGGAAACGGCCACCTGGCGGGCGACCAGCAGGAACAATATTGTGCAAACCGACGCCGGTCGGATCCAGGCCATCCCGAGCCCTGCGCCCCAACTGGGATCACCCGATGTCGCTGTATAGGGGATAAGCCAAAACGACTTGGCGACATGAGGAAGCGTCTTGTTCAGCATGACACGTGACATAGGTTTCGCGAGACGCCGGACATCCAAGGTTTTTCCGCCATTCCATCTGGCAGCCGCGTTTTTATGATGGCGCTACACCGGTTTATTCAGTTTCCCTGCAGTCTGCCGTTAGTTTGTCTGTGAATAACTTCCCAATGCATTACCGTGAAACACAATCCTGCTAATAGGAAGCCCCAAGTACTTCGTGGGCGAAGCAACCGAGGCCGACCGGTGCGTCCCCGACGACCGCGTCGAAAACCGCTATTTGGCGTACCCCCGCTGGGCTGTCCATCCTTATCTTGATTCTGTCTACCGTGACGTATTACATCGGGGTCGTGTATCACGATACTCGGTTGGGCGTATACGGAATCGACTGGAAGATGTTTCGCGTTGATAGACTCGACTACATCTATTTCGGCATTGCCGCTACGCTTAGTGTGCTAACCAACGGTCTGGTAGCCTTCGGCAAGGAATGGACGTACATGGTTATCCTAATGTCATTTGGGACTGGCATAGCGCTGCTTGTTCTCGCACTTGACTATTTGAGCAGCAAGAGCAAAGCGCTTCGGAATGGCGCAACCCGGGTATTTGGGAGCAACGCCAAGATTATTGCTTTCATCGTGGTCTGTGCCACGATGTTCCCAATGCTGATGTTTGGCCCCATCTTTCTGTTGGCATTAGGACTGGTTGTTCCAGCCGCCCTTGGAGATTTCGCTGCCATGCGTCAAGTCGCCGAAGAGCGGGCCGCGATGGCTGAAGGATGTCCCGTACAGAGTGGCCGTGTGCGATGCATTGAACTGGTAGCAGATGGAAAAACGCTAACAACGGGATTTGCTCTAGAGGTTAGCAAGGAGAGGGTCGCTATACATGACGGGTTGGCGACGTCTATATGGAGCATGAATGGACGGGAATTAATTGGAGCGAGTCCTCGGGCAATCGAGGCAATGAAGGTGAAAATTGCTGGGCAGAGGGAAGAGTCGTGCCTCTCAAAGCCGGAACGAGACTGAAAGATACATACCCGCTCATTTAGCGAGCGGAGCGCAGCGCCTCGCGTGATGCCGTGATTTAATTCGCGATAGTTGGAGAGATCCAATTTCAAGCAAAAAATGACGGCAATCACCCGGAGAGACAAAGGGCGAACTCATTCCAATGGCCGGCAGAGCCCCCGATTTTCAGCTCCGCGCGACCCTTGGCCAGGACTTGAACGACCTGCCCCTCCATGTGCACTAGGCGCTGCTAGCGGACTTGGCGGCGGGCTTGCCTCGCGCGTTATACGAGCGCGCCGGCGTGACGGTCGGGCCGCCTGGCCGGTACAGGCGCTATAGCTGGATAGGATAGTGGCCAGTGTGCGGGTAGCCTCGAGCCCTCGATAGCGAAAGCTCCATCAAGCTCCGCTGCTGTATATTTATACAGGTATCATATCCGCAGCCCGCGGCGACGAAGAAAGGCAAAGCAAGTGGCGGAAACCGGCTTAAGTGACTCGTGTACCACGTTTAGCTCACGACTTTGAGCGCTCTCGGGCTTGACTGCTTAGCGTCGCCTCGGCCGCCAGGTTGGCGGCCGAGGCGACTGAAGATGTTCGAGCCTGCGATGTTAGAATTCTCCAAACAACAAGGAATTCAAGACGGACGTTGATGATGACAAACGAGCGTAAGCATCTCGCCCGCACGCTTTTCCAGCTCCAAGTGCACCGATCTGATGGCTTCGCATTCGAACATTTGTTCGGACGGGTCATGGAGTATTCGCGACCTGGATTTTTGAAAATCAAGCCGTACGGCAACCAGCGAGACCGCGGAAACGACGGCTACGAAAAGGCTGTTGGCAGGTACTTTCAAGTCTTCGCGCCCGAAAACCCTACCGCCAGCAAGAGCGCTGCGATCGCGAAGGCAGCGGAAGACTTCAAAGACAAGCTGCTGCCGTACTGGGGCACATTCTGCGTCCCACGCGAGTACGTATTTGTGTTCAACGATAAATATCGCGGCACCGTCTTCGACATCGAGAAAACTCTGGCCACGATCAAAACGGACCATAGCCTTAACGCCTGCGAAGCCTTTCTCAGCAAGCATTTGGAGCAAGAGTTTATTTGCTTGCCTGAAGATCAAATCTGCATGATTGTAGGCGGTTTACCGACGTGGGATTCGTTGGAGGGCCTTGACTACACCGTCCTGGGAGAAGTCATCCAGCATATTCAAAACTCTCCGCCCCAGAGCGCTCCGACAGGCAAAAAAATTGCACCGGATTTCGAAGAAAAAATCGAATTCAACGGACTCGCCGAGAACGGCGATTGGCTGCGAGCAAAGCAACGCGAGACATGGCAGATCGATGACTATTTGAGTCGAAACAGCGATTTCACCAAGCAAGCACTGCGTGACTTTCTGGCTGGGTTCTATGCGGAGAGCATTGTTGCAGTCAAGGATGACCAAGGTGAATCAGGCGTTACGCTCGGTGACCTGCGATTCGCGTTTATCTTGAATCGAGTTGCGCCTCAAACCAACAATCCCGCTGCAGATCGACTGCGGCGCGACGCTGCTTTGGTTCTCATGGCGAAGTACTTTGAAGCCTGTGACATTTTCGAGGAACCGAACAATGTTGCTTCCTGACAAGCACATTTCTTTTGCGGAGTCCCTGCTCGGTCTCGGGGCTTTCGTCATGGAAAACGTCTCTCAACCGATCACAGTCGACAATCTGTGGCGCGCTTTTCAGCGACAAGCCTCATGCTATCCAGCCTTCCAGACGTTCGACAACATGGTGCTGGCTCTCGATGCTTTGTTTGCGCTCGGACTTATTCAGATGAATGACGCTGGTGAACTGCATCGCCACCGCCCGGAAGCGGCCTTATGCGCCTAATCGAGCTTACATCGAATAGAACCACCTTTAAGACCGTCAAGTTCAATCGGACGGGCGTGTCGCTCGTCATTGGCTCGCGGAAAGATCAATTGCATGGCGAGGACGACAGTCGATCCTATAACGGCGTTGGAAAGTCCCTACTGATCGAAATCATTCATTTTTGTTTGGGCTCCAGTACAAATACGAGCTTTCGCCAACATCTTCCCAGTTGGGAATTTACGCTGCGCTTTGAGATTGGACAAACCGCTTATTCTTCATCGCGTAGCACCGACAAGCAAGGCACCATTTCCCTGAACGGGCAAATATTGAAAGTCAAGGCCTTCAACGAACTACTAGGGAAGCTTTGCTTTCATTTTCCTGATTGGGGTGGGTCGCAACTTAGTTTCCGTTCACTACTGCCGCGCTTCATTCGGCGATCCAAAGCTGACTATAACGATCCAAAAATTACCTCATCAGATCGAGAGCCATATACGGTCTTGCTACGGAATTTGTTCCTGCTTGGGATAGATATCTCTTTGGTTGAAAACAAGTACTCACTTCGCACTCGACAGTCTGAGCTGGAACTTTTTGAGAGAAACTTCAAGAACGATCCTTTCATTCGAGAATACTACACCGGTAGCAAGGATGCGTCGCTGCAAGCAAAACATCTTGAAGAGCAAATTGCAAGGTTTGAGAGCGATCTAGCGCAGTTCGCCGTCGCGGAGGATTACTATCAAATCGAGAAAGAAGCAAACGATTTGACGGGCCGTCTCCGTGCGCTAAAAAACAAGAGAGCTGTCGTGGAAAACGCTCTTTCTAACGTTCAGAAGAGCCTCGAAGCACGCGCAGATATTCCGCGCGAGAAGGTGCTCGCTATGTATGGCGAACTCCAAAGAGCATTTCGCGACGAAACTTTGAAGCATCTGCAGGAAGTGGAAGCGTTTCACTCGCAATTGCTGACAAATCGCATAGCCCGACTCGGCCAGGAACGAATGAGGTTGGAGACGGAGAAAAGGAATCTTGAGTTGGAGATTCACCAACTTAACCAGTCGGTGGACGCCAAACTTAGGTATCTATCGGATAAAAGGGCGTTGGATCAATACGCTGCAGTAAGCGCGCAGCTGTCTGACTTGCGAGCTAAGTTTCATAAGCTACAAGATTACCAGCACTTACTACATAAGAGTCGGGAAGACGCCGCGTCCATTCGAATAAAATTGGCCGAAGAAAATATCAAGACCAATGCGTATCTGGATGAGACATTTTATGAAACGGAGTCACGGCTCAATGTTTTCTCGTCTCTTGCGAAGCGCTTCTATCCTGACGCGCCGGCGGGTATAACACTTCAAAACAATATAGGCGACAATAAAACTCGCTATGATTTTGATGTCCGGATAGGAGGTCTGCTAGACAAGCCCCTATCCCGGTCTAACGCAAACGGCCGACCTTCTGCACGATATTTCGTTCTTCACGACACAAGCGACAACGTCTGTGCAAACATCAAACGTCTAGCGAGCGCTGATTTGCCGACGGCGCCATGGAATCGTGTAGAACGCTGGAAAGATTACAAACAAGCGCACATGTTCATCACGCGGGACGGAAAGACGGTGCGCCCCCAAGAACGAGATTTCTCGGTTCCTTGGCGTGCGACGAGACTTGAGAACAAGGTTGTGGGCGAAAGATCTAAGGGGATTTTTCTGCACGTTGAGAGTGTTCAGGTCCGTTCGGTAGAGTTAAAGCCAGGTCAATCACCTCTAAATGACAAAGGGAAATGTATAAACGACAGAATTTCCCAATCTCCCGGGTTTACCGACGCACAGTATGACCGATTGGCACTTGCTTATATCAATGCCAGCGTCCGCGCAGGGGAGTGGTTAGTGCCCGCGTTTCACGTCGCAATAGATCGTAACATTGGCGGCGGACACGACGACCCTCGCAATTTCGATCTTTCCCGTTGGGGAACCTTCA
Source organism: Cupriavidus taiwanensis LMG 19424 (assembly GCF_000069785.1). Classification (NCBI taxonomy): domain Bacteria; kingdom Pseudomonadati; phylum Pseudomonadota; class Betaproteobacteria; order Burkholderiales; family Burkholderiaceae; genus Cupriavidus; species Cupriavidus taiwanensis. The sequence goes on along the minus strand of NC_010529.1, from coordinate 35,814 downwards.
TCTGCCACCGATTAGTGGCAATAGGCGACAGTTGCTCGTAAGCGCTCATGACGTCAACCCAAAATATGTCTCCGTTTAATCTTCGAAGCTGATCGGAGCTACGTGCAAGCGCATTCATCGACGCTGTTTGGATTGCACGTCCGCCGCCGACGTATCGATTTTCCGCCGATCGCGCGTTGCGTTCGTGCCCGGCATGCGCATAAAACTTGGCTATACCGACGATAAAAAGAGCTTCCTTAGCTTTAAACCGAGCAAGTCAGTGTGTCAGGTTGGTTGGAGGTTGCTGTATGCGGTTCATCGAACCACCCCCATCGGCCGCGCTGGGAACCCGGCAATCCGGGGTTGCCTCCAAGGCGACTGGGCTCGCGAGCCGGCGTCGCAAATAGCACCAACGCATCCTGACTGGCGATGACGAGGTCATTTGTTGAGGCGCGGAACGGTCATGAAGCGGTTTGCCGGCTTTTAGCGCGCGTCTCTGGTTCACGCCCTGTTTTCCCCGTTTTTTTCACCAATGAGGTTGCCCTCCGCGATTAAAATCGTCTATACCAAATACTACCTTTCCGTGCAGGAGCCTTCATGCCGACCCTCTTTCAAGAATGCCTCATTGCGATAGCGAAGGGACAACACCAGAAGTATCACGAGATGAACGAGGATAATCCAATCCTTGCCGAGCAAATCCGTCAGTACTGGGAGGATCTCGGCAAAACGTTTCTAGGAACGGATGTGTATTGGTCGGCGGTATTCGTGAGTTGGTGCGTAAAGCGAGCCTCGGAGGACGCGGCGGTGGCACCCGTGGGGTTTGTGTTCGCGCGTCGACATTCTCAGTTTTGTTTCCGGGCAATCAAGAATGCCCAGGATGGGACGGGATTTTTTTGGGGGCGAAGAATTGAACAGTACGCTCCGAAAGTTGGCGACATTATCCAAAATAATCAACCTGGCGAGCACTTCGACTTCGATTACGCCGCCGCACACGAAAAGTATGCTTCGCACTCGGCCATCGTCGTAGAAGCTTCGGATAGCGAAATAGCAACGATTGGGGGTAATGAACACAACTCAATTGGAAAGGTCACAATTCAATTGGATTCGCATGGACGCATCAAACAAAGGAATAGCCAGTCCTTCATCTCCATTGTGGAATGTGCCTTATGATGTGGCCGCCCATTCTTCCTCGGGCCAACCCCTCCGATACAAGCATCAATGCCCAATCGGAGCGAAGAAAGAAAGCGCTGCGCCCAGAAACTAGCTGCGCACTGCGTGCCGCCAGGCAGAGAGGTAGTTGACGGCAAGCGAGATAAGAAGGGCCCAACAAAAATGTGCTAATGAAAGCCATTCGATGTTTAATAGGACTGGTTTCAGACTGCGTCCGATATGTTTATCCGACTAGTAATGCTCACTGCTGGTCGGAGACTGCGGTACAGAGCCAGAAGCCGGCAACCCAGAGCACGAGCACAAGCACCAAAGTGTCCACGGGCGAGGCGGTTGTAGGCAGCGCCAGTTGCATCCAAGCTCAGCGGGGAATGGCGCAGGGCTGCCAGGCGAATCACGAGCCAGTGGCGACTTGAGTTTAGGCTGCACAACAACGGCGAACGTGGTCAAACCGTTGGGAGCCAGACAGTGTGATCACCACTGGAGATTGCAACAGCGGTGTCTTGTCCGTTGAAGGCGGACGGCTTGGCATAATAGTGGCAGGGGTTGGAAAAATCCTCCCGCGGATGTCAATTACGTACGACTGAACGCAGATATAAGTGTCTGGGTGTCAGCCCCCATCGCTGGAACAACGGGGGTTCGCTCTGGTATTCGACAGCTCATTGACGCCCAATATCTCAGACGTTATGGTCGAAATCAAATGCGCCACGCGAAACATGGTGGTTATTTTTGCCGTGTCTGCTCAGCTAACTGATGATTAGCATAAAATCTGTAGACTACGACCGCGCGCATCATATACGGCCAACGTCGCTTGTGATCCGGCTTCCCATGACAGTCCTTCGATGCATACGCATTTAGTTGGGCTGAGATGGCATCGCCGCTACTCCTTGCCTTTCCCAGCGTGCAGTTTGCCGTGACAGGAGATGAGTTGCGAATCCGTGAATTGATAATAACGTCCTCGATTTTTCCATTAGGTTGCCCGGCGACCTTCCGGTAAGAGGGCCACCAATATTCCTTCAACCATGCATTGATGAGATAAGCCTGCCCCTCCCTGGTTCTAAGGACGAGGCGCATATTGTGCCGAAAAATTCTCCAGTCTTCTTCGTTGGTTTTGTACTTTCTGTATATTCCACAATAGCGATCCCCAGCATATCCATGCTCGACGTATCCAAATGGCTTTCCGTTCAGATCAATAACAATTACGGTCGAAGGCCTGTTGCAATGGCCGCCGTCCGCGTAAAGCCGGTCGAAATTGATGCCTTGAAGCTGATAGAACCGCGTCGCCTGTGGCAGGGAATCTCCTCTATCTTTCTTGATGAAGGAGAAGAAATCAGCGAGAGAATCGCTGTCAGCATGGGAAACACCAATCGCGCCCTTCGAATAGCTCATTAAACGTTTTCCGTCTGCGCCAATGACGCCCCCCCAGTTCTTTCCGGCAGGGTCGTCCGGTAGTCCATCAGCAGGCTCTACTCCCCATTCCGCCACCGCCAGCGCCAGACCGACTAACCCCAAGTCATTGATCGCTTTAGGATCGGATGGCTTCGCCACGTATGCGTCAACAATGCCCTTAATGTAACTTGCCTCAAGTTGCCTGGCACTAGGATCATCATCCGCAGTTTGGCTCCACCCACCTTGACGCAAAAACCCATCCAAGAGGTCGTCATTGATGGGCTGACCGGGCGGCTCGACCATCGGCATTCGAGCATAAGCGACATTGGCAGATGAGAGGATTGCGATGCAAACAATTAAGCGGAGCGGCCGTGCGAAGCCCCAGCTGCCTGAACCTTCATGCATAGGTTCCTCCTCCGTCGCTGTCCTTTGGTTCATGGCCACTGGCGTAGCGCCCTACGTAAGCGTGGGTGTGGGTGTCGATAGTAGTAGTCCATCGCTGGCGCATTTTCAACCTCGCGGTCTTTCGCCACCCTGGCAATCCAAGCCTGAAACGGCGGATTCTGAGTTGGCGATGTTCGTTCGTGTCGATTTGCCGGTGGCGCACGTGCGTAACGGCATCAACGATGGAATATCTCTTGGAAAGAGCTTGCTCGGCCTGTTCTCTACGCTTAACCAAAGTCGTAAGCGTTGCACCAGCACCGTATGTTCATGAGAGTCCGAAGACGCGGTCTAATTCCCATCAGAATCTGGTAGGACAAGATGAAATAGAAATCAAGGCGCGGGGTCGCCGGTATGGCTCCACGAACTGCACAAAAGAGTTCCACACGCAGGTCGTGGCAGAAGCACGAGACCCGACACGCTCGCTGTCAGAAGTTGCCCGCGCGCATGGCCTGAACGCAAATCTCGTGTCGAAGTTGTGGCGGGATCAGGAGCCAGCCGCGACATCCGCGTTGGCTCCGGCCGATTTAATCCTGCCCGTGCACATGACGTCGCCGCCGGCGGCGGAGCCGATCGACCGGGCTTGTCATCGCATGTCGTGGCGCGCGCGTGTGTTTCGATGGCAAGCCTGAGTGTGTTGTTCTACGGCTTCTGCTAGCGAGCTTGGTGGGAGGGGATCTGTGATGCTGGGCCTTCCCGCCGGGACGCGGGTGTGGGTGGCTGCTGGCGTGATGTCAGCGCCAAGGGAGGCTTGAGAAGCGATCCTCGTTGCCCTGCTTGCGCAAAACAGATGGCGCAAGCAGGGCAACGGCCATTCACACCTCGTCACCTGCCAAGCGTTTTTGGCGCAAATTGCAATCGTTCTTGGCCCATCTTGAGTGGGTTGGGCCGAAGGACCGGCGCAGGCATTCACCTGATGCAGGAACAGAATTCACGCCACTCACACAATCAAAGCATGGTATTTTGACATTTAGCGAGATTCGCATTCAACTGTAGTACCCGTGTAATGGATACCGAATATCTATCGAAAATCAGTTGCTGGGCTTCACTAGCGCTCCTACCTTTAGCTTGTTCATCTTGGATCAAACTTTGAACGGCGGCTCCATTCATGTTCGGCTGCGGCTTTCCTTCACTAGCCTTTAATTTGTTCATATATGCAACCAGATCATTCTCTGATGGATTTGATCTAGGCGCTGCCTTGAGTGCAGTCCGAAGGCGGGCCGTTACCGCATTGGCCTGTATGAGTATGGAATTTTTGGCATTTACACCGGCAAGCCTATCGTCATCCTTTCCAGCATAGGCAATTGTGTTTTGTATATCATTATCCGAGACGCCGTTTGCAGCATTTATCACGCACATGAGATTGGTCACGGCATGATCATATGCGACAGACTGGGCCGTAAGATTGTACTGTTTGTCGACAGCGTAACCCGCGCCGCTGACCCCCACACCTGTGAGTATTAACGCCGTCTTTTCGTATATCGCTCCAAATGTTGCGGCCAAAGCGCCTAAAAACGTTGCTGTAGACACATAACTCTGCTGCTGGTCAACCAGGTTTCCTGCAGTCAGAATGTCACCGAGGTAATCGTTCAGCGCTGGAATAATTTCTGTCTCAAGGCTCTTGTTGGAGTTCATGTGGTACGCTACCGAAAATGGTTGCCGGGCTTTCACGTCGCGAGATGGATTTGGGTTAAAGACCGCCAACCCGCTCTCACCCGTGTTATGCGTCGCACAGCCTGGCAGAATAGCAATGCAAAGGCCCAGAAAAGCTGCATACGTGCCACGAAAGTTCATATTATTGTGTCGTTTCTTTTTGTTTAAAAAATACAAGTATATGTAAAATGCTTCAGTAACCCTACTCACTTGCGGAAATAATGATGCCATCTATGATTCGCTGAACATTTCCGGGCAAAGCATTCGTGTTCGTTCATACAAATTATCAAGAGCATATTCTGAAGCTTTTCCGTCGGCGAGTTGGTAAAAGCGCTGGATATTCGGGGCGTGCTTTAATACCGATGAGCAAGCAGAGATTCGGAGCCAAGATACATCACACTCATCGGAAAGATGATATCTTGTAGAAACTTCCGAGAGCCGCCTTTGCGCATCCTCGCGACTTAATGGAACGCGACACCCTTTCGGTTGAATTCGATCTTTAATCCGCCTCGGAGCTCCTTCTAGCGCTAGCGCGCCTACTTGGTCGGCATCGCTAAGGTCCGTGTGCCGGAACTCGATGATTTTCATTCTGCTGATGGGATTGTCAGGTGTTCCAGCTACCATGTTTGTATTACCCCCCGCAAAATGCCAAAGACTTTTTCGATAAAAGTTCGTTCTTTCCTCTTGAATATCACTGGGTTGACCGGGATCAGCTAGGATGGTCCAAAGCGGCGTTGTCCTGTTCTTGAAGGCAGGACTACTTTCCCTGAATGGGAGCGACGCATCGACTTTGATGATTAGCGCGTAGTCCATGTTTTCCGTGATCGGAGATTTTTCCGTGCCACTTACCTTGTTCGTATACGGGCTTATAAGATCACGAAGAAATATTTGCGCCAGAGATTCTACGCCGCTATTATCGGTCACTCCTCCGTCAATCAGGTGGACGTATGTGTAATCGAGAACGTTTCCATTCGGCGCTTTTACTGTTAATGGTAAAGGACCTAGCCCTGGGAAGGCACCGGATGACGCTACTGCCAATGACAGCGGCATATCCTCGTAATCTAGGGAAGCGGACCCCGGCCCCTGAATAGCGTCAAAGCCCTCGGGTACCAACGTATTGAGGAGTTCAGGAGTGGCCTCATGGAAGCTCTCTGCATAGGTCGAGCGCTCGATATTCGAAAACATACGGGCGGATAGCGAAGACTGGTCGAGAAGCGATAACTTTGCTTTTCTCTCTTTCAACTCAAGAATGTCTATTATAAGTTTATCAGTGCGTAGCTTGAAAGTCGCGGTCGGCAAGGTACTCATCACGAATTTTCGACCTGTATCGTAATGAGTAGCATTGAAAATCATTACGGGCGACCTTCCGGAGGCCTCCTTCTGCGCCAATGAGCCAAATGTTTCCCCCTTCAAGAAATCACTCTCGAGGCTCCGCTCGAGCAGTTCGATCGGTGTTCTTGTAAAGATGGTGGCGAATAATCTCCACCCGATGGCAGCCTCCCAATTCTCATTCATTTTCGAGTGAAATTGGCTATAGAACGATTGCTTAGTTGCGTTCCAATCAGGCCCGTTGAGTGAGGCATCCCTCTTTGTCGAATAGTAGGAAGCAGCAAAGCCGCCTCCAGATACGCTGGATATATACTGCACGGTATCCATGAAGCTGTACTGGCGGGTGGGAGCCATGGCTCGGACCGGCAGCGCCGAAAGGAGGTCTATAACATATGAGGAATACAGTGCAGATCTATTGCCACCACCTGACAAGGCCAGACCAATATAGGGGGGCGGGGTCTTTTCTCGAAGCAATGGCGGAGGTGTGTTTGTGTCGACTGGCACCTCTTTCGTAGTGACCTCCACGGAGGCGCAACTTGACAGCATGAAAATTACCCAGATTGCTGCAGTATGCATTTGGATAGGCGACATTAGATGCCCTTTATTTTTATTGAGAAGCATAGATAACAACCGCGATGCGCACAAGCGAGGATAGGGCATTTCTTGCCTCCATAGAGATGGTGCGATCCGAATTGCAGGGGGGATGTTGGGTGTGACTGGTCAGAGAGCCTTGTCGCTGAAGGCTTTCGGGGAGGCGCCAGATTACCGAGATGGACCCGGGGGCCTCCATTCCCGGAAGCGCACTCGGCCTAATCTGACACGGGGGATGCTCATGGCTGTCGTTAAAGCTGCAACACCTTCCATCATTGGACAGTGACCTTTCTCGTGAAAAAGCTTTGATTCCCTGCTCACCATGGCCACCATGGCGCATCCATCAACACCTCGCTATGCGACGGCTCCCTTCTCCTACGACCCATGTCTCTACCTGTTGCTGTTCTTAACGTCATTACCGCGGCATTCCGCTCACGGGCAAATCTACCCGATTTGACATACAAGGTGGGTTGCATCAGACCAACACCCCACCGACTACGGGTGGCAGAGCAGTCGGCGTTCGGCTGCTGCTGAGTCCACGTAACCCGCTCCTCTCATCCCTTAAACTTGGACCTCAACAATACAGACGAGAATCATGAAAAAAGCGGGTCGGGTCAAGACATGGCATACAGACAAGGGTTTCGGGTTTATCGACGTCCGCGCGGACACGAAGACGTCTTCTTCCACGTCACGGCGCTACAGACACGCACCGTGACGCCTAAGCTTGGCGACCGCGGGAGCCTCGAGTTCGGCAAAGGGAAGGACGGCCGGGTTCAGGCGTTGAACATCGCCATAGTTGGCGCACCGAAGCCGCAGTCGGACGCAAACCTCTTGCCGATTTTTGCCCGTCTGGTGGCCCTGGAGTTTATAGCCGGCGGCGCCTTTGCTGGTTACTTCCCTCGACAGGCGGGCATGGTCAGCCTCCTGGCCAGCATGGCCCCTGACCAAGAAACGCCCTTATGCGCTGCAGCGCATAAGGGCGTTTCTTGGTCGCAGGCCCTCTTCACGCCGACGAAGCAGTGAGTGGCTCAAGAAATCGGCGAGGCGGGCCATCAATACGCGTGCCCCCCAGTTGCTACATGATGAGGAGGCAGCATCCATACCTCCGAATTTCTTTATGTAGGTCCAAAGGCGCACGCCATTACGGCATCCGGATGCTTTCGGCCCACGCGGTCACGTTTGGAGCAGGCCGCTTACGCAGCAAGACGCCAGATTCCCTTCAACCACACTAAAGAACGCTTAGCCAATTGCACGGTCTTGGACCCACAAGACCTCGTTACAGAGTACGGCGCGAATTTTTCCTCGACCAATGGCTTCGGCGAGTTTGTCCTTGGTGATGCGGAATTTTTCAACGTGGCGGACTGCCTTTATTGGCTTCCCGAGATATTCAACTTCCTCTTCAGTGAGGCCAAACTCTCTTGCTTCTCTCACCGGATCGCTTAAGGCGGCCATTCGCTGCCGGGATTCGGCTAGGATTTCGCCCCTTAGCTGAGCGACGCGCATCTTTACATATAGCGCCTTTGCCGAGGGCTGGTTCCAATTGCTGTCAGACAGCGCCTTGGCCCACAAGCCTTGCTTGATCATTGAGTTTGCCAGTTCAGCAGCGACAAATTCATACAGCAACTCATCCCTCGGGCGGGGCGCGGGGTCGTGGCCATGCAAGAAGTTGAAGTTGTTCATGGGCTTCTGAATCAATGTGAATGCCTACTGACACCGCTCCGGCATGTAGGAGCCGCTTCACCGCATCGCACTTAATTTCATTCGGGTAGCAACGGACCGCGACGGTGTCACCTTTATGTCATCAAAAACGTGACAGCGATGCTCGCGCATGCCGCCGCTGTATTGATCGTAAAAAGGCTGGCGTCGCCTTGACATCCTCCATATGGATGGCGGGGGTCAGGAAGTTGGCAGGCAACTATGTCGGAGACTACTGTCGCTGCCGTCATCCGGTTTGGAGGCGGCCGTAGGCGTGCCTGCTCTTCGTCCAGTTTTTCGCCTGCCTGGCGCCTCCTGCTCAGTCGACGCCGGGCCTGGGGGCGCCACCCGCGATTCTGCCAGCAGCTGGCGCGCCAGGGCGCTTCGGCCTCGGCCCGTTCGGCCGGCGCTGCGCCGCGCCCAACTCTGCCTGCACCCGCGTCCAGGTCGTGCGCCGCTGCGCGCTGAGTCTGCTCGGCGCTTGCAAGCCCATCGGCGGGCACCACATGCAACGAAAACAAAGGCATACCTACGTAAGCGCTTTTTTTTTCGCTTGCCGGCGACCTTCCAACTCAAGGCGCCCACTTTTTGCCATTTACGCCGCTGCCTCGGCACCTCGCTTGGCGCCCCGATCCAGCGAGATTGAATGCCGCCCCGTGCTGCGCTGTCAAACCTAACGAACCATCATTTCACGCACCGCTCCCCCCGAAACGTCACCCATCGGTGCGGACACGAACATTTCCAGCCTGCACAAAGGTTGAGCCAGCCGCGGCGGGCGACTAAGCTCGAAAGGCGCGTCGACAGCAAACGTGCCGCGCTCTTCTCTGTTACTCCAATGCGGCGCACGTAACCCCATGGCTGATATGGCAAGCGTGGCCGGCGCGTCTGGGGCGCAATCGGACGTCGAGCCTCCGGCCACCGCGGGCCCATCTGAAAACGGTGCATCTCCATTTCGCTTCGATGCGCACGGGACCAGGTCCGCGTTCGCGGATGCCAGAAGAGGCCAACTCTTTAGCCATGTCAGCGCGGACCATGCGACGATCTACCGCGCGATTATGGATGTGTTCGCGAAGGCGAAGGCACAGTATCGCCTCCAACTTCGTCCCGACGAGGTTCTCACCGAGATCGCCCTGCCGGCCGGTATTGCCCGTCCGGACATCGATCAGCTCACCCAGCACCTAGACGCGCTGGTGCGCTGGGGAAACCTCGAGGCCCAGCAGGACATGGCGCGCTGGTCCTCCATCGCAGATTTCAAGCGCAACTACAAGATCTACCGCCTCTCAAAGCCCGGCGAGGCCGTCGAGGCGGCCTTGCAGCGCTACGACGAAGTCCTTCGACAACGCGCGGAGCTTCAGACGGTGGCTCTCGCGGATATCGAACAACTTTTGCGCGCCCTTGTCGCCCTCACTAGTAGCAAGGAGCTGGATGCAGACAAAGTACGATCGACATTGCGAGAGTTGACGGGTGTGTTTGCCACGATGACGGAGAACGCCGCCGCCTTCATGGCTGGCGTGGATCGGCACCTTAACCCGAGCGACGTCGAGGTCAACAACGTCGAGCGTTACAAGAAGCAACTGATCGACTACCTCGAGCGGTTCGTGAGCGACCTCGCGCGCCGCGGTGACACCATTTCCGATCTCATCCAGGCACTTGATAGCCATATAGAGAGCATGCTCTTCGCGGTTGCAGAGCGCCTGGCGCCAGACGCCGCACCCGACGCCGAGCAAGACGCTGAGCAAGACGCCGCCCGTCGCACGTGGGAATCTACTGACGCAGTCCTCGCCATCCGGCGGCAATGGAAGGACCGATGGACTGGCCTGCGTGGATGGTTTGTCAATTCCAACAATGACCCATCGACTGCCGACCTGCTCCGCCAGAAGGCTCGGTCAGCGATCCGTCAGCTTGCCATCGCGATCAAGGAGATTAATGATCGCCGCACCGGGCGCAGCGACCGCTCCACCGACCTGCGCACACTAGCAGCATGGTTTCTCTCATGCGATAGCGAGACAGACGCACATCGACTTGCGCGGGTGGCTTTCGGTTTGAACCCGGCCCGACACCTACCGCTGGACACGGCACAAGAGGAATATGTCCCGCCCAGCACCCCGTGGGCTGAGGGACCGGCGCTCCGGATCTGCCCCCGTCTGTATCAGTTGGGCGACGGCCCACAGCGCGGTCAGTTGCCAGGTGTCAAGGATCGTTCCGCCGATCGGCGGCGCATCCAGCAGTTGATGGAAGACGAGTCGAATCAGGTTGCGGAAGCGAGGCGCCGTTTTGCCACGGCGCTACCAATGCGGCTGTCTGAGCTTGGCGCCCTGAATACCAACGAATTCGCCCTCTTCCTCGCACTGCTAGGCGAGGCGCTCGACCACCAAATCGGCCCCGACGCTCCCACCGACATCCTGACCGGCGATGGATCACTGCTCGTGCGGCTTGAACCGCTAGGTGCGGACACTCACGCTGAGATTTCAACACCAAGCGGTACGCTCGCCGGCCGAGACCACCTAATCACCATAACACCTGCCTGGTCATGACCGAGGAAGACAACGTGTCTGGCGCCGACGCGCCCGCCCCCTCTGAAATCGCCGCGAAGCCACATGCCTATGAGCGCGAGGAAATGCGACTCGCCATGCGCGCTATCCTGATGACGCCGTTGATGTCCCCGGATCATGACGAATTCGGGCTGGTGCGACGGCACGCCAAGAGTTTGCAGGAGTTCTTGCGCCGCGAAACAGGCTGGGATCTGAGGGTGTCACCGAATGGCGCGAGACTGCGCAAGATACCCGCAGATTTCCAAGACGGGACTCGAGGGATTCCCGACTTTGACCGCCGGCGCTATGCGATTTTTTGCTTGGTCTGCGCGATTTTGAATGGGTCGCAAGCGCAGATCATGCTTCAACATCTAGGCGAGAAGCTGACCCTGGCAGCATCCGACGAAGCGCTTACCGCCCGCGGATTCGTCCTGAAACTAACCTCCCGTTCCGAGCGGCAGGACCTGGTCACGGTTCTCAGGACCCTGCTGACCCTAGGCGTACTCCAGCGTGTAGACGGCGACGAAGACAAATACGTCGCCGAGCAGTCCACCGAGGTGCTGTACGACATTAACCGTTGGCTGCTGAACGAAGTCATTACCGCGGTGCGCGGTCCGTCGACGGGCATTCGGGACGCCATTTCGACCGATGAGCGTGTGGAGTGGCTCGCGAAGGAAACAGTCTTCGACAACGAGGACGCGCGTCGCACGGCGATGCGCCATCACCTTTCACGGCGGTTGCTCGACGACCCGGTGATCTACTTTGCTGACCTTGACAAGGAAACCCACAGTTACCTCGCCACCCAACGCGGCCTGATGGCGGCCCGATTGTGCGATGCCATCGAGATGTCCGCCGAGCAACGCATGGAGGGCGTCGCACTCGTCGATGAACGCTGTCAGATGACAGATCTGAAAATGGGCGGTGACGGCACGATTGGCCATATCACCCTGCTTGTTGCCGAGTACCTTTCCCAGAAACACATTCGGGCAAGGCGCGACACGTACGAACTGGCTGCTTATTCGGCAATAACGGACATCGAAGACTTCGTACGGAGTTGCATCCCCACACACGGCTCACATTGGCGCAAGGAGGCGCGTGAGCCCGGCGCTGAACGATGGCTCGCCGAGGAAGCCCTCGAACGGCTTGAGAAACTGAAGTTGGTGGGGAAAGACGGGGAGCGAGTCTTCCCGCTTCCGGCCATTGCCAGATTCGCCCTTGGGACACCTAAAGTCAGCAAACCCGCCAGAACGCGAGCCTATCGATGAAAGATACCGACCACACTGATCCCCGGCACGACGATGAGATCCCTACGCCGACGATGTCCCGCTGGCAACCGATGCGAATCGGTCTCATTGACATTTACCTATACGACAATGAAGAGTTCGCTTTCTATGATGGCAAGCTGAACCTTCGCGGACGCAATGGTGCCGGCAAGTCGAAGGTCTTATCGCTGACCATGCCGTTCCTGTTCGATGGCTTTCTGATGCCCAGCCGGATGGAGCCTGACGCGGACCCCGGGAAAAAGATGCTGTGGAACCTGCTCCAAGGGAGCATCGACCGCCGCATTGGGTATGTCTGGATGGAATTCGGGAGGTTACGTGACGGCGATGAACCCGAGTACGTCACGTTGGGAGCCGGATTGTCTGCGGACAGTCGCCGGCCCAATGTGGACCATTGGTTCTTCATGATCGATGCCGGCGTCGCTGGGAGGGTCAACGATGACCTCTCCCTCATTGGCAACGGCAATCGTGCACTCACCAAAGACGGGCTGCGAGAGGTGCTGGCTTACCGGGGGCGCGTATTTGATACGACGCAAAGCTACCGCGACGCGGTCGATGAGCGTCTGTTCGGGGTGGGCACGACGCGGTACGACGCCTTGATGAATACGCTGATTCAGTTGCGCCAACCGCAACTGAGCAAACGCCCCGATGAGCAGTTGCTCTCCAATGCCCTCACCCAATCCCTTACGCCTCTACCAGCCAACCTCGTCAACGACGTATCTGAGGCACTGGTATTGCTTGATGAGCACCACGACGAACTTGAGAAATTCAATGAGCTGCGGAGGTCCGTGGCAAAGTTCGAGCGCCATTATCGTACCTACGCCGGCATGCAGACCCGGCGCAAAGGAAGACTCCTTCGTCAGGCCCATGTGGACTTCCAGACGGCAAGTTCTACCCGCCACGCCGCCACTGACCGGGTGAGCGCCGCGATCGCAGCCCAGGCCCGCGTGGAGATTGAACTCACCACCACCAATTCAGAGAAGGAACGACAGCAAACTCGCGTGAACGTCCTACGAGATGATCCAGCCAACAAGGATTCCTATCGGATGGCGATGGCTGCGGAGGATGCGGCAGAGCGCCGGAAGGCAAAGGACGAAGCCGCAACCGAACTCGACGAACGACGCCGCAAGCTAGACGCCTCCCACACGGTTGCAGGCGAGCGAAAAGACCATTTTGACAAGATGGGGCACCAGATTGCCGACATCCGGCACGACGTCACACGCATTGCGGGTCTTGCCGGCGTGAGCCGAGCGATTGCGAACAACCGACTCATCAGCAGTGAAGCGACGGATCTGGTGGGGGCCGATGACGCCGCGATCCTTGCTGCGAAGACCGCGCTCTTTGCCGAAACCGGCGTGCGGCGCAGCCAGATTTCGGAGATGCGCCGAATGCATGGCGTCGTGAACACCGCGCAGAACAAATTCGAGATGTTTCGAGATCTCCGCCACGACAAGGAGAGCGCGAAGAAAGCCGCGGAAGAGCGCCTCTCACAGGCCGACAATGAACTGGACGCTGCCTCGGACGACCTCCTCGATGCGTGGCAACGCCATTTTGTAGGGCTGCGTCGGATTAAGGTGGACGTTGATGGCAACATGGAAAGACTGGCGGAGTGGATTCAGCGGCTAGAGGAAAAGAATCCCTGCCTGACTGCGCTCTTGTCGGGACAGCAAGAAGCTGTCGAACAGATTGCCAAGGAAGAGGCGGAAATCAAGCTCAAGTGGCTGGCGAACGAACGCTTGGCTGCCGACTTGCAGGGCGAGCGAGAAAAGTTGGTCGCCGGCGTTGATATCCCTCCTCCCCCACAATACACCCGTGACTATGAGGCTCGCTCAGGCCGACCTGGCGCACCTTTCTGGAAGCTTGTTGATTTCAAGCCGAAGGTACGGCCGGAACAACGCGCCGGAATCGAGGCAGCGCTGGAGGGCTCAGGACTACTTGACGCGTGGGTCAGCCCTAACGGCGCGATCACGGACGCCGAAGGCAAGGTTTTGCCTCTGGACGCCAACTGGAGTCAACGGTCGTCGGTCGCACAATCGCCATTGAAGACCCTTCTCGCACCGAGCATCCCGCCGGAATGCGACGTGCCGACGGCCGTCGTCGAGCGGTTACTCGCCGGAATCGCCTGTTCAGACAACGATCCCGGTGGTGAGGCGTGGCTCTCGCCCAGCGGGCGGTACCGCCTTGCGTCGCTGGCGGGCGCATGGACGAAACCCGCGCCTGCCTATATCGGCACGGCGGCAAGAGCCCAGGCACGGGCAGCGCGTCTTTCCCTCATCGATGAGGCTGAAAAGGAGCTTGGTGCCGAACGAACTTCGCTGCGCGAACAGATCAATACGGCTGTCCAGGAACAGGAGCAAGTCAGGAAAGAGCTCGAGGACATCCCCAGCGATGTCGGGCTACGCCGCGCACATCTGGCGGTGAAGAGCGCCACGGAGAGCCTGAACAGCGCAAAGGCGGAGTTTTCACGTGCAGATACCGACTGCCAAGAAGCCGAACGTAGGTTGCAGCAAGCCGTTAATAGGCGGCTGGAAGCCGCGACGGACATGGGCCTCCCCGTCGAGCCGTCGGGTCTCACGGCCGTCGAGGATTCCTTGACCGAGTTGGATCCGAAATTCCATGGGCTTGACCACCTAGTGTACGGGATCCGACAGGCGTGGCGGGATTATGAAACTGCCTCACGCCATGAAGACGATTGTCGCCAGGAATTCGCCAAACAGGAGGCGATCCTCGCGCAATGCCAGATTGACGACACACGCGCGGAAGCCCAACTTGCGGTTCTGCGGGAAACGATAGGCATGCGTGTTGATCAATACGAAGAGTTGATTACCGCGGCGAGGCATGCTCTCAGCATTGCTACTGACGCCTATAACGCGGCAAATGCCAAACAAGTTGCGGCGGCAAAAGAGGAAGGTGCTGCGAACGAGGCGCTCACATCCGCTGAGACCCAGGTGAAGGAGGCGGCAGACAATCGGTTTCGGGCCATCGATGCATTCAAGCAAGTTGCGGAGGCCGGTCTGATTCCTGCAGCGCTCCCTGCCATCGACATTCCCGATCTCACGCGGCCATGGGCGGTCGATGCAGCCTTGGGCCTCGCGCGCAAGGCCGAGCAGGAATTGAGCAACCTCGAAGACACCGACGAGGCGTGGAGGCGTTCACAAAGCGTCATCAATACCGAGTTTCGCGAATTGGATCATGCGCTCAATGCACTCGGTCATGAGGCCCACGGCACCCAGTCTGATTCAGGCATTTCGGTAAGGATTGTCTTCCAAGGGAAGGAGGAACAGCCGCACGCTCTGCTTATCCTTCTGGATGAGGAGATTGTGAGGCGCGAAAACCTGCTGAGTGTGCGCGAGCAAGAGATCCTTGAGCAGCATCTCAAGCAGGACATCGCCATCGAGATTCATCGGCTGCTTAGGACCGCCGAAAAGCAGGTGCATGAGATCAACAGGGAACTGGACAAGTATCCGACCGCGACGGGAGTCAAGTTCAAGCTTCAGTGGGAGCCGACCAAGGACAACGCCGGCTCAACGGCGAACTTCGAGCGCCTGCGTACAATCCTCCTCCAAAAAAGCGCAGAACTCCTAACAGAAGACGAGCGCAAGGAGATCGGGGATTGGTTCCTCCAGCGCATCAAAGCGGAGAACGAGAACCCGGACTCCTATGGCCAAAAATCGGCAGACCGGCTCGCAAGAGCACTGGACTATCGTCTCTGGCACCGCTTCCGCGTTCAGCGCTCTCAAAACGGCGGATGGAAGTCGATTTCCGACCCGGCATCCAGTGGAGAACGGGCACTGGGCCTGACTGTGCCGATGATTGCGGCCGTGGCCAATTTCTACAACCAGAGCGCGGGCCAACTCGCCCCGCGATTGATCTTGCTGGATGAGGCGTTCGCCGGCATTGACGACCACGCGCGTGGGGACTGCGCCAAGCTGATCCAGATGTTCGATCTGGATTTCATGATCACCAGCGAACGTGAATGGGCATGCTATCCAGCGTTCCCAGGCGTATCGATCTGCGAACTGCAACGGGCGCCCGGCGTGGATGCGGTCTTTGTCTCGCGTTGGAAGTGGGATGGAAAACAACGGCGACAGGTTACCGGGCGTAGCAATCCCACGACGTTGCAATGACTGATGCGCCCTCTCCTCGCCTTCACAACCTTCTCGGTGGCGATGACCGGGCGTCGCTACGGGCGCGCCTGCGCAGGGTCTTCGAGCGCGAGCGCCCCGAAGCACCCATTGCAGGCGTAGTCAATCTGAGGGGACTCCCCCCTGCCCATATGGAGACGCTCCGCCTGATTCTCGGGCGCCCGTACCGGCATGCCGACTCCATTTCCTTTTGCCTCGAGGACGTCGACTGGGCATTACACCGAGCCGGGCTCGCGCCAAGCCTGCGGATTGCGCTCGAAATGTTGGATGGGCCAATCGTCAACAAGGAAAAGGCCCGCACCGACGAAAGGCTCGCGTGGGAGGGTGTGGCCGACAGTTGCCAGGACCCGCCCCTGCAAAGATTTTTGGAATCCAGCCTGGGGCGCGGACTGATCAAGCGCTTGTCAACGCGAAGCCCGGAACGTGCGCGAATCCTCTGTCGCCATGCGGCCGAGGTCCTCCAGAGGCTACCCCTGAAGGGCGTGCCACTTGCCCAGTTGGCGGCCGAGACCCACGGTGATGCCCACGCACTGGATCGCAACAGGCCAATCGCGTCCCTGGTCCTCGCCGTGTTACGCCAGTCGTCCACAACACCCGACGACGAAAATGACGACACGACCCGCACCGCCGACGAGGTGGCGGAGGAGCGCGCGCGCGATACCTGGGCCCGCGCCGGCGTACTGGTCAACGAGCTGGCCCGGCCCGCGCTATGCCTGAACCTCCCGATGCGTCCCTCCGACAGGAGCAGATTCATGCGTGGCGAGCCCGGCTATCTGACCCTACGCCAGCTAGTGCGTAATCCCGAAACATGGGAAGTCGCGGGGATCGCCGTTTTCGTTTGCGAGAACCCAGAGGTCGTTACCATCGCGGCCAACGCCCTTGGTGCATCGTGTGCCCCGCTCGTCTGCACCGATGGCATGCCGGCTGCGGCGCAGCGGCATCTTCTCACCAGCCTCAAGCGTAGCGGCGCCGACTTGCACTACCACGGCGACTACGATTGGGAAGGCATTCGTATAGGTAACCACGTCATGCGGGCGTATGGCACGAACGCCTGGAGATTTGGTGCCGCAGAATACGAGCGCGTGGTTGCTGCGACCCGCGACAAGGACTTCCCCGCCACCGGCGAACCTGTCCTAGCAACCTGGGAGCCGGAATTGACCACGATGATGAAGCTCCGTAGTCAGTCTGCGCCGAAGAGCGTGTCGTGGAGGATCTATTGGGCGACCTGGCGGCGGGATTCCGCACCTAGGCGGAAAAAGGAGTTGGTATATCTTAACGTGCCGCCTTAGACACTTCTAAATGGAGGAGGCTTGCTTGTAGCGGCGCCGTCGGCATACTTGTCGTGCTCGATTGTGCATCCGGTAGATCTAGTGGCAACAAGAACGAAATTCGGGAACACGTGGTGGGGCGAACGCTGGCTAAACGCCCTGCAGCATATTGACCACGAGAACCGGTTGCCGCGCGGCCGCGCCTACGTGCGAAACGGCGCCGTGACCTCCATGGAGGTGTCCGGTAGTTCGGTCACCGCACGCGTCCAAGGCTCGCGCGTCGAACCATACAAAGTCAAAATCGACATCCCGCCCTTTCAGCGCGCGGATCGGGACAGCCTTTTTAAGGTTCTTCGCAGAAAACCGTGGCCCGAAAGAGCACATTTTGTATGCTGATGTCTGTTTCTTCAGGTATCAGGGGGATGTGTGCTGGATCGCAAGACGCTGCAAGCACTGGGTTGCTGGAAGGGCTACCGGCTGGAGCGCGTGGAATGGCCGGAGGGAGAGAGCCGTACGCTGTCGTTGTACTTGAAGCCGGTCAGCAAGGTCATGCATTGCGAGGAGTGTGGCGCGCGCTGCCATCAGGTGCATGAGACAGTGGTCAGGCGAGTCCGGGACCTTCCGCTGTTCGAGTATCGGGTCGTACTGCACGTGCCGCGCCGGCGCGTTTGGTGCGACCGTTGCGGCGGTCCGAGGCTGGAGCGGCTGGAATGGCTTGGGCGCTACCAACGCGTGACGGCCCGCTTGGCCCAGGCTTGCGGCCACTTGTTGCGCCACTGTACGGTGCAGGCGGTGGCGGCCTTCTACGATCTGGGCTGGCACACAGTTAAATCGATCGATAAGGCTCGCTTGCGTGAGGCAGTGGCCGAGCCGGACTGGTCCAATATCCGCTACCTGGCCATGGATGAGTTCGCGCTACACAAGGGGCATCGATATGCCACGGTGGTAGTCGACCCCATTGGGCGGCAGGTGCTCTGGATCGGACAGGGGCGCTCACGCGAGACCGCCCGAGCCTTCTTTGAGCAGCTCCCCGCCGGCGTTGCGCAGCGCATCGAGGCCGTCGCCATCGACATGACGACCGCGTATGAGTTGGAGATCCGGGCGCATTGCCCGCAAGCAGAGGTGGTCTTCGACCTGTTCCACGTGGTAGCTAAGTACGGGCGTGAGGTCATCGACCGAGTACGGGTGGATCAGGCCAATCAGCTGCGGCACGATCGGCCGGCCAGACGGGTGCTCAAGTCCACACGCTGGCTACTGCTGCGGAATCGGGAGAACTTGAGCGTCCCCCAGGCGGTTCATCTGGATGAGGTCCTGGAGGCGAACCGGCCATTGCTGACAGTCTATCTGTTGCGCGACGAGCTAAAGCGGCTATGGTTCTACCGCCGCCCGGCGTGGGCGCAAAAAGCTTGGGAGCAATGGTGCGAGCAGGCTCGGCAGAGCCGAATACCTGCCCTGGAGTTGTTTGCGAAGCGCCTGCAAGGCTACTGGCATGGCATCTTGGCCCGCTGCCGCCACCCATTGAACACCAGCGTGGTCGAAGGCATCAACAACACCATCAAGGTCATCAAGCGCCGCGCGTACGGCTATCGCGACGAGGAATACTTCTTCCTCAAAATCCGCGCAGCCTTCCCCGGAATTCCTCGATGAACCCTTTTTAAGGCCATTGCCGGCAACCCGGCGCTCATCGGGCGGTTGCTTAATCGTGAAACTGGACCCGGCGGTACTCGGGCTCAGCCAAAAGGAAGGCATCAATGTCTTCCCAACCGGGTGGCGCGATCTTCGGATGACCTGCTCGTGCCCGGATTGGGCGGTCCCCTGCAAACACCTGGCGGCCGTTATCTACGTCCTGAGCGCCGAGATTGACCGAGACCCTTTCTTGGTGTTCAGCCTTCGCGGGCTGGATCTGGTCAGTGCGCTCGATGATTGCCGGCTCAGCATCCAGAACGAGGTGAACCGGCCAGTGCCCACGCTGTCCGATCTGCTACCTATGGCGGCGCCAGTACGTCGAGGGGAAAAGCGGGAGGAGCAGGCGCAAGTCACCGAATTCAAACCGATCGATTGTTCTTCGATCCCTGACCTGCTCGAACCGCTGAGTCGGTTGCTGCCCGAGCATCCAAGTTTCTCTTTTCCAAGGGGGATTTCCGGGAAGCGGTCCGCAGCCGTCTCGCTAGGGTCGCCAAGACTGCCGCTAAGAACCTGGCCGGCGAGAGGGATGAGGACGATTACTCGCCGATTCTCCCCTACGACAAGCCACATATCCGCCAAGGCCTGGTGTGGCCATCGACACTTGGTGCAGCGATGAGCGGAGTGACTCGGGCCACCGCGCCGTCGGATTTCCTGGGTGCATTAGCACGTATTGAGGCAAGCGACCTACCCGACTACCAGCCGGAGGTGGCGGCCTTTTATCAACTCCGGCTGGTGACCTTGCACCTGCTTAGCAAGGGAGCGGTCACACCCCAGATCTATGCCCACACCAATAACGTCGCAGGGGTGCGATGGTTGCCCGCGATCGCGGACGAGCAGGTGAAAGGTGTAGTTCACGCCGTGGCACTGCCACCGCGCCTACTTACCGTCGATGGCCAGTCACGCCCACGGAAGACGGTGGAGCGGTATGCAGGAGCCCTGCACCTATGCTCCGTATGGCTCACGCACTATGTCCGCACATGGGCTGGCTCGCCTAACGGCGACATGATCCTTGGGCTGTTCTTCACTGACAACTACGCCCACTTCGACCGGCCCGGCGAGGGCGCTATCCCGGGCGCCATTCAAACCTCCCTCTCCGCCTTCCATCTCGCCGAGCGGCGATTCTCGCCCGTCCTGCGGGTGGACGATATCGGGGCGGGCTTCACGGTCGACATTGACGTCCAGGACAGAGAGCACCCGACCCGGGAACCAACAGCCTTGGCAACCGTCATCGCAGACAATCAATGGGGCAAGCACCGCTATGCGGTTCTGCAGACAATCTCTGTGCTCGACCAGCACTGCCCTCCCATCAACGACTACGTACAAAGGGAGGCCAGGACGCCGATCGCCGTGTCCTCGGCGCAGTTGCCGTCATGGCTGAATGACACGCTGCCCGTGCTGCGGCTGATGGGGATTCGCTCGCTTTTGCCGAAGGGAATGGAAGCGCTGTTGCGGCCGAAGCTCTCCATGCGAATTGCCGGGCAACCGCCGAGTACCGTCAGTTGGTTCCGGGCTGACGACCTGTTCTCGTTTGACTGGCAGATCGCAATCGGCGATCACATTCTCGGCAAGCGTGAGTTCGAGCAGCTCGTGCAAGGCGCGAGTGGTGTCTTGCGGATCAAGGACGAATACGTTTATCTGGATCCCAAGGAACTCGCCAGCCTAAGCGCTGCCCTCGCTGCGCCCCCGAAGGTGACAGCTCCGGAACTTTTACGCATCGCCATCGCCGGAGAGCTTGATGGCGCGGCAATCGCGCGAGACAAGAACGCCGAAGCGATCCTCCGAAAATTGCAGGATATCGAGCCATGCTCGTTGCCTGACGGGCTGGAAGCACAACTGCGCCCCTACCAGGAGCGCGGGTTCAATTGGCTCTTTCGCAATGCTTGCATCGGCTTCGGGAGCGTCATTGCGGATGACATGGGACTGGGCAAGACCCTCCAGGTCATTGCCGCGATTCTCGCGCTCAAGCAGGTTGGCGCGCTCGATGCGGCCAAGGCTAGATAGCGTCAAGCAGGACGGCCGGTCCAGCGACAATCATTTTGGCCGGTTGGCCGGGATGATTGTCGGTGAGTGTTAGGTCATGGTTGTCGCTCCGTTATCGATGTCGCGGTGATTGTCGTTGTCGCTGGATGATTGTCGTCGGCGAGCAGACTGCTTGTCGCTTGCGGTGCGCCGACGGTAGCTTTCGACGTTCATTTCAAAGATCGTCGAATGGTGGACGAGTCGGTCAATCGCGGCGATGGTCATGCCGGGGTCAGGGAACACGTTGTCCCAGCCTGAGAACGGCTGGTTGGCCGTGATCAGCAGACTGCGCCGCTCATAGCGCTCGGCGATCAGTTCGAATAGGACACTGGTTTCGGCCTGGTCCTTGCGGGCGTACGACAGGTCGTCCAGGATGATCAGGTCAAAGCGGTCGAGCTTGGCCAGGGCTGCAGGTAACTGCAGGCTCTGCCTGGCTGCCTGCAGCTTCTGGACGATCTCGCTGGTACGCGTGAACAGTACCCTGTACCCAGCGTCGATCAGGGCATGCCCGATGGCCGATCCGAGGTGGCTCTTCCCACCGCCCGGCGGGCCGAAGATCAACACATTGGCACCTTTCTCCAGCCAGGAATCACCGCTCGCCAGTGCCATCACGTGCGCCTTGGAGACCATGGGCACAGCACTGAAGTCGAAGGCAGCCAGCGTCTTGGTTGGATCCAGGCGGGATTCGGTTCGGTGTCGTTCGATACGCCGCTTGGCCCGTTCGGCCAGTTCGTGTTCGAGCAAGGCGCCAAGCAGCCGGGTTGCCTGCCAGCTTTCCTTGTCGGCGCGCTGTGCGAACTCTGGCCAGAGCCGGCCAATGGTGGGCAGGCGCAGTTCGTTGAGCATCAACGTCAGGCGGGCGGCATCAATTGGGAGCGGCGCGTTCATGCTGCGACCCCCTGGCCCAGCAGGGCGTCGTAGCAACTGGTCGCCGGCATCTGGACATGGATGACGGGGTGATCGGCTTGCCGCGGCGAGAACTCCTCGCGCAGCGCTTCCAGATCCGGCAGATCACCATCGCCCAACATGGCTTCCAGGCGCACGGCCAGCACGGCTTCGATACCGTCCATGGCCGCCAGCTCAAGCAGGCCAACCATCGTCTTGCACGCGTCGCGTTGCGACAGCCGGGCATCAAGCTGCTCCCAGGTTCGCCGATAGGCCTCCCGAGGGAACAGATCGTCCCGGAACGCCAGGCCCTTGAAGGCCTGCGGCTTACGTTTGAGCCCCTCAATGAAGTGCCGATAGTCGATAGCGCGGCGGGTGCTGTGCGCGGCGTGGGAGCCCCGAGGAGTGCTGAACACCATGGCTCCGGACAGGTAGCAGTCCAGTCGGTCGCCGTACACACGCACCTTCAGACGGTGACCAATCAGGCGGGACGGCGCGCTGTAGAGGATGCCGCGCACGGTGAATGTGCTGCAACGGGTGACACGCGCTTCCTCTTCGGCAAAGTCCGTCGTGCGCCGGGGAGGCAGGTCCGTCAACTGCTCGCGCTCGAGACGGAACGCCGCTGCATGACGCCGGTTACGACGCATCACGACCTCGCGCAGGAGCGCCTCATAGGCGGCTCGATCCTCGAAGTCCCGGTGGCCGCGCAGCATCAGTGCCTGGTCGACAGCCTCCTTCAGATAGCGGTGGGATGATTCCACACTGCCGTTCTCGTGGCCCAGGCCGCGGTTGTTACGGGTGCCGGTCATCCCATAGTGGTCCAGCAGGGCTTCGTAGCGCGTTGTGAAGTCCTCCTGCTCCTTCAGGTTCTTGAACGCCGCCGAGAGGCTGTCGGTGCGATGTTCTCGCGGGCAGCCGCCGGCCTGCCAGAGCGCGTTCTGCAAGCCCGAGGACAGCGCCTCGAAGCTCTCTCCGCCTTCAACCACTTGGGCGTACTCCCAGCGCGAGAACGCGAACACGAAGTGATACAGGCGGTGAGGGAATGGAACGCCGGAGATGGTGATGCCCAGCGCCTGCATATCGGTGAAGTCCGACAGTGCCCGGATCCCCGGCGCGTGTTCCTGTGGGAAGAAGACTTCTTTGGCCGGTCCAGACACAGCCCGCCACTTGCTGATGCGCCGTTCGAGCGTGCGGCGCATGCTGTCAGGGTATTGGTCGGGATGGTCGTCCTGGAGCTTGCGCAGAATGGTGATGGCTTGCAGGCGCGGCTCGCTAGCAAGCATCGGCACGACCTCGGTGTCCCAGACCTCGACGAATGGATCGGGCCGCGAGCGCCAGTAACGGCGGGGCTTCTGCGAAGGCAGTTGGCTATCACGTTCGATACGCCGGGCACTGCGCACACTGATGCCGGCCTTGGCAGCGGCAATCTCCTGGGTATGCTGTTTGCGTTTGGACATGTAGAGGCTAACCTGTTGGTCGGTAATACGGGTTCCAGACATGGACTGACCGCTTATTGATGCGATCAGCCATCGTAGAACCCGGCCAACTCGGCGCCGCCGGTGGCGGAAACTCTCCGGCGGCTACGCCGCCTCCGAGTTCCCGCCACCGGCCAAGATGTTTGTCGCTACGCCGGACAAAATGATTGTCGCCGCCCACAAGGCGCTCGTGGTCGTCCCGACGACGCTACTGACTAACTGGGCGAAAGAGATCCAGCGCTTTGCCCCCGGCCTCACGTACGGCATCTTTCACGGCGCAAAGCGTGAGCTCAAGGCCGACCGCCCGGACGTCACGATTACTACCTACGGGGTGATTCGGCGGTCCGCAGCCATGCTCGCCGGCATGCAGTGGCACCTGCTCGTCGCCGATGAAGCGCAGAACATCAAGAACCCAGCCGCGGCACAAACCAAGGCGCTCAAGTCCGTCCCGGCCACCAACCACATCGCCATGAGCGGGACGCCAGTGGAAAACCGCCTGGCGGACTACTGGAGCATCGTTGACTTTGTCAATCCGGGCTACCTGGGCACGCTGAAACAGTTTGAGAAGGAGTTCGCGACGCCGATCCAGGTGCACGGGGATCATAGCGTCGTGGATCAATTCAAACGCGTGACGGCACCGCTCCTGCTGCGTCGCCTCAAGACCGACAAGACCATCATCAACGATCTCCCAGACAAGATCGAGCAGGACCGCTACTGCGCCCTGACAGACGAACAAGCGGCCCTGTACAAGAGGGTGCTGGATAGCGAACTGGAAGCGCTCGAAAACGCGGAGGCTAGCATCTCGCGCCACGGCCTCGTCTTCCGGATGACGATGGCACTCAAGCAGATCTGCAACCACCCGACCCAGTATCTCAAGTCTGGGGTTTTGCACTCGGGGAAATCCGAGGCGCTCTTTGAGTTGCTCGACTCCATCTATGAGCGCCACGAGAAGGTGCTCCTGTTCACCCAATTCCGGGAGATGGGCGAGATTCTCGCCGATTGGCACCAGTCGCGATACGGCCTTGCTCCGCTCTTCCTGCATGGAGGCACCACAACCACCCAACGCAATGCCATGGTCGAGCGCTTTCAGACCGACCCGGTGCAGCGCATCATGCTGATTACGCTCAAGGCCGGCGGCACGGGCTTGAACCTGACCGCCGCCTCCCACGTAATCCATTACGACTTGTGGTGGAATCGCGCCGCCGAGAATCAAGCCAGTGATCGGGCTTGGCGCATTGGGCAACATGCGAATGTTCAGGTCTATCGCTTCATTACCCAAGGGACTTTCGAGGAACGGATCAACGAGATGATTCAAGGCAAAGGCGCGCTTGCGGATTTGACTGTGGGAGCCGGCGACGAGTCGCTGGGAAGCCTCAGCAACGCGGAACTGCGCGACCTGTTCTCCCTGCGTCGCGGCACTTGAGTCGCCGATGCGATGGCCCGCTTGCCACGCGCGGGCCACCAGATTCCCGGGCATCGCAGAGCGGCAGGCTTGACTTCGCCGCGAACTAGGCTATTCTTACGTTCCCTTCCTAGGGAAGCAGGCAAAGACACCGCATCGCGGTCCATAGGGTTCGACTACATCAAGTTGGTGTAGAGGGCATGCACAGCCCAGTCTGACACTTCGTCAGGCCTTCGAATCGATAGCCCATATAGGAAGGATTCTTGACGATGCCGGCACACTTACGCCCGCATCGTCAAGAGTCCTTCCGATGGCTGTCTTGGATCGCGGGCATGGTGCCTGCGACACAGCTATCGGCTTATTTCCGCAAGGAGACAACGATGCCTTTGTCGCACCCCACCCCCGCAAATTCGACGCCACAAGTCCAGCCTCCGATCTGGGTGGCACAGCACGTTCTCGAGCGTCTGTTGGACCCGGACCATGATCCGGTGGACTGGATCGCCTTGTCGGCGATCGAATGGCTCGAACGGCTGAAGCTGCCCGAAACGTCGATTCTGGAGGCCGCCAAACAATCTGGCTTTCCCGAGCTTTATCGCCCTCTGAACCGGTACGAACTCCTCGACTTCTGCGCACGCACTGATGTCCCCTTCAAGTGGCGCTTCGCAGCGATGATGGCGTTTGGCGGAAGGTCCCGCAGGAAGGCGACCGGCTGCGCCCTCTGGGCGTGCGTGCCTGCCATTGAAGCGCTCGCCAAAAAACTGCCGACGATGACTCGCCGGCAGGCCTACCGTGCATTTCGCTATTTGATCGCGTCCGCCCAACTCGAAGGCATGGGCCCGTCCTTCTTTACGAAGGTGATGTTCTTCTTCGGGTGCTCGGGCGCCTATATCCTGGACCAGTGGCTCGCCAAGTCCATCCTGGCGCTGAACCGGGCCAACTGGACTGTAGGTGCAGACGGCGAGCCTGTGTTCGCGATCGCTGCGGATAACTACATCCGTCTTGTCGCGGCCAGCAAACCTGCCGCTATCGACCGGACGATGACCGAAGACGATTACGAGAAATACTGCCTGGCCGTCGAGTCCCTTGTCGCGGTCCTCGGACGCAAAGACGGCGCCGACACCGAGCGCTGGCTGTTCTCTCAGCCGCAGTCGGCATGGCGCCGCTTCTTGGCGAAGCTGAGTTGGAAGCGCCCGGATCGCCGTCTCAGCAAGCCGGCACCGCAGCCGCCCTCCAGCGTTAGCCGGCCGATAGCCGCTCGTGGAGATCAAGCATCGCTGTGATCTCGC
This sequence comes from Cupriavidus taiwanensis LMG 19424, assembly GCF_000069785.1. NCBI lineage: Bacteria > Pseudomonadati > Pseudomonadota > Betaproteobacteria > Burkholderiales > Burkholderiaceae > Cupriavidus > Cupriavidus taiwanensis. The sequence goes on along the minus strand of NC_010529.1, from coordinate 9,593 downwards.
CTGGCTCGAGGCTGTCGAGTCGGGAAATGACCATCGCCCGCGCGAAGGCCAGGCGGGGTATGTTCTCCGCAGTCGATCGAGTTCTGGACTGACCCGCTCAGGCAAACAGTTAGCGACTGGACTGAAGGTGGGGGCATCGTACTTTCCGTGCATTTTCTGGCGGTATGACCCCGAAAGCTTTTGGCTATCAAGGACTTACGGATGCACCGTCGGCCCGTGATTGATTGCACCGAGAAACCTTGCTGCGGGCGGCTCTGCGGTCCGCTACCGCCATTTTTTGCATGGAAAGTACGATGACCCCTTGCTGGCGCAGACGCACGTCGGCCGCCTTGTCATGGAAGCCGAAGGATTAGATCGTCTGACTCAATGCTGGAGGCGCTGCTGTCGTCGAGAGCTCGCATATCTAATCCAATCAGGCGTACGACGCGGCTGCAGGCACGACTACCCTAGCCAGCCGCGGCGTGCCCCAACTGTTGGCGCTACTTGGGCGGGCGCGCAATTACGCCAGACATCCACTTGCGCCAATCAGCCCGCTTAGTCGAACAGTCCAGGCAATCGGGGCTGGCGGCTTCTTTTTTTTCCTCGGCGAGCCGCAGCGTCAATGGATCGTCCTGTAGACAGCACCGATACGATCTCGTCTATTTCTTGCATCTCTCCAGACAGCATTTCCCGAATCCGAGCTCGTAAACGTCCAAGTCCTCGGGCGGATGCATCATGGGCGATCTCCTTCTCAAGGTACGTGCTGATCGACTGACCACACTTCCGGCCAAGTGCAGAGAGTCGCTTATGCATCTCATTGCTGGCGTCATATCGAGGGAACGGTACCTTTACGATCAGCTTATGAATATCACGCGCTCCGAAAAGTCCTCTAGATTGAAAATCCTTAATCTGAAAGTTAGCAAAATCAGAATTAATGAATGCTGACACATAGTCGGCTTCTGTTCTGGTCCCGAACTCAGCCCAATATGTCTTGTGTTCGGCAATGAAGGGCGCATCAAAATCCTGTCGGTCTACCACCGCGGCGCAGGCATCTTGTCCCGAAGACGTATAGATAACAAGGTATCGCGCAGATGGATTCTGATCGGTCAATTTGTTTTGCCAATTTAGCCATCGAAGCAGTCCAATTCCGTTTTTCCTATTTTTCTCCGTGCGGTGCTTATCCCAGAGGTGTTCTGCCTCAGAGAACCAAGCCGCGGCGTATCTTGAACGCCTACCCAAAAGATCGGCATTATTTAAGAGACTGAATGAAGTGGCTTCCTGATCTGACCCATTCTCAGTAATTGGAAGTGCCACGATGGGGGGGGAGAAAAGCGCGAAGGGTACGAGATTGTTTGCGATGGCTGTCCTGAAGATATAGTCGCCCTCAATTCGACCCGTTAGGGAATGGTTTTTCCAAGGCGCCTTTGCCTCTCGGGCCGCTGCCGTGGCGGTTCTGACAGACCAAGTGCGCCCGACAAAGCCGCCACCATCATAATCCGTTTCCAGATCAATGAAAAAGAAATTGCGTGGAACAACCGTCGCCCCTTGCGAGAATTTCTTCTCATATGCATTAGTGCCTATTGACTGCGTGGACCCGCCCACAGTAAACGCCGAGCGTGCGCCCGACGCACCTAACGTAGACAAGTGCCATGAAACGTCTTCTAGGCGGATGAATCTTGTAGCGTTCCCCCAATGTAGATGCTCGCGAGGTAGCTTTCCTTCCAGTCGCTTCCCAGGAAAAGTCGGAAGAGAAACTCGCCGCCGGAGGTTATCCGATGCGCTGTGTTTGAAGAACATAACGCATGAGGGAACACGGAAAAGTGGACTTACGTCGTTCAAGTCCCACAATTCCTTTAACTCGAGGCTGCTTACGGTTCCTCTCCGAATATTTTCATGTTGGGAAGCAGAAACGAAGCTCCTTGGCAGTACGAATGCAAGTGTTCCACTAGGTTTCAGAAAGTAATTGACCGAGTGTGCAACAAAGATCGCGGCGATTTCGAGGTGTGGGATATCAGCCCTTTTTGGGGGGGTGACGTTATAGTGATCTGCCAATCCCATTAGCATCTGTTGATAATCGGAATTGGTGACGTCCGCATACGTTAACCATGGCGGATTTCCCAAAATTAGATCGAACTGACCGCGCAAGAAAACAGGCTTATAGCTATTTTGAAGAATAAACTTCCAAATCGAGTCGCGCCCGTTAATGCTTGCTTCCTTCATGCCCCTGTACACGAAATACAAATCGTGCTTGAGCTGGTCGGTAGCCCCATCCAATGCGGAAGTCGCCAGCTTGAAAAACCTCGATTGGGCAATCAAGCCTTCATGCTGTCTCACCAGATCGTCGCAAAATGTAATGAGGGAATCAAATTCATCTGGGCCGGCTATTCTAGCCACATTTAGAGAGTACTGACGGTTGTCAACGCTAACTTTGAATGTGGATTCAAATAAGTCGGCCGATGTTTCCGGGACCAGTAGGGAGTTTGCCAAATAAATATGCAACGTTACTGGGTCATTTGATTGGGCAATCAGCTTCCCCATCGCGATGATGATCGTCGTTTTTGCGATCTGTACCGAAAGCGGGTGAATGTCGATTCCCACAACTCTTCTCGATATTGTGGTAGCGTCAATCTGAGGCGATTCATTTCGCATCTTCGCGATTGCGGCGCGCAGGAATGACCCGCTGCCACATGCGGGGTCTAATACTCGATACGTCTCGGTAAATCGGGTTTCTTCGACGATCTTTTCACACAGCCAGTCCGGTGTGTAATATTCTCCGAGTGCGTGACGAGTATCTAAATCAACAAGTTCTTGATAAACACCCTTGAGAATGTCTTCCCGAACATCAGTCAAGTCGTACTCGCCGATCCGATTATTAATTTCGCGGAAGGCAGGTTTTAGGCGGGAAAAATAGGGCTCAGCGTTTACCCAATGAAAGAAGTCGTCCTCGATAAATCTTTCAACGTTAAATTTCGCGAATTCCTTTCCGCTGAGGATGGATTTAACTCTTTGATCCCCTCTGGCGGTTTCCTCCGCTATGACCGAAAACGCGATTAATTTTGCAAAAATAGATAGATACGTGTGAACGAGGAACATTCCCGGTGAAGCATCGAACCGTCCATAAGCAACGCTAAGAAATTTTCTCCACTGATCAAGTGCCACCTGAAGTTCTGAGTGGTGAGAAAAATCTTTAATGCAGTCAAATAAGAAACTGATTGAATTGATGAACGTAGATGACGTATCACCAAAATCGGAACGGATACTTTCTAGGGTCGCAATCTTTGGCTGAGATGCGAACAGAATTTCATCGAGAAAAAACGGGAATTCGCCCAGGGATTCCTCGGTTAGATCAAATTTTCTAATCTCTCGGAGTGAATAATTTGATGTTAGAGAGAATTGCCCCATTTCCAAGGTGGACCAATCAGGGGCATATATTCGCCACTTGATTCCGTCGGTTGCGATAAGAATGAAGCGGTATTCTTGACCGGAGCGCCAGTTACCCGCAAGATATTCCTCTAGCTGTTCCATAGCGTGCTCACCGGTACGCGACAGGTCCTTTTCCCATTCCACAATGACGGTATTCGTCTGGGTGTCTGCCCGGCCGCGGCTCGCTTTGCCGCCACGAACAACGTTGGCTACGGTCCTCTCAGCACCGAGTGAAAGTGCGGCGATTAGTTCCTGCGCACCGAGGTCGTGCGCGAAGACGGCGGAGAGATATTGCAAGAACCGCTCCTTCTTAGCTGCCTCGGTGTTCGCACGACGCAAATCAGCTAGCAGCCTCCCACTCAGCGAATTCCCAAATGTAGACTGATTGTTCGACGATTTTTGCAAATTACCCTCTCGCTCTCATGTTTTGTCGGACTGCCGTCCCTAAATGATAAAGCTGTAGGCCGCCAGGTTCTCTCGGAGGCAGAGGTTTTTCAACACTCTGCTCAAAAAAATGACGAGGCGACAGCTGCGGCCAACAGAGTCCGAATTGGTGCACTTCGGGCTCGAAGCGGGCGGCTACGCAAGTAGCGGTAGCATTCTTAGCGGGAACGAATTCCATGGCCGGTCCGTACGAACGTTTCAAGTAGGATGCTGCTGGCCCTTCTTAAGCAGGGCGGGTTGCTGATGAACTTGATCGAGGAACCATCGCGCCATGCCATCCCATTCGTGTCGCCTTCTGGATGAAGGGTCCACTGCAATTCTTCGAGGGTCCAGTTGGACTTGCTGCTGTTGGTCAGCATTGAGCCGCATGCGAAGTTCGTCCCTTCCCTACACGCTCGCTTGCTAATCCACCGCGGCCCACGTTGCTCGCCACCCTGACTCCGCCAGTTGCGCCGCCTTTTTGTGCGGTGGGTAGCCCCGCTGAACTCGGCCGCGCACCCCTGCTGCTCCATCGCCGCCGCGGACGTTTGATTATCGAACTGGAACACCGCCTTCCAACCCATGCTGCCTTCTCGTCGATCATTCTGGGTAAATCGCCCGCAATCACTTTCATGGTGCTGACGGGTTACTGTGAGCGACTAGCGCCGCAGAGCGCGGCGCGACGAATTAGGCAGCTCCAGTCAGTACCTCATGGATGTTCGTCGCCGCCTTGAAGTCAACGCCGAGCGCCTTGAAGTGTGCTTTACCACACTTTATTCTCCGGTTCTCACTGTCGCGGAGCTTGTCGGAATCGAGCGTGCTCTTCGTTTCGCGGACAAGGTAAAGTTTCCCATCGTCCTCGAGGACGATCGCCCAGTCGGGGTTGTAGTTGCCGATCGGCGTCGGAACCTTGAATCCCCGCGGGAGCTTGCAAAAGAACTTTACTTGGGGATCCCCGTCGAGCCGTTCGGCCACCGTCCGCTCCACTTCCGAATCGAAAGAAATCCAGTCATACGGCGTCCTTGGCACTTCGGTGCCGTCCGGGAGAATTCCGGCCTTTTCTTTCACCGCGTACAGCCTGTCGAGGTATTCCTCAACTTCTGCCTCTTCAAACAGGCGCATTTCGTATGCCTGACCGGCAATCGGCTCGTACTTGATCCCGTCAACAATAAGTTCGTGGAGGGCTCGGTTGATTAGCTTGGCGCATTCCGTCATGAAGGCCTGCGGATTTATCCCGAAGTAGTTGAGTTGTCCGCAATCCTTAAGGATACGTACGAGCGTTCCGCGCGTGAGCTCGGTTTCGCGTTGAAGGAATGCAAGTATGTCCGGAAGCGGCTGCTCGTTGGCCACGACATATGTGCGGTTGCTCGTCACGAGCCCGCCGTCCACCCCGGCTTCGGTGATGTCGACTGATCGTTTCGTGACTTCTATCCGGACGGCCTTGATCTCAGGCATGTCTCGCATCTTTAAGATAGCCTTCGCGATCAGCTCGTCGGTTTGGAATTCCACCGAGTAGCGAGTTTTCCGACTGATCTTTTCCCAGAGAATCTGGAACTCGGGATTGAGTTCGACCCGCTTGTTGTACTTGACTGACTCGCGCATTCGGGCGTCCTTAACGAAGTCGCGGGGGACGAATCGGTTGAGACGGCCTACCACGGCAGCCTCGAATCCCTCGGCGGAAAAATCCAGGGGTAGATTCAGGGTGAAGCCTTCAGAATTCGGCTTGAAGGCACTTTCGAAGTCGCCGTTTCGGTCGAGGAACCCTTTGGACACAAGGTGCTTCCAGATTGCCTCGGATTGCTCCTCGGTGAGTTGGGCAGTTCCTTCCGGGTTGAGCAGAGGAGTGAACGCCAGTTTCGGAACCCGACCAAAACGGAAACTTCCGTCCGGGTCGATGGCCTTTTCAATGTCGGCCTGAAGGCCCTTGGCGTAGTCTTGAAAAGACTCGTTCGCGATGACCGTCAAGCGGTTGATCTGTTCGTTGAAGATCCGGTCCCCGTCTTTGTTGACGGGAAGGCGAAGTCCGCGGCCGAGCGTCTGGCGGCGTTCATTTTCAGTTCCCATCTCCCGGAGTGTGCAGATCTGAAAGACGTTCGGGTTATCCCAGCCTTCTTTGAGTGCCGAATGACTGAAGATGAAGCGGAGTGGCTCCTCCGGGTCGAGCAGCCGTTCTTTGTCCTTCATGATCAGCTCGTACGTCTCGTCATCCTTGGCGGTGCTGCCGCTCGTGTCCAGAAGTGTGACGACCTTGCCCTTCCTGCGGTCTGCCGAGAAGTAGCCGTCGTGAACCTGCTCGGCTGAGTAGGTGAGCACGCCCTGGTAAATTGACTTGGCAGCGACCTCTGCATAGATCTCTTCGAACCACTGAGAGACCTTTCCATTGCACCGGTTCCCTTCGTCGTCATACTGGCGGTAGCTGCCGACCTGGTCGAGGAAGAACAGCGACAGGACCTTGATCCCGAGCGCCTTAAATTTCTTCTCTTTGGCGAAGTGCTCTTCGACGGTTTGTCGAATCTGATTCTTCATGCGCTCGTCGGCCATGCCCCCCGTTTCCCGCGATAGCTCGAGGATCTGCCCATTTCCAAATTCGATATACTCGCTTCCCGGTTCGGCGCTGATGTTGGTGACCTGATACCCCTCGTAGTCGGAGCGGTTTGTGAACAAGGATAAATCCGCGCCGTGCTTGAGCGTGACTGGTTTCTCCCGCGGTCCGTTCGAGGTATCTTCGAAAACCGTGACCTTGGCCTGAGGCGTTTTGGCCCTTCCCGGATAACCAATCCAGTCGAGGCGGACCATCGTCCGGTTGAAGTCCCGTACGGGATTCGCATCCACGACTTCGATTTGCTTGACTAGCCGGAGGTCATATGCCCGAATCGGGTCGAGCTGGTAGAGCAGGTTGTACGGGTGGACGTGCGTCGCCGAGTAGCGCAGGCAGAGGAGCGGATTTAGTCCAGCGATCGCTTTTTGGGATTTCGCGGTGGTATCGACGCTCTGCGGCTCGTCAATTATGACTATCGGGTTCGTTGCCCGCACGAAGTCGATCGGCTTGCGGCCCGACATTCGATCTTGCTCCTGATGGATCACATTTCCAGCTTTTTCCGCATCCTTCGCGAAGGCTTGGATATTGATCACCATGATCTGGATCTCGTTGTTTACGGCGAACTGCCGGACGCGGCTCAGATCCCTCGAGTTGTACACGAAGCTGTCGAACGCGACGTTGTCATACAAATCTCGGAAGTGGTCCCGCATCAGCACGAGAGAAGTCGTGACGCCTTCGCGAATCGCGACTGACGGGACGACGACGACGAATTTCCGGAAACCATAGAGGCGGTTCAATTCAAACACAGTGCGCAGGTAGACGTAGGTCTTCCCGGTACCGGTCTCCATTTCAATGGAGAAATTCGGGAAATCGTACGGGCCGCCTTCTTCGATCAAGGCTCGGGATTTCGGAACGTTGTTGCGTGCTTGGACAGACTGCAAGTTTGCAAGAAATTGCGTCGGAGCCAACGGCATTATGTTGCCGATCCCAAGCTCGGCATGTTCGCCGCCGAACATCGTTTCCGTTCCGAGCGTGACGGAATGGCTATCCTGGCTGAACGCCATTCCCTCGAACAGGTCCGTTACGGCGTTGAACGCGTCGTGCTGGTACTCCAGCGTTGAGTCAAATTTGAGCTTCATCGTAGAGCCCTGGGTTAAACAGTGCGAAATACGATCTGCGAGGCTTTCTCGCGGCCCTGGTTGCGCGCGGCGAAGGTCTGAACAGCGTTTGCCTTTAGCTGGTCGTTGCCGCCGAAGGCCGAATCGAGGCAGAAGAAGTGCATCGGTTCTGCTGCGGCGACAGCATCGATCAGTTCCTTCGTGATCCTGTGGGCTAGGCAGATCAGTAGCGCGCCGCTTGCTACTGAATACAAGGGAAGGTCGGCCATCTCCACGGTTTCTACCTTCGCCGTTGGGCGGAAGCCGGCTTTCAGCAGGATCTCGAAGAGAAGGGCTTCCTGGGAGGCCGAGGGATCGACGTGCTCGACATGGAGTTCAAGTTGTTCAGCGATCTGGTCGACCGTAGCGTTCGCTCCAATCTGTTGCCATCGGCGGAAGTTCGACTTGTCCAACTTGAAAACGCGGAAACCGAGGTCAGCATCGGAAGAAGTAAGCTCTGCCTGGCGTGCATCCTCTCCGGAATAGCGGTCGAGGGCGCGCCGCAGGCGCGATTTGCTGATTTCTGCGATGTTCTCAGGAAGGCCGTTGTCCCGACAGAAACTTAGCCCCTCCTTATGCTCCTTGACGCTCGCGTCCAAGCGCTCGGGAAGCTGGACCATGATGAATTTGCGTTTGGCCCCATCCCTGGCATTCAAATCCATGACGGCTTGGGCCGACGCGCACGAGCCGGCGAAGAAATCGAGAAGGATGTCCCCGTTGTCTAACTGAAAATCGAAGATGTACGCGAGCAGTTCGTAAGGCTTGGGGTTTGTGAACACCTTTCGATTTCCCAGCAGACGGCCGATCTCGTTAGCGCCGGCACGACTGTCCAAGTGGATGACGCTCGACAATTTCTCCTCGAAGTCTTTGAGGTATTCCTTGATCTGTACGATTTGGGTATGGTCGTCACCGAAAATGATCTTCTTCTGCTGAATAAGCTCCTTCATCCGCTCCTCGGGAAATCGGTACCCATTAGCTGGCAAGACGCAGTTTTCGCCTGTTTCAGGATGCTCGACCCGGTAGACATATCCGCCCGGCTTCGGGTTATGGACCTTCCGAGATCCTGTATATACGCCGTCATTGTCGACTAGGTTGTAGTGCGTGATGGACGCGAGCGATTCGGAGTTGTCCTTGATGAATCGGCGGAAGTGTTCCTGGATCACCCCTGGACTGGAGTACACGGGGCGCAGTTCTTCGTACTTGGCTAGCATCATGTCCTTTGCGTCGCTTACCCGGCTCTTCCAAACGGCGGGGCATCTGGAGATATCCTTCGCGAAACAAACGATGTACTCGTGCTCAACGGCAACCCTAGTCGGGTTGTTGTCTGTGGCGCCTTTCCAAACAATGGTGGCGATACGGTTCGATTCTCCGTAGATCTCGTCCATCAACCGGTTGAGGTTCTCGATCTCGTGCTCGTCGATCGACACGAAAATCGTCCCATCCTCGGTAAGAAGGTTACGCGCCAGGTAAAGACGCGGATACATCATGTTGAGCCATTTTGTATGGAAGCGCCCTTCGCTCGCTGTGTTCGTGGCGAAACGCTTGCCTTCTTCGTCCGTGAGTTTCGCGTAGGCGAGATACGTCTCGAGGCTCTCGGAGTAGTTATCAGGGTAGATAAACTCATTGCCGGTGTTGTACGGCGGGTCAATGTAGATCATTTTGACCTTGCCGTAGTACGACTTCTGCAGGAGCTTGAGGACCTCGAGGTTGTCACCCTCTATAAAGAGGTTGTCGCTGCTGTCCCACCGAACAGACTCCTCCGGAACGGGTTTGAGTGTGGCGTATGACCGGTGTTGAATAGTCTTCAAGCAGTCCTTCTTGCCCGGCCAGTCCATCCCGTAACGCTCCCTTCGTGATTCGAAGACCTCCGTGAAGGCCCCCAACTCCGCCTTCAGCCTTTCGAAATCGACACTAAAGACGAGCTCGTCGTGATCGTTCTTTGTCTCGGTAAAGACCGACGGGAAAAGGTCACGGAGCAGGGCGCGTTTATCTGCGGCAATGTCGAGAGCGCCGCCATCGAGCGGAACGGGGAGTTTTCTGGAAATGTCGTTCATGCCAATCTTATTTAAATG